>VGXN01000004.1 GCA_016873335.1 Phycisphaerae bacterium | reverse complement strand
CATCCTTCTCGATCGCGAGGCGCTCCACGCGCTCCTCAAGTTCGGTCAGATCAGGTGGCTTGGTCATGCTCTTCAGGCGAAGGCGTGCACCCGCTTCGTCGATCACATCGATCGACTTGTCCGGTTGAACGCGCCCGGTGATGTAACGACCCGAGAGTTCGACCGCCGCCCTCAGTGCCTCGTCCGTGTACCGCACGCGGTGGTGGGATCCGTATCTGTCGCGCAGGCCCTTGAGGATCTCGAGGGTCTGCGCCGCCGATGGTGGCTCGACTGCGATCGACTGAAATCGCCGCTCCAGTGCCGCATCCTTCTCGATGTACTTGCGGTACTCGTCGAAGGTCGTGGCGCCAACGCACTGGATCTCGCCGCGCGACAGCGCCGGCTTGAGCACATTGGACGCATCGATCGCACCCTCGGCGCCACCGGCGCCGACAAGCGTGTGCAACTCATCGATGAAGAGGATCACATTCTTGGCGCGGCGCACTTCGTTCATGACCGCCTTGATGCGCTCCTCGAACTGACCGCGGTACTTGGTGCCCGCGACCATCGCCGCGAGATCGAGCACCACAAGCCGCTTCTCAAAAAGCAGATCAGGCACCTCTTGCGCGATGATGGCCTGCGCAAGACCCTCGGCAATCGCCGTCTTTCCGACGCCCGCTTCACCAAGCAACACCGGATTGTTCTTGGTTCGACGGCAGAGCACTTGGATGAGCCGCTCGATTTCCTGATGGCGTCCGATGACCGGATCGAGTTCGCCGTTGCGGGCGAGTTCGGTCAGGTCGCGACCGAAGGAGTCGAGGGCAGGGGTCTTGCTCTTGGTCGCACGCCGCACGCCCGGCTCCCGTTCGCCTGGTCCCGCCTCGCCCGCTCCCGCTTCTTGCTGCCCCTGCGGCGTCTCTTCTTCACTCTCGCCGCCCGCACCAAGCAGGTTGAGAACCTCCTCACGGACGTCCTCCAACTTCAGTCCAAGGTTCACAAGCACTTGTGCAGCCACGCCATCCTGCTCGCGCAGCAGACCGAGCAGCAGATGCTCTGTGCCGACATAATTGTGATTCAGATTGCGCGCTTCCTCGATCGCGTATTCGAGCACCTTCTTCGCGCGCGGGGTCTGCGGCAATTTGCCCATGGTCACCATCTCGGGACCGCTCTTGACGAGTTTCTCGACTTCAAGCCGCACTTTGCGCAGATCGATGCCGAGATTCTTCAGCACATTGGCGCCGACACCAGATGCCTCCTTCACGAGTCCCAGCAGAATGTGCTCGGTGCCGATGTACTCATGGTTGAAACGCTGCGCCTCTTGATTGGCGAGCGCCATGACCTTGCGTGCGCGATCGGTCAGTCGTTCAAACATGGGGAACCTCCTGTTGGTGAATCGCTGATCCTACGACCCTCAACCTCATGCCGCCGAACGACTCCCAGCAGGCGGCACTCATCAGCAGCACAACGCTGCCAATGAACTATCGGATTCGCCCGCCCGACACTCAACCCGTGCCGCAGAGATTCTTGGACACAAAGTTGGGGAGAAGCGGGTGCGGTGCACCAGCAAAACAAGTGCCAAAATCCGTCCAACCCGTGGTTTGCGAGAGTATGGAGCGTCCGAGGCGGCGTTTTCGCTCAGGTGGCGTCTGGCGTTTCGGTCGTGCCATTCAACAGGCGAATCTGCCGAGTTGCTCGGGCGGCGACCTCGTGGTCGTGGGTCACCATGACGATGGTCAGGCCTTGCTTGTGCCGTTCGGCGAGGAGGTCGAGGATGCCCGCTCCCGTCGCGGCATCCAGATTGCCTGTCGGTTCGTCAGCCAGCAGCACGGCGGGGCGATTGATCAGCGCACGTGCGATCGCCACGCGTTGGCGTTCACCACCCGAGAGTTGCGACGGGCGGTGCGTCAAGCGATGACCGAGACCGAAGGCGCCAAGCAAGGCTTCTGCGTCTTGGCGAACGGCCGTGCGTCCCTCCGAGCGCGCGCCGAAGACGAGCGCCGGCAGCAGGGTGTTCTCCAGAACATTCAACTCCGGCAGCAGGTGATAGAACTGAAAGACGAATCCGATGTCACGGTTGCGGTAACGGTCGAGTGCCGAACCAGGCTGCAGGGAGATGGGTTCCCCACGGAAGTGGATTTCACCTTGCCCAGCATCGGGGCGATCGAGACCGCCGAGCAGGTGCATCAGCGTGCTCTTGCCCGACCCGGATGAGCCGAGTATCGCGAGCCACTCGCCGCTGCGCACCGCCAAGTTGACGCCACGCAGAACTTCGACGCCGAGCGCGCCGAAGCGGTAGGTCTTGTGCACGTCGCGCGCGTCGAGCAGCGGCAGATCAGCCATAGCGAAGTGCCTCCACAGGGTCGATGTCCGCAGCCTTTGCCGCAGGAATCGCGGAACCAATCACACTGAAGAGCACGCCACCCACGGCGGTCGTTCCAGCCGCCCACCAATCCACCTTGTCGGGCACGAGCGTGAAGTAGTAGATGCTCGGATCCCAAATCAGTGTCCCGTGGTGCAAGGTCAGACCGAGCGCGGCTGCGCTCAACACGATCGTGCCCAGTGTCCAAAGCAGTGTGGGCAGGAACTTTCGACGCAGCGCCGTCACACAGAGCCCAACGGCGCATGCCGATGCAAGACACCATGCGGTGACGCGGATTGCAAGCGGCGCGTCGCTGCCGATTGCTTCATGGATCGGATTCACATTCGTGACGATCGCCCAGGCCAACAGAACGCCGAGCGCACTTCCAAGCGTTCCGATGATCAGTCCATAGCGCAGGAAAATCCACATGACACCCGTGCGCGATGCGCCAACGCTTCGGAGAATGCCGATGTCGCGTGTCTTTTCAACGACGATCGCCCAGAAGATCGACAGGATCAGCCCAGCGCACACGAGATAGATCAGCGAGAACAGCACGCGCATCATCTCTCGCTCCTTCTCGACTGGGATGATCAGATCGCGCAGCTGCTGCTCCCACGTCAAGACCTGCACGAAGCGAGGCATGGAGGCGGTCCGCGAGCGGTCCGCTTCGATGCGGTCTGCGAACGCGTCGTACGTGGCCTGCACGCGATCCCGCAGCGCATCCGCCGAGCACCCCGGCTTCGCACGCAGCAGCAGTTTGGTGACGCGCGCCGGTGTCCGCCCGATCACGGGGTAATTGCCCGAAGCGTCGGGATCCGCCGTCAAGTCGTACAGCGGTGCCTCATCGAGTCGAAGCAGTCGCTGTCCCTCCTGCAGCGGGATGTAGACACGATTGCGGTCGACTTCGAAAAGTCCCGTCTGCACTTCGTTGACGACGGGAAAAATCTGCTCCCGCGGCTCGGCGATCTTGCCCTTCCCTGAGACGGGTACCACCGTCAGGGTGACCTCCAGCCCGGGCATGAACCACCCATACCGAGGCAAGTAGGAACCATCGCGCTGACGGGCGTTTCCGACGGACACATGCATGCCAAGTGCGATGCCTGGGGTGTTGGTGCTCGACTGCAGCAGCCGCTTGCCATCCTCAAGGATGGTTGGATCGAGCGCACGGCGCGGATCGTCGGGTGCCATCGCGTCTGCGGCAGCCGCATCCTTTGGCGCACGCCAGTAGAGGTCATCGGCGAAGTCCGTGACGCCTGCAAGAGAAGCGGGATCGACCGCCCACACCTGCACATGTGCGGTCTCCTTCTGTGGACCTGCGGGATAGGGCATGCGGAGCAGCCCGATGGTGTCGATCAGCGGCGTCGCGCCCGCGACTTCGGGAAGCGCGCGCAGTTCCGCGAGCAGCTCTTCGGCGTACGGCATGCCGCCGATCCCCGATGACACGATCACATCGCCCACGATGCTGCGTCCGGATGCCTTCAACATGTCGAGGAACCCGCTCATCACGGACACGACCGTGATCACGAGCGCCACGCAGAGCGCGACCGCGGCGACGGCGATCACGGGGATCAGCCGTGATGTCAGATAGCGATTGGAGACGAGGGATGCGTACACGGTGGGGTCAACAGGCGGGCGAAACGCGGTCGAGTGGTGGACCTCCAATCGACAGCACCTCGACAGCGCCGACAAACTTCCTGGCACTGGGCGCGGCGAAGCCTGACTTCATGGCGACCATGGTCAGTGTGCGTGATGCGTGGACGGCGTCGCCGCCCGCGAAGGGTTCTCCGGAGTCCGCATCGAGACCGCTCGGCACATCGATGGCGATCACCTCCGCGCCCGAAGCTCGGCGGCTGTTCAGCCAGCGCACGGCAGCGCGCAGTTCGCCCTCGGGCGCACGCGAAATCCCAGTGCCGAGGAGCGAATCGACCAGCACGCAGTCGGGCGGGGAGGACCACGACTCGCATGCAGCCCACGGCAGAAGCAGATCGAGCCGACGCGCGGCCTCGTACATCACCGCCGCATCGCTGCCGGCTGTGGGCGGCAGCACTGCGCACGCGCGAGCCACGACACCGTGCGAATGCAGTGCGCGCGCGACCGCGTACCCGTCACCGCCGTTGTTGCCGGGGCCGCACAGGACAAGCACGCGCGGCGGCGGTGCCGAGAGCGTGCGGAGCACCGCGAGCGCGCACTCTGCTGATGCGTGCGCCATGAGTGCGAGCGACGGGATCGCCCAGTGCGTGCTGCACTGGCGGTCGTAGTCTGCCGCCTGACTGCGCGTGAATGTCGGCATCGGGAACGCCCAAGCGTACTCCGCCGACGGAGAGCGGTCGGGGGTAGCCTCTGCGGGATGCTGGTGGTTTCCGTCTGGATTTTCGCCGCGATGTCTGCCGCGGGCGGCTTCTACTGGCTGATCGTGCGCTGGCGTGTCCACCGCGACCGCAGCGGACGCCCCAACATGCGCAGCGGGATCGACCTGCCTCTCGATGTGTGGCCGACTGTTTCTGTGGTTGTTCCTGCCCACAATGAGGAGCAGCACGCCCCCGAGCTGCTGCGAAGCCTTGTGGCACAGTCCTACCCCGCAGCCCTCGAGGTGATCTTCGTGCTCGATCGCTGCACCGATGCTTCGCGCGCCGCACTCGAGCGCGAGTGGGCTCGGCATCCCGATGCCTCGCGCCGCGGCGTTTCACTTCGGATCATCGAGAACGACTCCTGCCCCCCGGACTGGGCCGGCAAGTGCAACGCTGCTGCGGTGGGCGCCGCCGCAGCCACAGGTGAACGCCTGCTGTTCACCGACGCGGACACGCTGTTCGATCCGCTGCTCGTGCGAGCGTCTGTCGCGCTGCTCGAAGATCGCGGACTGTCGCTGCTGTCGGCGCTGCCTGGTGTGAGCATCCGCCATCTGTTCGAGGCGACCGTGCAGCCGATGGCTGCGATGGAACTGATGAAACTCTTCCCCATTGCGCGGGCGAATGACGCGGCGCATCCACGCCCCTTCGCCAATGGGCAGTTCATGCTGTTCACACGCGAGGGATACGACGCGATCGGCGGTCACGCGGCGGTGAAGGACGATCTGCTCGAGGATCTGGCGTTTGCCAGAGCAGCGGTGCAAGTGGCGCACCTGCGCGCGGGGCTCTTCGTCGCCGATGACATGCTGCACGTGCGCATGTACGAGACCTACAAGCAGTTCCGTCATGGTTGGCGGCGCATCTTCATCGAGGCGTCGCGGCGACGGCCGTACAAACTTCGGCGCTACGCCACGGAGTGCCTCCTCGCGGGCGCCGGCGTCTTCATGGCCGCGTGGTTCAGTCTCGGCTGCGGCATCATCGCGCTGCGAAGCGGTGATGCGCCACTCGGTTGGGCGGGCATTGGCTGCGGTGCGTTCGCGCTCTGCATGCAGCAGGCAACCTTGATGCACATCTTTGCGCTCATCGGTGTCCCGCGCCTCGCCGCGCTGACCTGTGCGCACGGCTCCATCGCAGTGGCCGGCATCATGTGGCAAGCTGCGCGTGATCTTGTGGCGGGCAAACCCGTACGCTGGGGCGGGCGCGACTATGTGCTGACACCCGTGCGCGACTGACGCGTCGCGAGCGCGCACACCTGCGGCGGCAGCGTTCCCTGCCTATGCTCACGAGGTTCCCATGCGAATCCTCCTCACCAACGACGATGGAATCGAAGCGCAAGGCATCGAGGCGCTGCACCGCGAGATCGCATCGCTGGGCGAAATCTTCACCGTTGCGCCTGCGGGCGTGCAGTCCGCCATGAGCCACGGCATCACCTTCCACCGCGCGCTGATGACGCGCGAGGTGGCGGTGACCGACACATTCCGCGGCATCGCGGTCGATGGAACCCCAGCGGACTGCGTGAAGCTTGGGCTTCGAACGATTTGGCCCGAGCGTTTCGGTGCGGGCACTGCACCCGACCTTGTCATCAGCGGCATGAACGGCGGCGCGAATGTCGGGATCAACGTCATTTACTCGGGCACTGTGGCTGCCGCGATCGAGGCCGCCTTTCTCGGTGTGCCTGCGATCGCGGTCAGCCTGCATCTTGGCGACTTCTCGAGGATCGAGTGGCGGCGTGCTGCGCAGATCGCGCGCGCCGCGATCGACCGCGTGCTCGAGCATCCGCTCGACGCGCACCGCGTGGTGTCGATCAATGTTCCGCGGACCGAAACGCCCGATGCGCCGATGCCGCAGATCAAGGTGGTTCGCATGAACACCGCTGCCGGCATCGACCGCCACGAGCGGCGCGAGGCGCCCGATGGTCGTACCTACTACTGGCCGTGTGGCAGCGGCATGGAGTTCGTCCACACTGCGGAAGGCAGCGATGTCGAGGCGCTCATGGACCGCTTCGTGACGGTCACGCCGCTGTGGTACGACCTGACCGATGATGCGTCGCTCGGACTGTGGCGCAGCCGTCTGCAGCGATGACCGGACTGCGCGAAACCCGTTGCGTATCTAGTTGAGGATGAAACGCACACGGAAGGTGAGCGTCTTCCCGGGCGCAAGTTTGTCGAGTTGTGATCCCTTCGCGCGCCAGCGGTACAGCGCATCCAAGACCGGTCCATCGACATCTGGGTAGCCGCTCGACAGCAGCACCTTGCACGAGACGGGAACGCCGTCCTTGCCGAACAGGATCTCGCAGATGGGATTCCCAGGTCGTGTCGTCAACTGCGTCAGGATCGGCAGCGCGGGCTTCTTGGTCTTGATCTCGAGTCCCTTGCGTGCGAGCGGCTTGCCATTCTTCCAGAGTGATGGCGGTACATCGGCGATGCTCGTGGCATCCGACTCGCGGTCGGAGCGTTCCCCTTGACTCTGCCCCGGACCGACGCTGCCGGGAAGCCCAGCCGCTGGCGCAACCGATGGAGAGGTCGCCGGCTGCTGGGTTGGTGTCTGCGGTGCAGGCTGGGTGGGCGACTGTGATGTCGGTTGTTGCGGTGCCTGCGGTTGCGGTACCTGCGGAGCGGTCGCTGGCGGAAGTGCGGTTGCAGGCGGCGTTTCGGGGCGGGGTACTGGCTCTGGCATCGCGTCGTCGCGCTTTGGTGCAGTCGGGGGTAACTGCGCGGTTGAATTCGTTTGCGTTTCCTCGCGGCGCAGCGCGGGGGGCAAGACCGCATCCGTGCCATCGGGTGCAGTCGGCGGCAGATTGTCCGCCGTGGGCTGCGGCTCGAACCCCTTCGTGTCCGATGGCTCGGGCGATGGGCGCGGGCTGGCCGCGGACACCGCTTCGACGGGAGGTGTGGGCTGCGTCAGTTGCGCGGGCGGCTGCGTCTGTGCCGGCGCCGACGGAGGTGGCTCCGCGGATTGTGCACCGGATGCTTGCTCGCCTGCCTGCGGCGCGCCGCCACCGCCCGCGTCCTTTTCAGTGAACGCCGCCTGATCGGTCTCGCCGTGCGCAGCGAGATGCTGCTGGTACTCCTCGTACCCGATCCACGTCATCCCCTCGTCGGAGCCCTTCTCCATACCAGGGACCACTTCGTTCTCCTGCTCGCGCGCCGCGCGTTCCAGTTCTTCCTGCAGCGCCTTCGCAAGTCGCTCGCGCAACTTCTGCTCGGACATGCTCGAACCATCGAGTGACGAGTTCAGCGGACTTGCGCCGCCGACACCCCAAGATGCCTGCAGTGCAGGCACTGCAACGAGAAGATGCAGCAGGATGGCGATGACGAAACCGAAGAACAGCGGCGCGTTCTCGTGGCGAGCCTCGTTCACGGTGTTGGTGCCGTCGTTGCGGGCGCTGGCTGTGGCGCTGGCTGTGGCGCTGGCGGCGCAGTCGGTGGTCCAGTCGGCGACTTGTCATCGGACTCCATGGGCTTGCCAACGAAGTTGACGGAAAGCCCGCAGCCGCGCAGCTTGTCCCAGACCGCCTGCATCAGCGGCGCGCGGTCAATCGTTCCTTGACCATCCGCAACGGCGATGTAGATGACCGTCTTGGGATCCTCTTGCTTTGATTCCGCCACGCGCCCTGCAAGTTCCGTGAGCGCGCACGGCACGCGGTTGTAGAAGAGCTTGCCGTCGAGTGCGATCGAAATGGTGGCGGCTGGAGCGGGCTTCGCCGCCTGTCCACTCTGGAACTTGCGCAGTTCCATCGGGATGACGCTCACACGCACGGCGAGCGCCTGCGAGTAGATGAAGAACGACAGCAGGAACATCATCACATCGATGAGCGGGATGAGTTCGATCCGCGGTTCGTGTGCTGTTCGGCGGATGCGCATGGAACGGGTGAGTCCGCGCTTGAGCGCGTGTGGGAGGCTTTGGGGTGACTAGGCGCCTGTCTGCGCGGCGGCAAGCGCCGTGGGCAGGTCGTCGGTGAACTTGAAAAGTCGATCGAGTCCCGTCATCAGCAGGATGCTCCACACGCCATCCTTGACACCACACAAATGCAGTGTGGACTTGGACGCCGCAAGCACCTTCCGAAGCTGCAGGATCTGCGCGAGATTCGAGGAGTTGAGGTAGGTGACGCTTGAGAAGTCGAGGATCACATGGAAGTCCTTCGACTTGCCCTCCGACCGTTGCAAGAGCAGTTGCAGATCGTCCGTGAGACCAGGTTCGTCCGACAACTCACCGACAAGAACCGTTTCAGACCATTCATTCAGCGCCATGGCGCGATGCTACCACCCGAGTCCGCTCGGACCCAGCCGTTGAGTCGAGTCACGCTCCGTTGGCGGACGGACCATCCGCCCTTGTTGGGGGCAACCCTGCGGTTGGGGTGTTCGACAAGCTCCCGGCGGACGCCGCGTTCGCGTCCTGCGGCGGCTCATCCGCGCGGTCGAAGCGCGCCGCACCGACGAGGGCATCGTCATCCTGCAACTTGACCACGCGAACTCCCAGCGTGTTCCGACCGACGAGCCGCACATCGGCAGCACGGATGCGGACCACCATGCCGCCCTTCGAGACGAACATCAAATCGTCATCTTCGTGGATCGGATGCACGGCAACGACTCGACCATTCCGCTCATCGGTCTTGATGTCGATTCGCCCTTTGCCGCCGCGCGACTGCGCGCGCGTTTGTCCGTCATCCTGATGGACGAGATACTCGGTCATGTCCGTTCGCTTGCCGAAACCATGCTCCGTGCAGGTGAACAGCTGTGCCGTGTCGTCACAGCGCACAAGTCCGACCAGTTCATCGCCATCGGCAAGATCGATGCCCGCGACGCCCGCGGTGTCGCGCCCCATGACGCGGGCATCGTTCTCATCAAAGCGGATCGCCATGCCCTCGGCTGTCGCAAGCAGGATGTGGTCCTGCCCGGAAGTCTCGACGACATTCACGAGGCGGTCGCCTTCATTGAGCCGCACGGCAATGATGCCTGTGCGGTGAACATTGCGGTAGTCCTTCAACGAGGAACGCTTCACGCGCCCGTTCGCTGTGGCGAAGAAGAGGTAGTCCTCGCGCGCCTCGAAGTCGCGGATCGGCAGGTAGGCCACCACGTGCTCGCCCGCCTTCAGTTCGATCACATTCTGCACCGAGCGCCCCTTCGAGGTGCGGGACATTTCGGGGATCTGCCAGACCTTCGTGCGGTAGACGCGTCCCGTGTTCGTGAAGCACAGGAGGTCATTGTGCGTGCTCGCGATGAAGACGCGTTCGATGTAGTCGCCGTCCTTCGCATCGGATCCGCGGATGCCGATGCCGCCGCGCCCTTGCGTGCGGAACGTGTCCACGGGCAACCGCTTCACGAACCCCTCGTGTGAGACGGTCACCGCCACATCATGCTCTTGGATGAGTTCCGCGAGGTTGAAGTCGTCGGCTTCGCCCGCCTCGATCGTGGTGCGGCGCGCGTCGCCAAAGCGCTCCGCCAACTGCAGCACATCGGCGCGGATGATCTGCAGGATCAGCCTGTCGTCCGCCAACAGCGCCTCGAGGCGGTCAATCTCCGCGAGCAGGTCAGTGAACTCCCGCGCCAGACGCTCGATCTCGAGTCCGACGAGTTGGATCAGGCGCAGCGCGCCGATCGCTTCCGCCTGCACGCGCGTCAGTCGCGCGCCGTCGCCGCGGCGGGATGCCTCGGCGATTCGCTTCGGGACGAGCGGGGCGTTCGGATGGTCGGGTGCGATGCGGAACGCGCGCGCGAGGAGCGCCTCGATCGCCTCTTCGCGCGTGTGTGAGCCACGGATGATCGCAATCACCGCATCGATGTCGCATACGGCGTACACCAAGCCCTCCAGCTTGTGCGCCTGCTGGCGCGCCTGCCGCAGCAGGAACTCGGTGCGGCGGCGAATCACGTCGCGCCGATGATCGATGTAGCAGCCAATCAGGCTGGTGAATGGCAGCGTTCTCGGCTGACCGTTCACCAGCGTGATGTTCATGATGCTGTAGGTGGTCTGCAGCGGCGTGAACTCGTAGAGCTGTCGCTCCACCACGGCAGGATCCGCGCCCTTGCGCAGCACCACAAGGATGCGCGTCTGCGCGTCGCGACCGCTGTGGTTGCGCACATCGGAAATGTCGGGGATACGGTCTTCCTTCTTTGCCTCGACGATCTTCTCGATCAGCGCGCTCTGCACGACTTGGTAGGGGATCTCCTCGATCAGGAGCACCGCGCGTCCATCGCGCGTCTCGTGGCGCACCTTGCCGCGCACCGTGAGGCGACCGCGACCCGTCGCATACGCCTCGATGATGCCGCGTCGTCCGACGATCGTTCCGCCCGTTGGGAAGTCCGGTCCCTGCACGATCGCCATGAGCCCTTCGAGACCGATCGATGGGTTGTCGATCGTCGCGGCGATGGCTTTCGCAATCTCGGTGAGATTGTGCGGGGCCATCGAACTCGCCATGCCGACGGCGATGCCCGAAGAGCCGTTCACCAGCAGGTTGGGGAACTTGCCGGGCAGCACGATCGGCTCCATGAGCCGATCGTCGTAATTGGGACGGAAATCGACGGTTCCCTTGTCGAGATCCTCGAGCATCGCCACGGCGACGCCCGTCATGCGCGCTTCGGTGTAACGCATCGCAGCGGGCGGATCGCCTTCGATCGAGCCGAAGTTGCCCTGCTTGTCGACGAGCAGCGCGCGGGTCTTCCATGCCTGTCCGAGGTTCACGAGCGTGGGGTAGATGACCGATTCGCCGTGCGGGTGGTAGTTGCCGCTCGTATCGCCGCAGATCTTTGCGCACTTGATCTGCTTGCGCCCCGGCGTCAGGTTCAGATCATTCATCGCGACGAGGATGCGCCGCTGCGAAGGCTTCAGTCCATCGCGCACATCGGGGAGCGCGCGGTCCATGATCGTGCTCATCGCATAGACGAGGTACGACTCATGAAGTTCGCGGTCGATCGTCTTGTCGATCACCAGTCCGAGCGTGGACGACGGGTCGGGAGAGGGAGTATTCGTGCTGCTCACAGGAAGCCTGAAATTCTACCCGAAGGAGGCGATTTCAGGTGGCGAATCGGGCTCCAAAATGACGCACTTTCATCGGGCGAAACACCATCTTCGGCGTGGGCGTTCAGCACCTCGAAAGCAGGGCGAGATGCTCGCTGTTGCCCCCTCCCCCGATGACGGGGCTCGGTGAATCCGCGAGCACCTGTGCGCCGAGTTCAGGCATCGATCCGAGGACGCGCGCCACGACCGCCGCCGCGACCTCAGGCGGGAGCGCACCCTTCACAAGTGCCTTTCGCTCGCCGCCCTGCGACTCATAGTGGGGCTTGATGAGCGTGATGATGCGACCATTCGGGCGCAGCCATCGCAGCGCCGCGGGCACCGAGTGGCGCTGACATGTCCACGCGAGATCCATCACCACGAGATCGACCCCGCCGCTCGGTGGCGGCGCGTGCAGCGCGTTCGTGCGCTCCTGCACATCGACGCGGGAGTCGTTGCGCAGTCGCCAATCGAGCATGCCGTAGCCCGTGTCGATCGCCGTCACGCGGCGAGCACCGCGCTGCAGCAGGCAATCGGTGAAACCCCCGGCATTGCAGCCGAAATCGGCACAATCGAGCCCCTCCACGGGAACGCCGAAGATCTCGAGCGCATGCTGCAACTTGAACCCCGCGCGCGAGACGAAGCGGACAGACGGTGGATCGCTCACAGCAGTTTCGGATCGTGCCCAGTGCCTCGGATGCCGACGAGCGCAACGCCCAGGCGGTCCGCCGCGGCGATCACGCGGTCGCGTTCGAGCATGATGACGCGCCCAGCGCCGAGCACAAGCACACGACCGCCCGCAGCGGCGATGCGTTCCACCGTCTGCACGCCAACGGTGGGCACATCGGCGCGCAAGTCATGGCTGTCGTGCGTGGTCTTCAGCATCGTCCAGCCGGCGCGCTTGCAGATCGCGGCGGTGCGATCGATGGTCGCGTCGGTGCCCTCCATCGCCTCGACGGCGATCACATCACAGTCGCGCACGGTGATCGCCTGTCCGATGCCGAGGTTGGCGACCGAGCGAAGGATCGGCCAGCCAAAGTCGATGTCGCGCTGCTGCGCCGCCGACGGTGTCGTGCGACCCATGACACCTTCGGTGGCGATGTGATCTGGAATGAAGCGCGTGGAGTCCATCAGATGCACGCCCGATGCGGCAAGTTCCTCGGCGACCGCCGCCAGCAGTGCAGGACTTCGCCGATCGAAACGCAGCCTGTGATAGTAGAGCAGCACCGTGCGGAGGTCGGGCATTTGGCGCAGCAGTTGCAGCGGGCGGTACATCGTGGCCTTCTTCACGCGTCCGATCAGGACGGCGTCTCGTGCGCCCGAGGCGCGCAACAGGCGGATCCACCGCCCAATCTGCAGAACACCCGCGCGGTGGAAGGAGTCGCAGTGGTGCGGCAGTTCCGCGTGGAAGTGATCGTGCAGCCCGACGCACGCGACTCGGCGACCAGCCGCCCGAATGCCCTGCGCGACGAGGAGCGGCAGCACGCCACTGCCGGCGATCAGACCGATGGGCGCGCCCTCATGGACGCCCTCATGAGCGCCACCGTCGGCAGCGGGGGCGTTCATCCGCGCCCCTCATGCGGACCATGCATCGGCAGCATCCGCTGCGGATCATGGGGGAGTGGATCGGTCGCGGCAAGCGCGCGCGCAAGTTGTTCAACCAAACTGGTCGGCTCATCATGCACGAGCAGGAGATCGAGCGCCGCATGACGCACGAAGCCCTGCTCGACGCCGTGCGAGATCAGTTGTCGCAGCGGCTCTGCGAAACCGTCCGTGTTGAGGATGCCGATCGGCTTGGTGTGTCGCCCGATGACACGACCCACGAGCGTGTCGAAGAACTCTTCCCATGTACCAAGTCCGCCGGCGAGCACGGCGAATGCGCTGCCGAGGTCCTCCATGCGCTGCTTTCGTTCGTGCATCGATCCGACGACAACCAACTCGTCGCAGCCCGTCCAGCCCTGTTCGAGCGAAAGAAACTGTTCGGTGATGATGCCCGTGACATGCGCGCCATGCCGCTGCGCGGAGCGCGCGAGTTCGCCCATCAGGCCGATCCCACCGCCGCCGTAGACGAGATGGAAGTTCGCCTCGGCAAGGGCGCGCCCGAACGCCGCAGCGGCCGCGAGGTGCACCGCATTCGCGCCGCGCGCGCTGGCACAGTAGACCGTGACGGCCCTTCGCGCGGATGCGTCCTGCATTTCCCTACGATAGCAGCCGCGTGTCGCAGCCTGTCACACCTGTCAGTGACCGCGTGGCGCTCGGCGCCGTCTTGGCGGTCGCCGCCGCGCGGTGCATGATCGCATTCGCCGCGCTCCCTGTCTTCGACATGGATCCCGCGCAGCAGCCTGATGTCTTCGTGGGCGGCACGCCCGCGCAGAGCGTGCTGCTCGATGCGGTCGCGTTTGCGGCAGCGGCGTGGCTGCTCGTGCGCTGCGCGATGGACCGCGCGCTTCTCCCGCGCTGGTGGACGTGGATGGCGAGCGCGTGCATGGTGCCGTGCGCAGTGGCTGCCGCGCATGCGATGCAGGATGTCGAACAGATGTGGCGCTGCACGACATGGATCGCGTCCACCGCCGCAGCGCTTGGCGTATGCGGATTTTGCTTGCGCGATCGGTCGGGGCTGATGCGCCGTGCGCTCCTCGCAGCTCTGGCAGGCATCGGGGTTGCGCTCGCGGTCCGTGGGCTCGTGCAGATGACCGCCGAGCATCAGGCGACATTGGCGTTCTATGAGCAGCAGAGAGAGTTCTTCCTCCGCGCTCAGGGGTGGCTCCCTGGATCGTCGGAAGTGCTGACCTACGAACGGAGGCTGCTGCAGAATGAGCCGACGGGCTGGTTTGGATTTGCAAACGTCTTTGCAACTGTTGCCGCAGCAACGGCGACACTGCTGGCGAACGCGGCCCTCGGCGGCGGGCGTGTGGCGGTGCGTGCGCTCCTTGCGCTGGCAGCGCTCTTGTGCGCAGGTCTGGTCGTGGCCAGTGGCTCGAAGGGCGGCGTCGGTGCGCTCGCCATCGGCGCGGTGGCGAGCGCTCTTCTTCGGCGATCGGAGCGCTGGTCGCATGGACTTGCGTTCCTTCCAATCGCCGCTGTGCTCGCACTGGTGGTGCGCGGATTCGTCGGTGAGGGATGGGGCGAGCAGAGTCTCTGGTTCCGCTGGCAGTATCTCGTGGGTGCGGTGCGGACGCTTGCGGATGCGCCCCTCGTCGGCGTCGGACCCGCCGGCTTTCAGGCGGCGTTCATGCAGATGCGACCAAGCGGTGCCGTCGAGGAAGTGACGAGCGCGCATGGATCGCTTGCCGACTGGGCCGCCGCGCTCGGCGTGAGTGGGTTTGCGCTCGGTGGAGCGATGCTGTGCCTGCTGTGGCACGGCGGCACACGGATGCCGCGAACGACGGATGCGATCGGCGATGGCAGGATTGCGCGTGAGATCGCGCTGGCGAGTGTCGTGTTTGGCGTGATCCTCTCCGCGCTGTTTGAAGCGCCAACGCTCGGTGGAGACGCATGGCTCTGGCGGGCTGCAGGCGCGGTCGCTGGTGTCGCAGCGGCGTGGGCGACAGTGCATCAGGGTGGCAGCGGCGATGCGCACGGGCGCACGGGTCTTGCCGTCGGTGGAGTCGCAGCGGCGTGCGTGGTCGCGACCCACGGGCAGATCGACATGGTGTTCTGGCTTCCAGGCAGCGTGCTTTGGGCGTGGTTGGTGCTCGCTGCCGCGCCTGCGCCAGATGCGCCAGATGCGCCTCAGTCGCGCCGAGCGTCGTGGATCGCTTCCACGGCGTGGGCGTCGTGTGCTGCCGCGGCGGCGGTGTGGCTGGTGGTGTGGACCGCTCCAGCGCTCACGCGTCAGGATGACATCGCGGTCGCCGCGGCGCAGCGGGTCTTCGATGCGGCGCAGGCAAAGTCCCGTGAACGGCTTGCGGCAGCGCGGCGCGATGCAGCGCAGGCGCTTGCAGCGGCATCCGTGGACTCGCCGCGGCGGCGTTCACTCGCGTTGTGCGCTTCGGAGCAGTGGCTGACCGCCGCTCGCGATACGGCGGCTCCGATTGAGCAGGAGCAGCTTCGCTTGAGCGCGCAGGAGGGGGCGGCGCTCGCCGCGGATGCCGCGTGGAGCCGTTTCGCGGCACTTCGGCTCGCATCGCTCGCTGCGAACGATGCGTTCGATGCGGCGCCGAGCGACCGTGCCGCTGCCGTGCGGCTTGAGCAGTCGCTGCGCGCCGTTCTTGTGGCAAATCCGCGACACTGCGATAGTCACCTGCGTCTTGCCAGCGCGCTCGCCGCGCAGGGGCGGTTTGAGGACGCGCGCGCTGCGCTCGATGCGGCAGCGATGTGCAACGAGTCATTCGCAGCGGATCCGCTGCGGCAGTTCCGCCCTGGGCGGATCGACTCGGTACGGCAGGAGGTCGAGTCGCGTGCAGCGAAGGCAGCCGAGCGATTGCCGAGTGCAGCCGAGGGCGACCCCGCGAAGTGAGGGGTCAGCCCTGCGATTGAGTCGCGGCTGCGGTCGCGCCGGTTGCAGGCGGTTGTCCCTGCGCGGCATCGATCGCCTGCAGCACTTGCGCGGGCGTGTAGGTGTCGCTCTTGAATACTTCTTCGCCGCTGGGCGAGAGGACAACAAGCAGCGGAATCGTGAGTCGATCAAAGCGCTTCAGGAGCGCGCGTCCCTGCGGGTTGTCGCCTGTGAAGTCGACCTTGATCGGCGTGACCCCGGCACTGCTGAGCCGCGCCGCAACCGCATCGCTTTCAAGGATCGTCTTCTCGAGCGTCTTGCAGTTGAGACACCACTCCGCGGTGAAGTCCACCACCACCGCATCCCCGCGTGCCTGCGCATCGGCGAGGCGCTCGGGTGTGAAGTACACCCACGGAATCTTGCCATCATCGGTCAGTTGAATGCCGATTGCAGCGCTCGCGACCACGATCCCAAGCCCAAGTGATCCGAACACGAGGCGTGGCTGCATGCGCGGCGTGATGCACCAGGTGCGCACACTCATCCAGCCGCCTGCCGCGATGCCGAGCGCCGCGACGAACCACCAGTAGTCTTTCGTCGGCGGCTCGGGTGGCGCCGCGAGCATGCCCGCGGCACCCGCGCCAATGAAGTATGCGGCGGCAGCCAACAGCAGCAGACCCATGACCTGCTTCACCAGATCACTCGCGGGACCGCTGCGCGGGACCCGCTGCACGAGCTGCGGGAACGCGCTGAGCACCATGTACGGCAGCGCCATGCCGCTGCCGATGACGCCAAACACCAGCAGCACCACCCACGGCTGCTGCGTGGCGGCCCATGCCGCGGCGGCTCCCATGAGCGGTGCGGTGCACGGCGTGGAGAGCACTGCCGTCATGATGCCGAAACCGAACGAGCCAGCCAGTGTGTCGTGACGGAAGTCGATGCCCGCGACCGACTGCGGCAAACGCACGGAAAAGAGCCCGCACATGCCGATCGCCATCACGGCGATGATGACACCAACGCCGATGGTGAACCATGGATACTGGAAAAGTTGGCTCGATGTCGTGAATCCGCTGATGAGCGACACGGCAACACCAAGCCCCACCCAGAATGCGATCACGCCAAGCGACAGCATCGCGCCAAGCATCACACAGCGCCGCCGATTGCCCGCGCTGTGCGCGAGCCCCATGATCTTCAGTGGAATCACGGGCAGGACGCAGGGCGTGAAGTTCAGCAGCGCTCCACCGAGCGCAGCGATCAGAAGCACGAGCAGGAAGCCGGTGCCCGTCGGATCAATGGAAAATGTCGCACCGAAGAAGTCGAACAGGACCGGACGCGGACCGGCCCCGCCACTGTTGAGCGCTGCGAAGATGCTCGCGTCAAAGTCCTTAAGTGCTGCATCGAGCGCAGGCATCGCCGCACCAGCCGCCACACGCAATGTGACGGGCATGTCGATTTCGGTCGGCGCGAGGCAAGTCGTTGCATCGCACGCTTGATAGCGCAAGCGCAGCGTGAACGTGTGCTCGCCTTCGCTGGCATCGGCTGCGATTGCAAGCGGCACCCCGATGACGAATGTCCCCTCGAAGACCGCGTACTTCTGCGGCCCATCGCCGACATCGGCAGTGACAAGGTGGGACCTCGGCCACTGTGCAAGCAGTGGCGTGAACGCATTCGTCGGTGCGGTCATCCACATGCCGGTGGCGGCCGACGCGGCGCGCACCGCGCCGCCCACGCCGGACGCTTCGGCGGTTGTCCACTCGGCGCCATCGAATATGGCAGCGTCTGGCACGGTCGCGCCAGCCTGCGTCCACATGTGCCACCGCGGCGCGATGGAGACCTCGATCGCGGCGGGAAGATCCGCTCCGGGGGCCACCGTTGTCGCTGCGAGCACGACTCTCGCGCGCACGGGATCGTCGGGCGACTGCGCCGCAGCGGGGGCGTTCCCCCAGCCGAAAATCACCATGCATGGCAGCATCCACAGTGAAGCGCGCATCTCAACGGAGTGTACGGAGATGGCCCCGCATTCGCCGAAATCGCTTGCGAAATCAGGTGCGCTGCGCTATACTTGCCGTTCTCCCAAGGGCGACTTTGGGAGGCCCGTCCGTTCCGTTTCCTGAATGGATCTTGGCTCCGTACGGCTTTGGGTCGTCACGGTTCCCCCAAGGTTCCCAAGGTGCAGCTGCTCTATGCGACCCTCCATCCTTTCTTTCTCGGATCGAGTCGAATCGGCAGTCGGAAGCCGCATATGACGCGTTTTCGCGTCCATCTGCGTCTTTCGGGAGCAGGGGTGTCGTGCCGTGAGGAGACCACCGTGGTCTGACCCCGTGGCACAACGCCGTTTGTGGACGGGCCATGTTCGCGCCGCGGCGAACATGGTCTTTTTGTTTGGTCAGGATTGTGTCTCGTGTTCGCGGCGACAACTCGGTACATCCCAACATCTCGACAGAAGCCTGAAAGGACTGACACCATGAGCGAACTGATCCGACACCTCGACACGCTGGCGCGCGACAAGAACATCGACCGCGAGTTGCTCGTGCAAGACCTTGAGCAAGCCATGGTGAGTGCCGTCCGCAAGCACTTCAACTCGGAAAATCTCGAAGAGTTCGGCTGCGCGATCGATCGCCAGACGGGCACGATCTCGCTCTGGCGAAATCTCGAGGATGGCGGTCACGAGATGATCCCGCTCGAGAAGCTCGGGCGCATTCCCGCGCAGACGGCGAAGCAAGTGATGATCCAGCGCTTCCGCGAGAACGAGCGCGTGTCGCTGCTCGATGAGTACTCGAAGCGGCAAGGCGAACTCGTGACGGGCAGTGCGCTGCGCTACGAGGGGAACGCCCTCATCGTGCAGGTCGACCGCACCGAAGGCTTCATGCCCAAGAGCGAGCAGATCCCAGGCGAGCAGTTTCAGCCGGGCGACCGCGTTCGATGCATCCTGCTCGATGTCCGCGACGCGGGCAGCCAGGTGAAGATCGTCATGAGCCGCGCGCATCCCGACTTCATCCGCCGCCTCTTCGAGTCGGAGGTGCCCGAGGTGGCTGAACGCACCATCGAGATCAAGGCAATGGCGCGCGAGCCTGGCTTCCGCACCAAGATCGCCGTGTCCTCGGTCGATTCGAAGGTGGACGCAGTTGGTGCATGCGTGGGCGTGCGCGGTTCTCGGATCCGCAACATCGTGGATGAACTTGGTGGAGAGAAGATCGACATCGTGCGGTGGAACGAGTCGAGCCAAGTGCTCATCTCCAACGCGCTGAAGCCAGCGGAGGTCGAGGAAGTGAGCCTCTGCTTCGAACTCGGTCGTGCCACGATCATCGTGCGCGATGATCAACTGTCACTGGCGATTGGTCGCCGGGGGCAGAATGTTCGCCTCGCGGCGCGGCTGACGGGATGGGATGTGGACATCCTCACACCGCCCGAGTTCGAGAAGGGGTTGCAGACGCTGCAGGGCGCGGTCAAGGCAGTGGAGGGTGTCACCGATGAGATGCTCGACCGCATGGGCGCGCTCGGCATGATCAGTGTGTTTGACGTCGAAGAGATCGGCGAACAGAGCCTCATCAACGAGTGCGGCATGAGCGAAGAACTTGCACTGCGGGTGGTCGATGCGTGCACGGTGCGCGCGAAGGTGGTCGCCGAGGAAATGCAGCGTGAGCGTGCGGAGGCTGAAGCGCGGCAGGCAGAGGAAGGCGCCGTCGTTGATGCGGTCCTCGGCGGTGGCGCTGCGGACGAGCCTGTTGTTGAGACGGACGCACAGAGCGAAGCGGCGGCTGACAGCATCCTCGGTGGCGGTGGAACGAGCCAGAGTTGACCCGAAGGAGAATCAGAGTGGTGTTCGCCAGGATCGGCAATAGATCGAAATCATGACGGATCTGCAAGACTGAACGAAAGACACGGAGCCTGTTGTGGCAACCAAGACCCTCAAGAAAGTTCGAATCACCCAGATCGCAAAGGACATCGGGATCTCCGCAAAGGACATCATCGAGAAGTGCGCGCGCGAGGGTGTCGAGGGAGTGACCACGGCGCAAGCCACCGTGACGCTCGGTCTTGCGGAGACGATCAAGGAATGGTTCGGTGGCGGGGCGACTTCCAGTGCGACAGAGACCAGCGAGCATGTCGATGTCAGTGCGCTGCGCGAAAAGGCAAAGAGGGCTGCGCCGAAGAAGCGCAAGAAGGTTGAGGATCCGGATTCGACCGCCGCGGCGGCGGGCGGTGGGGTTGAGCCAACTGCGGCTTCCGCGCCAACCGCACCCGCGTCGCCGAGCAAGCGGACATCCGTTGCAGCGGCACCCGCCGTCGGTCCTGCTGCCTCTGCTGCGACGACTCGAGCGCCCGTTGCGGGAGCGCCGGCGCAAGCCGCGCCGAAGACCGTGTCTGCGAAGGTGCCGCCCACGGGTCCAAACGTCGGTCAGCTAGGTACACCTCTGGGTGCACGCCCAAGTCCGCCTCCTGCAGGCGGCGGCGGGGGATCTGCCGCGCCAACACTGCCGCGCGTGACGGCTCCGCCGCCACGACCGCCGGCGCCGCCGAAGCCGATTGTTCCGGCGCCCATGAACGTTCCCACGAGACCCGTGCGCCCCCGCAATCTTGGAGAGCAGTTGCAGCAGCCAGCGAAGACCGCGCTCTCGGGTCCCAAGGTGATCCGCGTGGAACAAGCCGATCAGGTTTCCACGCCTCGCCCACGGAGTCCGTTCGGTCCATCACGGCCGCCCTTTGGTCGAAGCCCGATGGGCGGCGGCGGGGCGGGAATTGTGCGTCCGGGGGGACCGCCGGGCCCTGGCGGCGCAGGTGCAGGCGGTGCCGGAACGCGACGACCAGCGGACAGCGGGCGATCGGGCCGCGCTGGTTCGGGGCAGCGCGACAAGTTCCGCGATCTTGATCTCAAAGAGAAGAAGCGCCAGATGGAAGGCGCGGATGGGTACTTCAAGCGGCACAGTGCCCCGCGACGCCCAACAGGTCCCGCGCCGACCCGCACTGTCGCCAAGCCGCAGGGACCGATCCGCGTTCCTGATCCTGTGTCCGTGAAGGAACTGTCGGAGATCAGCGGCGTGAAGGTGGCGGAGATCATGAAGCACTTCCTGCTGGCAGGGAATCCCATCACCATCAACGCTGCACTCGATGGCGAGCAGGCGATGGAAGTGATGATGGACTTTGGCGTGGAGGTGGAGATCGACCGCATGAAGACCGCGTCCGAAGAGATCGTCGAGCGATTTGCGGACCGTCAGCGCACGGATGAACGCGTGCGTCCTCCAGTCGTGACGATCCTCGGTCATGTCGACCACGGCAAGACGACGCTGCTCGATCGCATTCGATCGACCAATGTCGCCGCTGGCGAGGCGGGCGGGATCACCCAGTCGACGCGCGCGTTCCAGGTCCATGTGAACGCGGGCGGACAGAAGCGACCGATCACCTTCATTGACACGCCAGGTCACGAGGCATTCACCGCCATGCGTGCGCGTGGTGCACGGGTGACGGACATCGTGGTGCTCGTGGTCGATGCGGTCGATGGCATCATGCCGCAGACGGTCGAGAGCATCAACCATGCGCGTGCGGCGAAGGTCGCGATGATCGTGGCGCTCAACAAGATTGACCGTCCCGAGTTCAGCGAGCAAGGACTTCAGAAGGTCTATGGCCAGATGACGGCAAACGAACTGAACCCTGTGCCGTGGGGCGGTTCCGTCGAAGTCGCACAAGTGAGCGGTCTGAAGGGCACTGGCGTCGACGATCTGCTCGCGCTCATTGCGCTGCAGGCGGATGTGCTGGAGCTGAAGGCCGATTGGGGCGGGCACGCGCAGGGCACGGTGCTTGAGGCGCGAATGGAGGAGGGGCGCGGCGCGGTCGCGCAACTGCTCGTTCAGGAAGGGACGCTGAAGCGCGGTGATTTCGTGGTCGTTGGGCGCGCGTTCGGTCGGGTGCGCGACATCGTGGATGACCACGGCAAGCGGACGCAGTCGGCGCATCCCACCACCCCCGTGGCGATCTCGGGCATCGACACTCTGCCGGATGCGGGGGACAAGTTCTATGTGGTGGATTCGCTCGCTGCCGCGGAGCAGGCAGCGCTTGAGCGCCGCGCCCTTGAACGTGAGCGCGAACTCTCCGCGCCGAAGGTCACGCTCGACAACATCTTCGAGACGATGGCGAAGTCGAAGCGAAAGGAGCTGCCGCTCGTGGTCAAGGCGGATGTGCAGGGCTCGGTCGAGACGCTGAAGGCTGTGCTTGGCAAGATCAAGGCGGATGATGTGACGATATCGATCAAGCACGCTGCGGTGGGCGGCATCAACGAGAGCGATGTGGAACTCGCGTCGACCACCGGCGCCGTGGTGGTCGGATTCAATGTGACCAGCACCGGAAAGGCGCGGCAGCTTGCGGAAGTCCGCAAGGTCGATCTGCGCCTCTACGACATCATCTACCAGCTGACGGAGGACATGGACAAGGCGGTACGCGGATTGCTCGAGCCTGAGGTTCGCCTGCAGGTGCTCGGCCATGCGGAGGTCCGTGCGGTGTTCAAGATCTCGAAGGTTGGTGCGGTTGCGGGCTGCTACGTCACGGATGGCACGATCGAACGCAACGCGCAGATTCGTGTCACACGCGATGGCATCGTGATCGAGAAGGATCGCCGCCTCGAACAGCTCAAGCGGTTCAAGGACGATGCGAAGGAAGTCCGCTCGGGGAACGAGTGCGGCATGAAGATCAACGGGTACGACGACATTCGCGAGGGCGACATCCTCGAGTGCTACCGCACGACGATGGTGCGTCCGCTGGGTGGCGGCAATGCGTGAGCGCCGCGGCAAGGGACCAAAGCTGCCGCCGGGCCTCTCGTTCGCGCCGGATGGCAGCCTGCGTGAGGCGGTGCCGAGTTCACGCCCCGCGCAGGTGGCGAGCGTCCTGCAGCGTGCGCTGCAGGAGCGCATCACGCGTGGACTTGCGGACCCGCGGCTGCAGGGAATGGTGTCCGTCCAGGATGTTTCCGTGAGCCCCGATCTGCTGCATGCGCGCGTCTCCGTGTCGGTGCTGCCGTCGGACCGTGGTCCGCTCTCGATCGCTGCGCTGCGCAGCGCGGCGGGCTTCCTGCGCTCTTCGCTTCGCGACTCCACGACGCTGCGGCGCGTGCCTGAACTTGCCTTCGAACTGCGTTCGTCGCTGCCAAACATGGGATACGACGCGGGTGCAGTCGCTGGCAGCGGGGACACGACAGACCACCACACCGAGGGGGAACCAGAACCATGAGAGATCGAAAGACGCACTTCAACATCAATCGCTTCAACTCGCTGGTCAAGAAGTGGACGCCGAGGGCACGCACCGAGGAACCCAACAGCGGGGATCTCGTTGCACTGTTCCTGCACTCGTCGCTGCTGTACGACGCGACACTTGAGCAGGCCGATGCGGCGCTCGCGCGCATCCGAAGCCGCAATGTGGACTTCAACGAGTTCCGCGTGAATCTTGTGGAGGAGATGGTGCAGACCATCCATCCGAAGTTTCCGGAGGCGTTCAACCGCATGCGCCGAGTGCGTTCCACGCTCGCGGATGTGTTTCGCCGCCACCACAAGGTCAGTCTTGAACAGCTTGTCGGAAAGCCCAAGCGCGATGTGCGCACCTACCTCGAGCATCTGGATGGCATGCCCACCTATGTCTCCTCGCGGATGATGCTCATCGGCTTTGGAGTGGCGCTTGTGCCGGTCGACCAGACAACGGTCGACCTGATGCGCCACACGGAAGTGCTGGTCGATGATGCGACCCCTGCCGATTTCGCGGCGGCACTGGAGCGCCGCTTCAGCCAGGAGCGCGCGCTGCAAGTCCACTATGCGCTGACAGCAGCGGTGGACCACTTCCACAACTCCGGGCGCGCCGAGGAGGCACGCAAGGAGCGTGAGTCAAAGCCCAAGCCGCGTGGTGCCGTCAAACAAGCGATGGAACGCGCCAAGCGCGGGCGCGGCAGCAGTCGCTCGAGCGCGGCACGCGCGTGATCGGACTGGAGAGCCGTTTCCATGGCAGGTCACAGCGCGTGGAAGAACATCAAGCACCGCAAGGCGGCGGTGGATGCCAAGCGCGGCAAGCTTTGGTCGAAAGCGTCGCGCGCCATCATTGTCGCGGCACGTCTGGGCGGCGCGGACCCGCGCTTCAATGCATCGCTGCGCATAGCGGTGGATGAGGCGCGCAGCGTCAACATGCCCCGCGACACGATCGAGAAGGCGATCAAGAAGGGGAGCGGCGCGCTCGAAGGCGAGGAGTATCAGGCGATCCGTTACGAGGGGTATGGCCCCGGTGGTGTTGCGCTGGTGGTCGAATGCCTGACATCCAACATCAATCGCACGGCCCCCGAGGTGCGTACGCTGTTCGACAAGCACGGAGGCAATCTTGGTGTGAACGGTTCCGTCTCCCACTCCTTCCGGCAGTGCGGTGTCGTGATCCTTCCGCGCGAGGCGCTTTCTGAGGAGCGTGTGATGGAGATCGGGCTCGATGCGGGAGCGGATGACGTGGTTGGGCACGACGACGCGTGGCAACTGACCTGCCCCGCAGCCTCCCTCGCGGCGGTGCGTGATGCGTTCGAGGGGGCTGGCATCACTCCCGAGCAGGCTCAGGTACTTTGGTTGCCGCAGATCGAGGTGGCGGTGGATGCCACCGTTGCGGAGCGCATCCGAGCGCTCATGGACGGACTGGAGGAACTTGATGATGTGCAGAAGGTCTATGCGAATGCCTCGTTTCCTGATTGATGCGATCGCGCCGTGCACCCCACGCGTCTTCGTGTGCGTACTGCTCGCCGTGCTGCCGCTGCTTGGTGGCTGCCGTCTAGGCAGCGTTTCGCGCGCCTATCCGGGTGTCAGCGAGCAGCAACTCTGGTCGGCGACTGTGATGGCGGCGCGTCAGCCCGAGATGACCGATTGGTTCGTGACGGAGAATGGTGTGTTTGTGGATGAGGCTGCGCACCGCATCGAGATTCACCGAGAACTCAAGCGTGATGTGATGAACGGGCAAGCGGTGCGTCGGCAAACTGAAATCTGGTCGTTCACTGTGGATGTCGACATGAGTGATCGCATCCCGCGCGTGATCATGCAGCCGCGCGGTCGGTTGCGCGGCGGCTCGTTCTTCTCGCAGAGCGACCAGTTCTTCCGCCAGATCGATGTGCGTCTCGCACAGCATCCATCGATGCATGAGGGACTCACGCCTCCTGCGGCAAGCACTCAAGCAGAAGGCGGACTGGAGGCGCCGATTGCGCACGAGCCGAGTCCGCAGCAGCGCGTGCAGCCCAGTGAAGCGCCCGTGTCGCCGACACAGCAGCCGCTCGAACCGCCGAAGTGATCGTCTGTGGCAGTCGGTGCCTCAGTCAGGCGAGCCCTGCAGCGCGCAGAGCTCGTACGGCGAGTACGCGAATGATGAGCAGCGCCACAAGGAAGCTGGCGACACCAACGATCAGCCACGGCCAACTCTGGCGGCGCACGAGATCCTGAATGTCCTGTGCTCCTGTGGCGGCAGCGGCCGCTGCTGCGGAGCAGAGGAACGCGGTGCGCGGCAGCACGCCGATGGCGGTCGCAGCGATCATCGGTCCGTAGCGCACGCGCGCGGCACCCATCGCGAGATTGAAGAGTGCGAAGGGCGAGTTGGGCGGAAGCCGCAGCAAAAGGATCAGCAGGAATGTTCGGCGCTGTTTCGCCTCGATCAGTGCGTGGTGGATCGCCTTTGCGCGTGGATTCGCCACAATCAGCCGCATGAGCGCGTCGCCGCTGAGCGAGCGTGCCACGAAGAACCCGATCGTCGCGCCGCCAAGCAGCCCAATGAGAACGGTCCCGGTTCCCATCACGGCGCCGAATGTCCAGCCGGCGATGATGGTCTGCACGTAGGGGGGAAGCACTCCCAAACCCGTCGTGAACGCGAGCACGGCGATGCACGTCACCACAGCGATGTCTGGATGGGCGTTCAGCCAGGCGGATGCGGCGCCGACCTGCGTCAGCAGAGTGAGACCGAGCACGATGGGGGTGATGATCCACGCCGCGGCGAGCGCCACAAGCCACGGTGTGCGCGCAGAGCGGATTGGTGTCGGCGCGGTGTCAGCCGGAGAAGGAGTCTTGCTCATCAGAACAATCCGAGCATGCGCGCGGCGAAGGCGAGGCAGAGTATGCCGAACGCCTTCTCGACCACCGCGCGGGGCAGGCGATGCGTCAGGGTGGCGCCGAGCGCGCCGCCGATGAGACAACCGGGCGACAGCAGAAGCGCCAGAGAGAGAATCGCCCAGGCCGTCATCGGTTGTCCATCAGCGCTGGTGGTGTGCTGCGCCGCGGCAAGGCGGGCGAGCCCGCCGACGATGACGGCGGGAAGCACGAGGACGGCGGTTGTTGCGATGGTCGTTCGCATGTCGAAGCGGGTGAGCGCGCGGATCATCGGCAGAGCAATGATGCCACCGCCAACGCCCAGCAGCCCTGAGAGCGTTCCCATGCAGCCGCCGACCGCTGACGCGCGTGGCCAAGTATTCCGAACGGGCGTGGGTTCTGCTGCGCCGCTTGCATGCACGAAGAGTCCCGCAATCTCGCTGACGCCGACCGCAGCAAGGAAGACGGCGAAGATCACTTCGAGCAGGTGTGGATCGGGCAGGAGAGCGGCGGTGATCGCACTCGCGGCAACGGTTGGAATCGACAGAGGCAGCGAGCGCAAGACGAACGGTCGGTCGACCATGCCTGAGCGGATGTGTCGGGGAATGCTGCCGATGCTGACCGCGACCGCGGCAACCAGCGATGCGGATTGGTAGAGGTATGGATTGCTGCCCGAAGTGACGGTGAGCAGCGGGATCATGATGACGCCGCCACCGAGCCCCAGAAGCCCGCCGAGTGTGCCGCCCGCGAGACCGACAGCGAGTGCGGTGGCAACGGTGACTTCCATGCGCGGGGCGAGGATACGAAAAACGGTCGTGTTTTCTTCGGCGGGGTCGCGGCTGCCTATGGTGCGCCTCTGTGCAGGCGAGGATCCACTCCTTCATGCTGCGAGGCATCGACGCAAGCCCGTGCGAGGTGGAAGTCCATCTTTCCGCACACGGGCTGCCGCAGATTGCAGTGGTGGGACTACCGGATGCGGCGATCCGAGAGTCCGTCGAGCGTGTGCGGCGAGCGATCGAGAGTTCTGGATTTGAAGTACCGCGGCACCATGCCGTGGTGAATCTCGCGCCGGCGGGTACGCGCAAGGAGGGGGCGGTGTATGACCTGCCCATTGCGCTTGGCCTGTTGCGCGCCGCAGGTGCCGCGGACCCTCGGCGTGGGGTTGCGGTTGATCCAGAGCAGTGGCTTGTGGCAGGCGAGCTGGCGCTCGATGGACGGGTGCGTGCGGTGCGCGGCGCGGTGAGTGCAGCCCTGATGGCACGCGATGTCGGCCGAGGCACTCTGCTCCCCGCGGAGAACGCGCGCGAGGCGCGGCTCGTTCCAAACAGCAGAGTTGCGGCGGTGGAAACGCTGGCCGAAGCGGTGGACTTTTTCCGGGGGGAACGGTCCCCGCCGTGCGGGGATTCGCTGTTCATCCAACAGGGGCAGGGATGCAACAGCGAGGACCATGTTGGAGGGGAGGCGGCGGGGGACGCCGCCCCTCCGACTGGTCTCGCGCCCGTCGACTTTCGTGAGATCAAGGGGCAATCCACGGCGAAGCGTGCGATGTTGATCGCTGCGGCGGGTGGGCACAATGTGCTGATGCTCGGTCCCGCGGGCTGCGGCAAGACCATGCTGGCTCGTGCGCTTGCCGGCATCTTGCCGCCGCTGCTTCCCGAGGAGGCGCTCGAGGTGCTGCGAATCTCTTCGTGCGCGGGAGTCGGCATGGATGGGCGGTTGCGTTCAGGCAGATTGGATGTGGCTCGACCAGTCCGTGCTCCGCACCACGGCGCGAGCGCCACAGCCATCATTGGCGGCGGACCGCAGGGGCGACCTGGCGAGATCACGCTCGCGCATCATGGGGTGCTCTTTCTCGACGAGTTGCCAGAGTTCCGCCGCGATGTGCTCGAATCGCTGCGCGAGCCGCTCGAGGGTGGCGAGGTGTCGATCGCGCGCGCGAGCGGGAGCATCCGATGGCCGGCGGCAGCAATGCTCGTGGCGGCGATGAACCCATCTGCGCAGGGAGACCGCCTGGGCGGTGTCCGAGGAGCACGGTTGATGGGCGAATACCTCGGAAGGCTGTCAGGGCCCGTCCTCGACCGCATCGATCTGCATGTGGAGGTGCGGCGTGTGGGTGCGCGCGATCTGGCACGGGCGAAACCGGGCGCGGACAGCGCTTCCCTGCTGGCGCAGGTGCTGCAGGCTCGCGCGCGCGCGAGGGTCCGTCAGGGTTCGCTGGCAAATGCGCGGCTCCCTGGCGAGCTGCTCGACCGCGTCTGTCGGCTCGATGGTGCGGCGACGCATCTGCTTTCGCATGGACTCGATGAACTCGCGCTGAGTGCGCGTGCCTACGACAAGATTCGCCGCGTCGCCCTGACCATTGCCGATCTCAACGCGCATCCGGAGGTGCACGCGGAAGATGTGTCGGAGGCGCTGCAATACCGCGCACTCGGCATGGGCTGATGCCCGACCGCGATGGGCGATGTTCAGGTCAGACCTGGTGCGAAGCCGCGGCGCATCGTGTTCTCGCAGACGCTCCGCGGTTCGACGAACTGAAGCAGGTACTGCGATCCGCCTGCCTTGCTGCCGACGCCGCTCATGCCAAAGCCGCCGAAGGGTTGTCGTCCCACGAGCGCGCCTGTGATGCCGCGGTTGAGGTACAGGTTGCCGACGCGGAACTCGCTCCGTGCGCGGTCGAGATGGGATGGTCTGCGGCTGAAGACTCCACCCGTCAGTTTGTAGTCGCTTCCGTTGGCAACGGCGAGCGCTTCGGTGAAGTCGCGTGCGTGGATGACGGCGAGCACGGGACCGAAGATCTCATCCTGTGCGATGCGGTGGTCCGCGCGGACATCTTGGATGATGGTCGGGCCGATGAACGGCTTTCCAACCCGCGCCTCGAGTCCGTCGGGGATGGGCACCTGCACCGCAATCCGCCCCTCGCGGCTCGCCGATTCAATCGCTGCACGGATGCGACGCGCCGCGTCATCGTCGATGACCGGCCCAATGTCCGTCCCGGGCAGCAGCGGATCACCGACCACCAGTGTCTTTGTCGAGTCAACAAGTCGGTGCAGGAAGGGTTCGAGTGCCGATCCGACCACAATGGCGCGGCTGCATGCGGAACACTTTTGCCCCGAGAAGCCAAACGCAGACTGGCGGACGCCCAGCACTGCTTCATCGAGGTCCGCACTCTCGTCGACGATGATCGCGTTCTTTCCGCCCATCTCGCAGATCACCTTCTTGACGAAGCCCTGCTGCTGCGGAGTCTGTCCCGCGGCTGCGATGATGTCGAGCCCGACTGCCTTCGAGCCTGTGAACGCAATGACCGCGACGCGCGGATCACGCACCAGCTCCGCACCCACGCTCTCGCCAGCACCCGGCAGGAACGCCAGCGCCTCGCGCGGTGCACCTGCGTTCCACAGAATCTCGCACAGGATGCGCGCGATGCCAGGGGTCTGCTCGGCGGGCTTCACCGCCACGGTGTTGCCAGTGACAAGCGCAGCGACCGTCATGCCGCAGCAGATCGCGAGCGGGAAGTTCCATGGGCTGATGACGACTGCAACACCACGAGGCTGATGCCACTCTTGATTCAGTTCGCCCGTGAAAAGACCGAGACGGCGCGGGTGGAACAGGTGCGCAGCCTCGCGCGCGTAGTACTCGCAGAAGTCGATCGCCTCGCAGACATCGCCGTCCGCCTCGCGCCATGTCTTGCCTGACTCGCGGATGATGATGCCGGAGAGTTCATCGCGCCGCGCGCGCATGGCGGCGGCCGCACGGATGAGGACCGCAGTGCGTTCAGCGAGCGGCGTATCGCGCCAAGCTGGAAATGCAGCGTGAAGACGAGTGAGCGCCGCACGCGCCTGCTCGACCGTCGTGTCGTTGGCAACGCTTGGAACGCGTGCCGTTTGCACGCCTGACGCGAATGCGGTCCGAGTGGCGGCGTCGGAGAAGTCGCGCATCGGCTCCGTGAAGAATGGCAAGCCATCCGCCACATCCGGGTGTGCACCACTGAGCGCGTGCCGCTCCGCGGAACCGCGGATGCGCAGCAGTCCATCATCCGCGCCAGACCCGGCGCCCGCCGAGCGGTGGGGCGTCGCGACCAGTTGGCTGTCGTCCGCCGCGTCCGCGAACCCCGAGCGCAGCCAGCTCTCGTTGCTGGTGTTCTCAAGAAGACGGCGAACGAGATACGCCATGCCAGGAATCATCTCGCCAACAGGCAGGTACTCGCGCACACGAAGCCCTTCCTTGATGCACGCGCCCTTGAGCGCATCCGCCATGCCGTGCAGCATCTGCAGTTCGATCGCCTCCCGCGGCAGCCCATGTCGCTCCAAGAGCGCCAGCGCCGCACCGATCGAGCGCGCATTGTGCGAACCGAGTGCCAGACGCGTTCCGCCACTGCCCACGGCCTTGGGAGTCGCTTCGATGAAGCGGGCCGCCATGCGTTCAAAGCAAGCGTCCGTATCCCGCTTGAAGCTCCAGCAAGGATTCGGCCATCCATGCTGTTCGGAGAGGATGGTCTGCGAATCCCAGTATGCACCCTTCACGAGGCGAACCGTCACGACGCGCTTGGTGCGCCGGGTCCAATCGATCAGCCGCTGGGCATCGGACTCACCGCTTCGGAGGTACGCCTGCATGGCGATGCCGGCTTCAAAGGGAACGCGCTCGCAGCAGCGCATGAACAGTTCGAGCGTCAGGTCCTTCAGCGACTGCTGCTCCATGTCGAAGTTGACGAACACGCCGCGTCGAGCAGCAGACTCGAGCAGCGGCAGCAGTGCCTGTTCCAAGCCACGGATCGATCCTTCGGTATCGATGGGATCGGTGCGCGCGAACAGGGCAGACACCTTGATCGACACGTTGGCCCGTGGAATCGGACCGAGATGGTCACGCTCAAGTGAGGCGTGCGCTGGCCAGGCAGCAACCGCGGCTGGCAGGTGTTCGAGGAGATCCGCGTACTTGACTCTGTATGCGGCGGCTTCCGAATCGCTCAGGCAGGCTTCGCCGAGCAGATCGACGCTGAAAGCAAGACCGCGGTCCCAAAGGGACCGAAGCGTCGGAAGCGCACTCTTCGCATCGGTTCCCGCGATGAACTTCCCGGCCATCGACTCGATCTGCGAGGACATCGTTCGGGCAACCAATCCCTTTGCCAGTCCACCTGCCTTCAGCCCAAAGTCCATGCCTGGCGGGAGCGAAAGCCCCGGCTTCGACATGAAGTCGACGAGATGCTCGTACACCGAGTCGGAGTTGCGCAGGGCGGGGAAGCAATCCACGAAGTGAAAGAGCTGAACCTTGAAGTCGGGGTCGCGCATCGACCACGCCATCAACTTGTCGGACCAGAACGCGGCCGACAGCATGCCGTCGCTGCTGCCTCGAGCACTCTTGAGGATGCGGAGCGCGTGTTCCTGGGCACTGCGCTCCAGGGCCGCATCGCCCAGCAGCGGCACGGGCATGCCACTCTCCACAGTGGAGTGGGTGTTCTGGTTTGTGGCTGCGGGGTGCGTTGGGGGTGTCGGCACCGTCTTTGGCGCAGGCTTCGCACGAGTGAACAGACCCATCGTGCTGCGAGTATAGGAGCGCCGTGCAGCGCAGTTGCGACGCGCAGTGAATCAGGCGTGGCGGGGACCGGCGGGGATGCGGCGCACTGCGTTCATCGCGCTCTGATAGGAAGTGATGCACCGCTTCGCTGCGCCGTCCCACGTGATGCCTCGAACCTCGAAGAGTCCGCGGTCGCGCAGTTCGGCGCGAAGGGGAGGGTGACGCAGGACGGCGACAATCTTGTTCGCCATGTCATCCACATCCCAGAAGTCCACCTTGAGCGCGTGGGTGAGCACCTCGGAAACGCCCGAGTTCTTGGAGATGATCACGGGCACACGGTGCCCCATCGCCTCGAGTGGTGCGATACCGAAGGGTTCCGAAACGCTCGGCATCACATAGAGATCCGCCATCGAGAACACACGCGGAATGTCCCGCCCACGAAGGAACCCTGTGAAGGTCATCTTGCCACCGATCCCGAGGCTCGCAGCCATCTCGATCATGGAGCTTGCGAGATCCCCGGATCCTGCCACCACGAATCGCACGTTCTTCTCCACTTCAAGAACGCGTTTGGCGGCGCGCACGAAGTACTCGGGTCCCTTCTGCATGGTGATGCGCCCGAAATACAGCACGATGCGCTCCCCGCGCTCGATGCGCTTGATGCCGTAGGACCCAGGCTCCAGATCGACGCCGTTGTAGACCACATCGATCTTGTTCGGTGAGAGTCCGTAGCGGTTCACAAGCAGATTTCGGGTGAGATTGCTGACCGCCATGACTCGCACGGCGCCATGCATGCCGCGCCGTTCGATGTTGTAAACCTGCTGATTGACATGCGTGCCGGAGCGATCGAACTCGGTCGCATGCACATGGACCACGAGCGGGCGTCCCGTGAGGCGGGCGAGCGCAAGCCCCGCCGGGTAGGTGAGCCAGTCATGCGCGTGAATGATGTCGAAGTTCAGGTCGCGCGTCGACTGCACGCAGAACTGCGCATAACGCTCCGCGGCAAGGACCAGATCGCCCTCGTATCCGCCCCGGAGCGATTGCGCGGCACGCGCCGGGAGCGACACAGCTTCCGGGATTGCCAGATCGATCACCACTTGCTCCCACGCGAGTGCAGGCTCGACACCAGCCGCGATCAGCCGCGCGATCATCGTCTGTGGGTCGCGTGCGCCTGTGCCGCCGTCCAAGGTTGCACCAGACTTCAGCGAGACGTGCATGCGGTTTCCGACCGAACCGTACGCGCCTTGATTCGTGCTGCCAAGGCGGAGGATGTCGATGCGTTCGGGCGTTCCCCGAAGCAGTGCCTCACGGCGTACCGCTGCGGACGCGGGCGAATCGCTCGGATGGAAGTCGGCGCTTGACGCCGCATCTGCGGTCGACTCGATGATGCGTGCAGCGGGTGCGGGGGCCCAGCCGCCGGCGGAGTTCGAGTACGCAGTTGGGAGCCCTTCGGGCGAGACCAAACGCACGTGCGAAGCGTGCGTGTGGTCAACCGCTCGCGGAAGCACGAAGGTCACATCGCATCCTGCCTGCTTCAGTGCGCGCGTCAGCCCGTGGCAGGCCGTGCCAAGCCCGCCCGTGATGAACGGCGGGAACTCCCATCCCAACATCAGGACGGATGGCGCGCTCATCAGCCCTCCGGTTCGCTGTCCATGTCGCCGAGCAGGCGGAACATCGACTCGAACGCCAGCAGGAACAGTTGCAACCGCGCCGCGACCTCCGCATCGCTGCCATCGGCAGGAAGCACTGTCTCGAAGACATATCGCTTCGCATCATCGCGGAAGTGCTTGACGCGGGGCGGATCAACTTTGGAACCGAGGTCGAGCAGCGCCTCGCGAAACAGGTCTTCGATGGAGTCGCGCGACTCGACAAGCGAGGATTCGATGGACTCGCTCAGCCAGCGATCAGCGGTGCGGAGAGAGAGTCGCCACCCATCCACTCCGACTTCGAGCGCGTACTCCGCTGCTGACGCGGAACCCGATGCTGCGCATACCAACCGTCCGCCGCTGCGGGTGATTGCACCGAACACCCTCGCTTCTCGCGCCGCGGACTCGATGGTTCGCAGAATCTGGCTCGTGGTCTCGGTGCTCATTGGGTGGGACCGATGATTCTACCTCCCCACGCGTTACGATTCGGTGGTGGCAGAGCCATGGACGATTCGCCGCTTGCGCGCATGGATGAACCTGTTTCTCGAAGAAAAGGGGGTCGAATCGCCGCAGTTGTCCTCCGACCTGTTGATCGCGCATGTCCTCGAGTGTGAACGCCTGCGGACGTACCTCGATGTGGATCGCGTGGCGACGGCGGAGGAACTTGCGAAGCTCCGTGCACTGGTGCAGCGCGCCGGTCGGCATGAACCGGTGCAGTACCTCGTCGGTCGGTGGGCGTTCCACGGATGTGAGCTTGAGGTCGGACCGTCGACGCTGATTCCGCGTCCGTGCACGGAGTTGCTCGTGGAGGAAGCGGTTCGCATCGCGGGTGCAGCATGTGAGACGGGTGCGCCGCTGTGCATCGTGGATCTCTGTACGGGGACTGGGTGCATCGCCATCGCAGTGGCGCGCGCACTGCGCGTTCAGCGCACGGGGCGGCGGCAGTTGGCATGGAAGGGGCCGGGAGCGGATGAACGCGGCGCCTCGGAGGTCGATGCGCTTCGTGGGCTTCGGGTGATTGCAACGGATGTTGTGCCAGCTGCCGTGGAACTTGCGCGTCGGAATGTCGCTGCGAACAGGCTCGAGTCTGTCGTCGAGGTCGTGCAGGGAGATTTGGATGGTGCGCTCGCCGATTTCGGTATCGAGGGCAGTGTCGACGTGCTGTGCGCGAATCCGCCGTATGTCAGCGATGCGGAGTGGAAGGATGTGCCGCAGAATGTCCGAGCTTGGGAGCCGGAGACTGCGCTCCGCGGTGGTGTGGACGGGCTTGCAGTGGTGCGGCGCGTGGTGGAGTGTGCGCCTCGCCTTCTCCGCCCTGGCGGCGTGCTCCTGTGCGAGATCGCTGCAAGCCAAGAGCAGGCTGCTCGGCAGATCGCATCATCGAGCGGACTGATGGAGGCTGTGGTGCTGCGCGATCTTGAGCGCCTGCCGCGGCTGCTCCGCGCGCGGCGCACCCCGTGACCTATTGGGGCGCGCCGAGCGCCTTGCGGACTTCTTCGAGCAGGACACCTGCCTGGAAGGGCTTGAACAGGAAATTGCTGAGTCCGTCTTGCGTCGATCGGACGATCGAATGGTTCGGGTCGTAGCCGAACCCTGTCATCATCAGAAACGCGCACGCGGGTGATGCCTCGCGTGTGCCTCGGAACACCTCGTATCCGTTGCGGTCCGGCATGCGCACATCGGAGATCACCAGATCGAAGGGCTTGCCCTCATCTTGGGCGCGCCGAACGAGTTCGAGTGCCGCGCTCCCATCGGGTCGGTTCTCCACGAGTCCGCCCGCCTCCTGAAGCAGTCCCTGAATCGTCTCGCGCACATTCGCATCGTCATCGGCAACAAGGATTCGCTTGCCTTCGATCCAAGGATCGCGTGATCGGTCGCGGGGCAGGCGATCAATGCCCAGCACGGACTGCGGACCTGATGTCGCACCCTTGATCCTGGCCGAGAGCATTTCGAGCGCCCGTTCGAGATGCTCGAAGGCGCCGAGTTTTCCCATGGCAACGTCCATCGTGGCGTCCCGAAGACGCTGCGTCGGCACCGCCAGTTCGTCTCGCAAGATCGCGCTGACCCGCTCGCTGGTGGATGAGCGTTCCACAATGAGCATGTCCAGAATGTTGAGGGCCATCGCCATGTAACGCCCGTAGGTCTCGAGCGCGAGGCAGTCATCTTCATGGAACGCATTCGCGCGAAGCGACTCGACATTGACGATGCCAATCACACGCTCCCGAAGCAGCATCGGAACGGTCAGGCTCGACCGCGCACCCGGCAGTCCAGGCAGGTAGTTCGGATCCGTGTCCGTGTTCGGGCAGATGAAACTGCGCCCAGAACTTGCCACGATGCCTGAAATGCCGTTGGCAGCCGGGCGCGCAAAGATCGATTCACCGATCCGCAGCGGGTCGATGCCGTGACCAATGACCAGTTCGAGTTGATCGGTCTTGCGATTTCGGAGACGGATTTCGTAGGGCTGCCCTGGGAACTCGCGCTCCATCGCCTGCGCGATCTTCCCTTCGAGCAGCGCAAGGCGTTCCGCCACATTGAGAGGATTGACGATCTGTGCGTCGAGATCGAGCAGGTCGGCGCCTGCCGCGTCGACGGCATCGAGGCGTTCCGAAAGGCGTGTGTGGACGGAAACATCGAAGAGAACGCCCGAGGCGCCACCGCCAGGGGCTGGGGAGATGAGGAGTTCGAACGTGTTGGAGCCCGATCGAAAACGCTTCCGCAGGTGGAGCGTCGGTGAAGTGGCAAACTGTGGCAGCGCAAGTGCGCACTGTTCGGCAAAGAGCCGAAGCGTCTCGGCAGGCTGCTCCGCGAGGCGCGATGTCATCCAGATGACTTCGCCCGTGGCATCCACGATGCCGATACCCGCGCCGACATTGTCGAGCAGGTTGAGCGGCGATGCGGGGGGCTTCGAGTTCGGCATCGAAGCGGCGAGTGTACGCTTCACGCCCGCCTATTCACCATGATCACCGTCGATCAGGTCACCAAGTCCTTCGGGCGTACGCGCGCAGTGGACAACCTCTCGTTTGAGGTGCCCTCTGGTTCGGTCTGCGGATTTCTTGGCCCCAACGGTGCCGGAAAGACCACGACGATTCGCATGCTTGCCGGTGCGATCACCCCCGATGCAGGCTCCCTGCGTGTGGGTTCGGCGGACGTGCAGCGCGATCCGATGCTCGCGCGGCGTTCCATCGGCTACCTGCCCGAGTCGAATGCGCTGCCGCCCGAAGCACGTGTCGATGAGTACTTGCGGTTTCGCTGCGGTCTCTGGGGTGTCGCGCCGCGTGATCACAGGGCAGCGGTGGCACGAGTGGTGGAGCGCTGTCAGCTCGAGTCCGTGCGTCGGAAGCTCGTGGGTTCGTTGAGCCGCGGGTTCCGTCAGCGCGTCGGACTTGCCGCTGCGCTCGTCGCATCGCCCGCTGTTGTGATTCTTGATGAACCTGCCACGGGTCTCGACCCGATGACTGCGCAGGCGTTTCGCGGACTTGTGCAGTCGTTGCGTGGCGAGCACACCGTTCTCTTCTCGAGCCACAATCTTGCGGAGGTCGAGGCGGTTTGCGACCATCTCGTGCTGCTTGGTGGCGGTCGGCTTGTGGCGCAGGGGACGGCAAGCGATCTTCGCCGCCGCGGCGCCGTTGCCGCGCGCTTTGGCCTTGAGTGCACGGGAGGAGATGTCGGTGCGCTTCGGTCCGTGGCGGGCGTTCTCGAGGTGCAGTCGGAGTCGCTTGCGGACGGTTGGACCGGCATCGTGGTCGCTGCGGACGAAAGCCACCCGGATGCGGCTGCACTGCCGACTCAAATCGCAGCCGTGCTGCAGCGCTCGGGCGCATCCGTGCGGCGCTTTGAGCGCGTCACGCCGCCTTTGGAGGATGTGTTCGCGAGGTTGGTCGGTCGAGCAGGGGGCAATCGCTGATGCGCGCGCTGCTGTCGATCGCGCGTCGTGAGACAGGAGCGCTGTTCATGACCACAACGGCGTGGGGTGCGCTCGCCGTCTTTGCGCTGGTGACGGGGGTCATCTCTGGAGTCGCCGCCATCGCCCCCGGGGCACCAGCGGAGATTCGTGCGGTGGCGGCCGCTGCGGGCTGGGCGATGCTGCTCGTTGCGCCCGCCATCTCGCTGCGACCGACGACGGAGGATCGGCGCAGTGGCTTCTGGGAAGTGCTCGCCACAAGTCCGACGGGACCATCTTCACTGGTGCTTGGGCGTTGGTTGGCCGGCATGGTGGGGGTGTTCGCACTCGTGCTCGTCGGTGTCGGCGCTCCCTTCGCCGTGCTTGAATCGCTTGCCGATCCGGATGTTGGCGAGTGCCTCTGTGCCGCGCTCGGCGTCTTTCTTCTTGGAAGCGCGGCGCTCGCTTCAGGCGTGTTCTTCGGATCGCTGACGACAAGCGCTTCGGTCGCCTATCTCGGCACATTCTTCTTCTGGCTCGTGCTGCTGATCGGACTGCGCTCGGTTGCTCCCGCACTGACTGCGGATCAGGCTGATCTTCTCTTCGCAGCGGATCCGATCCGGCGACTTGAGGGGTTCCTCACGGGCGCAGTCGACAGCGCGGATGTGATCTACTTCCTCGCCGCAACATTCCTGTTTCTGACAGGCGCATGGGCGCTGCAGCGCACCGATGCGGAACGCTCATCGGGTCGAACGCCGTTCCGGGTGAGTCTGCGAATCATGTCTGGTGTGCTTGCTGGGCTCGCCATCGCCGTTTCGGTCTGCATCGTTGCCCGTGCTCCCTTCCTGCGCTCGGCCGTCGACTTGACCAAGGGGCGGCAGTGGGAAGTGGCGCCGCAGTTGGCTGCGCTGTTGCGCGGCACGAAGGGAGCCTGGCGCGTCACATGGATCGATTCAGGTGGCGCGCTCAGCGGCGGTGTTGGCGATCAGCTGGAGGATGTGCTTGCGGCACTTCGCCGATCCGCAGCATCCGAGGGTGCCGAGATCGCATGGACCCGCATCGATCCGACGGCGCAGCGCGGTGCGGCGGACTACGCGCAGTGGGTGGATGCACTTATCCGTCGCCATCGATCGGCGACCGCGGACAGCGGTGCAGCGGTGGACAACGGATGCGTGGAGATGGAACGACTCGCATCGTTTGCGGGCAGCGAGTCGGATCGCTTGGGCGCGGTGATCGACCGACTCCCGGATGGCTCTGCGGATCGCGTGCAACTCGAACGTGTGCGCAGCGCATTGCGCGCCCTCGCGGTGGGAACCCCGGCGATTCTCCGCACAATCGATGCGATGCGCGTCAGTCGCCCCGATCGTGCGCTTCCCGACGCTGGCGAGGTTGCGTTGGTTGTCGGCGCGCACAACCGCGACTGGGGGACGCAACTCGGCGCGTTCTCGACATGGCTGGTGGAACGTGGCATCGCCAGCGATGCCGCTCCGGAGATTGTCGAACTGGCGCAGCGCATGCGCCCGGAGCTTGGTGTGCGTGCGCGGGCACTGCTGCGGACGGTGGATGCGATCGATGCACTCGAGAACGACCCGCTGCAGGATGTCTCGGTTGGACTTGCGGTGGGTGGTGGACTTGTAATCGAATCGCCGCATGGCGTCGCCTTCATTCCCGATTCCGCACTAGCGGTGAATGCCAGCGACGCATCGAGCGTCGTTCGATTTGACCGCCGCTTCCGAATGGAGCAGCTCATCGATGCGTCGATGCGCAGCATCTTGGACGATGCGCGTCCGGAACTGGTGCTCGTGCACTCGGAGGAGCGTTCGCTCCTGTTGCCGACGGGCGATGGCAGCGATGTGTCGGCGATTGCCGATGCCTGCCGCGCGGCGCGCATCGATCTGCGCGAGTGGCAAGTGACTGCGGCGCCACAGCCGATCGCGCGTCCGCTGAGCGTCTGGATGGTGGTGCCGCCGCGCACAGTGTCGCTCGAGAGGGACGCGCGCGAACGTGCGCTTCTTGAGGCAGTCGCAGGTCTCATCGCGGAGGGACGACCGCTGCTGCTGTCGATCGGCCCGAGCCTTCGTCCGCTTGCGGGTCGACCTGATCCCTGGGCAGAGGCGGCGTTCAAGTTGGGCGCTGCTGCGCAGACAGATTCGGTGATCGTGGACGACATCCCCGTGGGTGAGGGAAAGACCGAGCGCAGAACTCGCCTGGAACTGCTCGCGGGTGAGAGCGATCTGCCGATTGCTCGTGCGCTCGCGGGCCAGAGGGTTGGCGTTCAAGTGGCGGTACCCGTGTTGCCCGCGCGCACAAACGCCGAGGCGATTGGATTGCTCTTCGCGCCGGCTGCGCCTGCTCGTTCCATGGAGCGCGACTGGCGGAGGCGTTCACCCGATCCGCGCTCGACAGCCGCGCTCGACGCTGGCATCAGCGTGGCGGTCGCGTCGGAACGCGCCGTCCTCGGTGGGATGCGCCCACGTGCGCTCGTCATCGGTTCGCCCTCCTGGATGTTCACCTCGGTGGTGGATGCGGCGCGCACTGTGGCTGGCTCTGGCAATGTGCTTGTCACGCCAGGAAACCGCGAACTGGCGGTCAACGCCACACTGTGGCTTGCCGGACTGGATGCCCGTCTGGGCGACAGTGGCAGTGCGCGGCAGACCTCTCGCATCGGCGAGATCTCCGTGCGTGAACGCTTGCAGTGGACAGCGGGGTTGTCGCTCATGCTGCCCGCTTCGCTTCTCCTTGTCGGTCTTGTGATTCGCTGGTGGAGGTCGCGCGGATGATGGGGCGACCGCTCCTGCGCCTCTGGATCGTCGCTGTGATCCTCGCATCGCTGGCGGTGGTTGTCTGGTTCGCATCGCAGTCTGGAAGTGCGCAGGAGGATTCGGTCGGTGGGCTGCGGCGCATGATCAGCGAGGGATCCGTGCCTTGGGCAGATGTGCAGCGCGTGACCGTCCGCCGCGGGGCGGAGAACGTCATCGAGTTCGTCCGCCGTGATGGGCGCTGGTGGCAGTCGAAGCCATTCGAGTTTCCGATGCAGGATGCGGAGGTCGATGCGTTGGTTGCTCGCGCGGCGGAGGTGCAGATTCGCGAGAGTGCTGCGGTTGCTGCGGCGGATGACACGATGATCGCGACCGGACTGACGCCCGAGGCGCCGACGGTGGAGTTCGGTTGGGGCGCTGGCGCATTGACGCTGCGCCTGGGTGCTCGACTTCCCGCTGGCTTCGCTTGGATGTGCACGGATGCGGATCCGATGCCGCGTGTTGCGCGTTCCACCTTCCATGATGCGGCACTGCTTGGCGACTTCCGTCAGTGGCGAACGCCGTTCCTCTTTTCGCGTGCTGATGTCGAGTGCACTCGGCTTGTGTGCGAGCAACGGACGCAAGGTGGCGTCGAGCGCATCGAGGTGGTCCGCGAAGGTCCGCAGTGGCGCCTCGTGTCACCGCTCAACACGCGCGCCGACCGAGGAGCGATCGAGCGATGGCTCGAGGCTCTTGAGCGCGCGCAGACAAGCGGATTCGTTGCGGACAATCCCACCGAACTGCTGCCGTTCGGCCTCGATCGACCGACCACCATGGTGGAAGTTCACAGTCAGCGGCAGTCCGTCGCTTCCGATGGGAGCGTCACGCGCCTCGATGACGTGGAGCGGCTTGAGATCGGGTCGCCTGTGCGCAGCGGCGCGGCCGAGCGGTTTGCGCGCCTGACGCAGCGACCGGAGGCGGTGCTCGAACTCGATGCGACGGCGGTTGCGGCAGCGGTACCGATTGGGCTGTTGCTGGTGGATCCGACCGCAACGGGTTGCCGGGCCGAGGACATTGCCGCGCTTCGCTTCGAGCCGATCGGCGGGGAGAACTGGCGGCTGCAGCGGAGCGCCGGCGATTGGAGGGTGGTGAACGCACAAGGCGAGTCGAAGGCGGACAAGGCGGCAGCAGAATCGCTGCTCGCCAAACTGTGCAAGGCGCGAGCATCCGAGTTGACGCTTGAGCGACCATCGGCTGATTTGGTTGCAGGTCGGATCGTCGCTGAGTCATTCGACGGGAGAGAACTCGCCGCACTGTCGGTCGTGCAGGAGCGAAACAATGGACGGTTTGGCATCGATGATGGAAGTGGTGTCCTGCGGATCCATCCATCGTCGTTCGGACTTCGGCTCGATGCGCAGTCCTGCATGCCTGCTGCGCAGCGCATGAACCCCGTTGTGCCGCCGACCGATCAGGTGCCTTGACGCGTTCGTCGCCAGCACTCCACACGGTCGCTGCTGCGCATGACCGACGCATGCAGTGAAAAGGCATCGCCCTTGGGGAAGTCGATCTGCCGCGGATCAGGCGCTGGGCATTCGAGCGCGTGGGACGAGGTGAACACCCACGCATCATCGACAAGGTCTGCGGCGAACAGTGCGCCAATGAGCCGGGCACCACCCTCACAAAGCACGGTCGATACTCCATCCGCGCCAAGCGCTTCAAGACAACCGCGAAGGCCGTGTTCGGACACGCCGCGCAGGGGCGACGGGCCTGGCGCATCTGGAAGAAGCGGGCGAACGACCACGCCAGTTTGCCGAAGCCGCTGCGCCGCATCTGGGCGCGCGCTGAGCGCATCGGCTGTTGTGAACACGGTCACCGGTCCATCGCTGACCGTGCGCACCAACTGCGAGTGCAGCGGCACATCGAGAAAGGGATCGATCACCGCACGCAGCGGGGTCCGTCTGCGCACAGGGACCCGAGGAAGCAGATGCGGGTCATCGGTGAGCACCGTGCCGATGCCAACCAGCACGGCATCGACGCGTGCGCGTTCACGGTGCACCATCGCGCGGCAACGCAGTGAACTGATCCAACGATCCGTGCCGGCACGCACGGCCGTGGCCCCCGTGCGGTCCTGCGCCCACTTGGCGATGACCCACGGGCGCCGTTCCCGTACGCGGAGGGAAAAGGGTGCGTGCAGCCAGCGCGTCCACGCCGTCGAGCACTGCCAGACATCGATGCCGCTCCTGCGCAGCCGCGCTGCGCCGCCCGCCGCGGCTGGGTTCGGATCAGACTCGCCGTAGATCACCTCGCGCACGCCCGCACGGCAGAGCGCCAGCGAGCAGGGGGGTGTTCGACCATGATGGTCGCAGGGTTCGAGTGTGATGAGCGCCGTGCCGCCTCGGGCGCGTTCACCTGCCTGCAGGAGCGCGGCGGCCTCGGCATGGGCGCCGCCAAGCGCGCGGTGATGCGCGACGGCAGCGATGCTGCCATCGTGTGCGAGCAGGACGCACCCAACCATCGGGTTTGGTTCAACCGCCCCGTGACCGCGAAGTGCCAGCCGCGCCGCACGATCCAACAACACCTGCGCACGCGACTTGCTTGTGCGGGGCGGCGGTGTGCTCGTCACAGTTCGCGGCGCTCCGTTGCCGCCGTCCATCACTGCTGGGCGAGGACTTCGTCCTTCAGGCGATCGGGCATGATGCGATAGGTCAGCGGTTCCATGCTGCTGCTCGCGCGACCCTGGCTCATCGAGCGGAGGCTCGTGGTGTAGCCGAAGAGTTCCGACAGCGGAACTTCGGCGGTCACCAGACGAACCACGCCACGCACCTCACTGTCGACGATCTGTCCGCGGCGGCTCGCGATGTCACCGGAGACGTTGCCGAAGAACTCATCGGGCGTGGTGACGACCAACTTCATGATCGGCTCAAGCAGCGCCAACCCTGCCTTGGTGCACGCCTCGCGGAAGGCGAGCGCACCAGCCTGTTCGAAAGCGATCTGGCTGGAGTCGACGTCGTGGTACGAGCCGTAGACCAGTTCCACCTTGACATTGATGACGGGATATCCGCCGAGAATGCCGCTCGCAGCCGCTTGCCGCGCGCCGTACTCGACGCTCGGGATGAACTCGCGCGGGATGACGCCGCCTGCGATGGCATCGACGAACACCACGCCATCCTTCATCACCAGTTCTTCGCTTTCCGCCTCTCCCTTGGTGATTGGGGCCACGTTCACCACCGCATCACCGAACTGTCCGCGACCACCCGTCTGCTTCTTGAAGAGACCACGGACCTTCTCGGCGCGTCCCGTGATGGTCTCGCGATACGCCACACGCGGCTTGCCGACGTTCACGCCAATCTTCATGTCGCGCACGAGCTTGTTCTTGATGATCTCGAGGTGGAGTTCGCCCATGCCCGAGATGATCGTCTCGCCGGTCTCCTCGTTGTAGTTCGAGCGGAACGAGGGGTCTTCGCGGCGGATCGTCGTCAGCGCCTCGCCGAGCTTCTTCTTGTCGTCGGCGGTGACCGGCTCGATGGACATCGAGATCACGGGCTCCGGGAATGTCATGCGCTCGAGGATGATCGGGTTGTCCTGATCGCACAGTGTGTCGCCCGTGAAGGAGTCCTTCAGCCCGACGACCGCAACGATCTGTCCGGCGCCCGTCGAATCGAGGGCGTTGCGGTGCTTCGAGTGCATCTCGTACAGGCGCGAGACGTTCTCGCGTCGATCGTTGCCCGGGTTGAGCACGCGCATGCCCTTGGTCAGCGTTCCTGAATAGATGCGCAGGTAGGTGAGGGTTCCCGCGACATCCGCCACGACCTTGAAGACGAGCGCGGAGAATGGCGCAGCGTCGGAATGCGGACGCGTCAGGCGCACCGACGGATCCTTGCTGTCGACGCCCTCGACATCGGGGCGTTCCGTTGGGCAAGGCAAGTAGTCGACGACCGCATCCAGGACGCGCTGAATGCCCACGTACTTGAGGGCAGACCCGCAAAGCACTGGGAACGCGCGCAGGGCGATGGTCGCCTTGCGCAGGGCCGCCTTCATCTCGGGAACCGTCAACGATGCGGGATCCGCGAGGTATTTCTCGGTGAGCGCATCATCGAGCTCGGCGATCTTCTCGATCATCTGGTGGCGCCACTTCTCGGCCTGCTCCTTCCACTCCTCTGGGATCTCGCCTTCCTGGATGGTCTGACCATCGTCGTCCGCAGACCAGTACATCGCCTTCATGGACATCAGATCGACGATTCCCTTGAACTCATTGCCCCAGCCGAGGGGGAACTGGACAGGGACAGCGTTCGCACCAAGGCGCGTCAGGATCGAGCCGAAGGAGAACTCGAAGTCCGCGCCGAGTTTGTCCATCTTGTTGATGAGACAGAGGCGCGGCACGCCATAACGGTCCGCCTGACGCCAGACAGTCTCGCTCTGCGCCTCCACACCTTCCTTGCCGTCGAACACGGCAACCGCACCATCGAGCACACGCAGTGAGCGCTCCACTTCGATGGTGAAATCGACATGGCCCGGGGTATCGATCAGATTGATCTTGTACTCCGTGCCCTGATGGGTCCACGGGCAGGTGGTGGCAGCGGACTGGATCGTGATGCCGCGCTCCTGCTCTTCCTGCAGCGAGTCCATCGTGGCGGTGCCCTCATGCACTTCGCCCATCTTGTGGATCTTGCCGGTGTAGAAGAGGACGCGTTCGGTGACCGTGGTCTTTCCAGCATCGATATGGGCGCAGATGCCGATGTTGCGAACGCGGTTCAGGTCGGTGGCCATTGGGGTTCCTTCGATGGAGAGAGCGTGCCGTGGTGGAAAGCCCCGCAGTCTAGCAGGGTCCCACGAAGTTTCAAACAGGATGGCTGCCGTCACAGGGCAGTTTTGACGGGCGAAAGTTGGGCAAAGCGCCCCTAAATCGATCGCACCAAACGCGTGCAGTCGATGCCGTCGCGGTCGAGCGCAGGGCGGATTCTGTCCATGAAACGCCGTCCATCGGTGACATAGCCGGCGGTCGGCTCGAGCCCCTCCACGCGCGATGTGAAGAACCGGTTCAGCCGCTGCATCCACAGTTCACGGACGTACTTTGCCGTCATCGACGCGAGCGCAACGGGCAGGTGAACCGCCTCCGCGTCGACAGTGAACGAGATCACCAGGACGCCGAGCGGCCCCACAAGGCGATAGCGACTTTCCGTTTCATCCTCCCGCTCGATGGTCAGGCGGTCGTTTGGAAACTCACGCAGCAGTTCAGCGACATGCCGCATTCGCCCGCCTTGGCGGTCGACTGCCACTCGCAACAGACTGCCACCCGGTGCAGCGCGGAGTCGGTGGGCGTGTTGCATCACCAATGTCCACGGAAGGCTCGACTTCACCGCGCCGCGGCGCGCGGCATCGTTGATGGGGCCTGCGTCGACTGCCGCACAGTGCAGCCCATCCAATCGAATGCCCGCGTTCTCAAGAGAGCGGCGGAGCATGCTTGCTCCGAGCGACAGATGCGGTGCATCACATGCGCAGGGCAGGGGAACGCGCCCCGCGTACCACGGCTCCGAGTCGGGCGGCGCGGCGCTGCCGAGCCGATCAAAGACGTCCGTATCTGTCGTGCATGGCGCACCGTGGATTGCACAGAGCACGGCGAGAACGCCGCGCTCGATATCCGCAAGCGGATGCCGCCCGCCCGCACCCGTTCCCTTCAGCTGTTTGCTGTCGTTGATGGCGATGCGTCCTTGCCGATCGCGTGCCTTTCGGCAGACGGAAGTCTTCATGCGCTTCCAAAGATCGGGCGGAGCGGCGATGTCGTCGCTGCCATCGATCTGCCAAGCAGAGCAGCCCACACACAGTGGACCAAGCAGCGGTCCATATCCGGCCTCATCGATCCCCGCATAGAGCATGGCGGCATTGTGATCGCTGTCGGCTATCTTTGCACGGAGGTTTCGCACCATCCACAAGGAGTCCACCATGACGCAAGCACCAGCCCGCCCATCTCCAGCAGCATCCACCACCGAGTCGATCTTGGGTGCGGAAGCGCAGGCGCTGTTGACCTTCAAGGCCAAAGTCAGCCGTGATCTGCTGCACTTGCCAGGTCCCGACTTCATCGACCGCACATTCCTGCAGACCGACCGCAATCCCCAGGTCATCCGCAACATGCAGGCGATCTTCGGGCATGGCCGACTCGCCGGGACCGGCTACTGCAGCATCCTTCCCGTGGATCAGGGGATCGAGCACTCGGCAGGCGCGAGCTTTGCCCGCAATCCGCTCTACTTCGACGGCGGCAACATCATCAAACTTGCGATCGAAGGCGGATGCAATGCGGTCGCGACGACGTTCGGTGTCTTCGGCAGCGTTGCGCGTACCTATGCGCACAAGATCCCGTTCCTTGTGAAGATCAACCACAACGAGTTGCTCACCTGTCCCAATCAGCATAAGCAGATCCTCTTCGGGTCGGTACGCGAGGCTTGGAACCTTGGTGCAGCCGCCGTGGGTGCGACGATCTACTTCGGATCCGAGGATGCCGACCGTGAGATCGTCGAAGTGGCGGAGGCGTTCCACGAAGCGCATCAACTCGGGATGGTGACCGTGCTCTGGTGTTATCTCCGGAACAAGGCTTTCGTGAAGGATGGTCGCGACTTCCACACGAGCGCCGATCTGACGGGGCAGGCGAACCACCTGGGCGTCACGATCCAGGCGGACATCATCAAGCAGAAGCAGGCGGACTGCAACGGCGGCTACGAGGCGCTCAACATGGGCGGTTCGAGCTACGGGAAGTTCGACAAGCGCATGTACACCGAGTTGTGCAGCGATCACCCGATCGATCTGACTCGCTATCAGGTGCTCAACTGCTTCAGCGGGCGCAGTGGGCTCATCAATTCAGGTGGCGCAAGCAGCGGAGGCAACGACCTTGCCGAGGCTGTGCGAACGGCTGTGATCAACAAGCGCGCAGGCGGCACGGGACTCATCTCGGGTCGCAAGGCGTTCCAGCGCCCGATGGCGGAGGGCGTTCGCTTGTTGAACGCGATCCAGAATGTCTATCTCGATCCCGCGGTGACGATCGCCTGATCAGCCGGCGCGCTGCGCCGCACGAATCGGCTTCGGAGCAAGTGTCGTTTGCGTTGCGCGCCGAATCTCCTCGGTATCGGCATACTCCTCGCCAAACCGCACGAGCCGAAGGCTGTTGGCGATCACGAAGATGTAGGCGGCGGCTTGGTAGAACGGGGTCACCCAGATGTCGATTTGCCCGGTGGCAGCAAGCGCAAGTCCAATGGTCGCAAGCAGCAGGCTGACGCCGATGTTCGCCGCGATGATGCCCTTCGCCTTCGAAGCGAGTTCCACGAGGAATGGAATGTGACGCAGATCCTCGTTCATCAGCGCAACGCCCGCGCTGTTCGTGGCGATGTCCGATCCCGACAATCCCATCGCGACACCCACATCCGCGCTGGCGAGGATCGGACCGTCGTTGATGCCATCGCCCACCACAAGCACGCGATTTCCACGGCGAATCAGGTACTTCAGTTCCTCGTGCTTTTCTTCGGGGAGGCACTCCGCCTCGATCGTGTCGACACCAACCGACTCGCCCACTCGCTGTGCGACGCCGAGTCGGTCGCCCGTGAAGATGCAGACGCGTCGGACGCCGAGCTGACGCAGTCGGCTGACCGCCTCGGCAGCGTGCTGTCGAAGCTTGTCTTCAAGCCCAACAGCACCGAGGTAACGCCCGTCCTGCATGACGTGCACGCTCGACATTCCTTCGGTTCGCTCTTCGACCTGCTTGATCTGCGCCGCCGCGCCTGGATTCAGTTCGGCAATCCACTGTGAACGCCCCGCGTGCAGCACAGTGCCCGCCTTTGTTCGGGCGAGCACGCCACGACCATGGATTTCCTCGTATGTCTCGATGGCCGAAGGGACGATGCGCGCGCGCTGTGCCGTCTCAAGGATGCTGCGCGCAAGCGGATGATTGCTGGATTGTTCGCAGTCCGCAGCCGCTTGCAGCAGAGCGGCGCCCTCCGCGCCCTCCGCAGGCGCGAGCCGACTGACGGAGAAACGCCCCGTTGTCAGCGTGCCCGTCTTGTCCATCACCACGGTGTCGATGCGCGCAGCTTCCTCGAGCGTTCGAGTCTGCTTGATCATGATCCCGAGCCGCGCCGCTGCGGCAAAGGCGGCCACCATCGCGGTCGGATGCGAGATGAGCAGTGCACCGGGGCAGGTCACCACCAGAACGGTGATCGCACGCACCGCCGCTTGGCTGCGCACATCCGCCGATGCGCTCTTGGTCGTGAAGAACCAGACGAGCCCGGCCACCATCAGCACCACGGGCACGTAGTACGCCGCAAGCCGTTCAATCATCTCCTGTCGATCGCTGCGGGAGTTTTCCGCCTCGCGGATGAGCGATTCAACCTTTCCGATGGTCGTCTCGCCGGCGACGGCGGTCACCTCGATGTCGATCTGCCCAGTGAGATTCGTGGTGCCTGCATACACCTCGCTGCCCGCCTGCGCTTCAATGGGGACCGCTTCGCCTGTCAGCGATGCCTGATTGATGCTCGTGGTGCCGCGCGTGATGCGCCCGTCCGCAGGCAGGTTTTCGCCAGGCCGCACGCGCACCAGTTGACCGACCGACAGCGCACGTCGGCGCACTTCGCGCTCGGTGCCATCGCTTTCGACGATGCGCGCAACATCAGGCGTGAGTTCGAGCAGTTCACGGATCGCGCGCTGCGCGCCCCATGCGGTGCGCGACAGGATCAGCTCCGAAAGCCACAAGAAGAACGCCAGGAACCCTGCGGCGAGATAGAGCTGGTTCGCCATCGCGGCGAGCACTGCGAGCGTCGCGAGGGAGTCGCTCGAGGGGCGTCCGGCGCGCAACTCGGCGATCGCGCCCAATGCCATCGGGATGGTCAGGATGATCGCGCCGAGGACAGCGGGGATCTGCGCGACGGCGGGTTCGATGCCGAGGAACGACTGTCCAACGGCGGCAACCAGCAGCAGGATGCCGCCACAGAGGGCAACAAAGAGCCGCCGCTCGAGGCGCGCGCCGCCCTGCGAGGCATCGTCTTCGGGTGTGCGTTCAGTCACCTGCGCTCGCGCATCCAGTGTGCTCACAGAGTTGCTCCTTTGGCGTGCATGGCAGAGTGCATCGTTCGCTGCATGGCGTGCGAGGAAAGGTTAGCACCCATCGCTTCTCGGCGGCGTGGTAGGGTGCTTCCATGTCCGATGAGATTGCCGTCATAGGCTGCGGTCAGTTCGGCAGTGTTGTCGCGAGTCATTGCGCTCGAGCGGGTCATGCGGTGCGTCTTTGGGGGCGAAACGATGAAGAGGTGCAGGGGCTGCTGCAAAATCGTCGCAGCACGCGCGTGGAGGGTTTGGTGATTCCTGATTCGGTTGTCATAACGACCGATGGGAAGGCTGCCATGCACGGCGCTCGCATGGTCATGACGGCAATCCCATCGCAGTACGCGCGGAGCGTGTGGAAGGTTCTGCGGTCGGCATGCCCAAAGGATGTCACGATCGTGAGTCTTGCGAAGGGGTTCGAGGTGGAGACACTGAAGCGCCCGAGTGAAGTACTGCGGGAACTTGCCGTCGGCGGCGAAGTCGTCACGCTTTCCGGACCTTCCGTGGCGAGCGAGGTTGCGGTGGGTCTGCCGACGGCGATGGTGGTGGCAGGCGAAGCCTCTGCAGCGCGTCAGGTGCAGCAGGCACTCGCAACGCCCGCTTGGCGCATCTACCTCTCCGCAGATCAGATCGGCGTGGAGGCGGCTGGTGCGCTCAAGAATGTGATCGCCCTCGCGGCGGGCATGGTCGATGGAATGCAACTGGGCATCAATGCGAAGGCAACGCTCCTCGCGCGCGGGACGGCGGAGATGGCGCGGCTTGGCATGGCGCTCGGCGGCAGTCGCGAGACATTCTTTGGCGTCGCAGGAGTCGGCGATCTTGCCACGACCTGCTTCAGCGCAGATGGACGCAATCGAACGCTCGGCGAACGCCTCGGCCGCGGCGAGGACTTCGCATCCGCGCTTCGGTCCATGCACGCGGTGGTGGAGGGGGTCGATACCTGCCGCGCAGTCGTGGAACTGGCTCGGCGTCTTGGCGTCGAAGTGCCGATCGCGTCCGCGGTGTACGCGGTTCTCTTTGGTGGTGCCACGCCGCAGCATGCGCTGCAGGAACTGATGCGACGCGCAAGCGGCGAAGAGCGGCTCTGATCGCACGAGCGTGCAGCCGCCGCTTCAGGAAGTCTTGGCGTCGCCCTCGCGCGGGACAGAAACCTTGTTGCCCCCCGCACCCACGGATCGGATGAATCGGTTGGTCCGAAGCAGATCCACGGTCCGTTTGAGATCGCTGCGCAGAGGTGCCTCAAACAGCATCGGCTCGTTGGTGATCGGATGACGGAAGCCGAGCATCGCGGCATGGAGCCCTTGCCGCATCAGCAGTGGCGCGTCGGTGTCACCTCCGACATCAGACTCGCGCAGGTGCTTCCCACCGTACATGTCATCGCCTGCAAGCGGATGCCCAAGGTGAGACATGTGAACGCGAATCTGATGCGTGCGCCCCGTGCGCAGTTCCAACTCGACGAGCGCGAAGCCCTCGAAAAGTTCGAGCGTTCGGTAGTAGGTCTGTGAGGGCTTGCCGCTGTCGTCGAATCGCACCGCATACCGCTCGCGAATCGACGGATGCTTGCCCAGCGGAAGGTCGACGAGATCGGCGAGCGGATCAGGGTGACCCTCGACGAGCGCGATGTACCGCTTCTGGGTCGTGCGTTTCTCAAACTGCTTGCCGAGCCGCCAATGTGCAGTCTCGGTTTTGGCGGCGACCATGACGCCGCTCGTGTGCTTGTCGAGTCGGTGCACCACGCCGGGGCGCGCCTGTTCACGACCGACTTCCGAAAGCTTGCCGCTGGAGCGGTGCAGGAAGTGCCATGCGAGACCGTTGATGAGCGTTCCAGACTTGTGACTGCGTGCGGGATGCACGATCAGGCCTGGCTGCTTGTTGATGACGATCAGTTCGTCATCCTCGAAGAGGATGTCAAGCGGGATCTCCTCGGGTGCGATCTCGTTGCTTGGTGGTGGCGGGAGCGCCGCCACAACAATGTCGCCGTGCTGAAGCCGCGTGCTCGACTTTGGAATGCGCCCGTTGACCGTCACCGCCTCTTCATCGATGAGCCGTTGCAATGCCGTTCGACTCAGGAACGGCACGCGGTCAACGAGGTAGCGGTCGAGGCGCTTCGAGAGATGGTGATTGATGCAGAACGTGAGGCGGACGGGCTGGTCATCATCGCTCGCGGCGGAGCGTTCGTACACCGCGAGCAAGGCATCGCGGTCAACTGTCCCCGCAGCGGTGATGAGTCGGATCTCATCGGCATTGTCTGCGCGCTCCTCTGCGTCCCCCTTCGGCGCTTCCTCAGGAGCGTTCACGGCATCTCAGGGCTTTGGGGCATCGCCGCTCGGCGACGCGGGTGCACTGGGTGCCGCAGGATCCGTAGGCGTTGCCGGCATGATCGGCTGATCGGGCGCCGGAATCGCCGCTGCACCCTGAAGACCGCCGATCAGCGCGCGCACCGCGTCCTGATCCGTGACCGACACGCCCGTCGGCAGGTTGAAGCGCGTGCCATCGGGCAGCACGGCCTGCGGCATCGGCGCATCGGGGATCTGGTACGGCGACGACACCAACGCGATCGTCTCGATGCGTGCCTTCGCCTGCTTGGAAATCCACGGGAGGCTCTCGGCGGTCTTTGCATGGACGCGCTCAAGCGCGGACTTCGCGGCATCGACTTCGCCCCGCGACTCCGCAACCGCCGCAAGTCCGAACAGCGCTGCGACCTCGAAGGCGACCGCATTCGGATCGCTCGACGACTCGGCGCGTGCGAGCACTTCGCCGTACAGCGTTCGCGCTTCCAGCAGCCACTCTCTGCGCAGTTCGGGCGTGACGGCGGCATCCGCCGCGCTTGCCTCACGGTCGAACCGCTGTCCGCTGATGACACTCTGCAGATAGCGGTCTGCAGCGGTCAGCAGCGCAAAGGACGCGACACCATCCACATCGGCATGCTTCGCCGCGACATCACGGAGGGTGGCGGGAATATCGGCATCGGAGAGTTCGCTCCAAGCCGCGTCTCGCGCCTGACCCTGCTTGTTCTTCCACCAGTTCCAACCCATGGCAAGGCAGAGCACAACGAGCACCGCCAGCAGCCAGTTCGGACCACTGTTCTTCAGCCAGAACAGGAAGTCGTCATTGATCCGACTCTCCGTGAGGTCGGACTGTTGCACATTGGCGAGCCGCTTTCGATCCATAAGGGGGCAAAGTGTAGCATTTTGGGGGTTTCCATGCCTGCACGAATGTTGGTGAGTGATCTCGATGGCACGCTGCTCGACAGTGAGGGGCGGGTCTCGCAGCGCAACCGTCAAGCGATCGTCCGTGCGCGTGATGCGGGAGTGGAAGTGGTCTTTGCAACAGGTCGATCGTGGCTTGAGTGCCGATCGATCGCACAAGCCCTGCTGGGTGAGGGGCGAATCATCACGGCGGGCGGTGCGGCACTGCATGACATCGCTTCTGGGCGCTGTGAGGATCGCATCACGATTTCGACCGAGTTGGTGCAGCACTGCACGGAGAGTCTGCTGGTGCACGGGCATCTCGCGCACCTGCTCAAGGATGCATCGTTGAGCGGCTACGACTATCTGCTGGTGGGGGACCGCGAGTTGGACGCGGCAAGCCGCTGGTGGTTCAAGATTCATCCTGTCACAACACGGTCGATCCCAGTGCTGCCAAGCGACCCGCGGGAACGTCACACCCACCTGCAGCATGTGCTGCGTGTGGGCACGGTGGCACACAAGGCGGAACTCGGCGGCGTCACGGCTGCGCTGCTCCGCGAGGTGCCTGAACAGTTGTCCATCAAGCACTGGCCTGCCCTTGTGTCGGCGGGGAAGCCTGGCGGGGACACGCATCTGCTGGAGATCTTCGATGCCGCAGTCGACAAGTGGACGATGGTGCAGCGGCTCTGCTCGACGCTCGGCATCGACGAGGGATCGGTCGTCACCGTTGGTGATGGGCTCAACGACATCGGCATGCTGCGAAACTCCCGACTTTCCTTTGCCGTGGCGAATGCCATGCCCGATGTGGCATGGCACGCGACCGAGCACGCGCCCAGCAACGATGCGGATGCGATCGCGTGGGTGATCGATCGCCTGATGCGGGGCGCCTGATCGCTGCAGGGAGGATTACCATCGTTCCCCATGGATGCGGTGGAAGACGCGCGAGCTTCGAGTGAGGCGACTGCGCAGGACCGCACGCGCGGTTCCCGGTCTCCGCTCGATCGCGTCGATGGCGATGCGCTGTTCTCCGCTGCGCAAGCGCTGCTGAAGGGGCTTCTGGAAGCGGAACTCGATGTGCATCGTCTCATCGTCGTGCGGCGTCCGCCCTTTGAAGCGGTCATTGCTGCGGCGGAGGATGCGGGCGCCTCGGAGGTGCTTGAGCGCAATGCGCTTCAGTGGACAAGCGTGGGGAGTGGTCTGCGCGCACTCGAACTCGCGGCGCAAGAGGCAGCGCGCGGGCGAACCAGCGTGGTGCTCGTTCCCAATGAAGAACTCGATGGACTGGTGGGGCAGATGGAGGAGATTGGGCGTCTCCCGCTGAGCGAGGGAGGCGGCATCGTGCTTGTGCTCGAAGACCATCCCGCTGCCGTGCCGACCACTTGCCCACGGCGCGTGTGCCGCCGAGCAGGGCTGACGGCGATCGAGGCGGTGGATGTGGATGGCCTCCGCAGCGGCTGCGATGTCGCACTTCGCCTGACTCGTGCGACACGGCGTCCGGCTGTGCTGGTGGCGCACATATCGGTGTTGCGTTCGGCGGCAACGCTGCACATCCTGCCGAATCGCCATGTGGCGCGTGTCGACCATGATGCGTGGCTGCGCCGTCGACGTCTTGCGCGTACGGGTGAGTCTGCGGATCCTCTGCGCATCATCCGTGTGCTGGAGTTGAACAGCGTCGAGCACTTGCCGAGTCCGGGCGAACGCGAGCAGTACGGATTCATTGCGATTGGTCCGGCGCTCGTGTCCGTGCGCCACATGCTCGATGAGCTTGGCATGACGGGGCGTGTTCCTGTGCTGGGCATTGGCGCGCCTGAGCCGCTGGATGAATCTGCAGTGGGTCGGATCCTGGAGCGCTGCCATCACGTGGTGGTGTTTGAAGCGCGACCTGGTTCCATGGCGCCACGGATCGTGGCAGCTGCCGAGTCGCTGCGGGCGTCAGGCGGCAATGCCGCGCGCGTCTGGTGGAGTCGGCTTCCACCTGCAGCGGGCGATGTGGAGCCGCTTGCCGTCAATGATGCACTCGTCACGAGCCTGCTGACGCGCCGTGTGATCCGTCTGCTTCATGAGATGCGCCCCGGTCTCCAACTGGAGGACAAGCTCGCGCGCATCCCCGCTTCGATCGCGACGCTTGAGGTCCGAAGGCGCGGGGAGGACATCGGTGTCGAGTCGGCCGAGCGGCTGCTTCGCTCGGCGATCCATGATGCCGACGTACTGCTCGAGGAGCGGATGCAGGAGGGGGAGGAATCCTTTGCGCTGGTGAGTGGGCGACAGGGTGTCCGCGCGGGAGCCACTGCGTGCGTCGTCGAGAGTTGGCACATGCAGCGTTTTCTGCGCGAGGGCGTTCTTGCCCTCCGGCATGCATCAGTCGAGCGCTTGCGCCGTGTGCTTGTGGTGCTCGACTTCGGCGCCACGGAGCGAGTGGATGTTGAACGACTTGCGCGCGCCGCAGTGGGTGCCGAGGGCGAGCCGCGCCTTCGAGTCGTGGCACTCGATGTGAACGACAGTGAAACGCTCCGTGACGCGCTTGTGACCGCAGCGGGGATTGATGCGCTGACGCTGGTGATTGCGCGTGATGGTCCGCCGCCGCGGCGCGACGTCGCCGCGCTTGAGCGGACGGCGCGCGAAGTCGACCGCGATGGATTTCTGCGCTTTCAGCGGTTCATCCTGCCCGCCGACCATGCCTGCGAGCTGCGGGATCCGGGACTGGCTGCACAGATCGCGCGTGGACTCCTGCGCGGCAGCGATCCGCTGCGCCCCGAGCCGCTCGTCGATCGGTCCTTGGTGCCGGGTGCCCGCGGCGTCTTCTTTCGGCTCGAGTCACTGCTTGAGCAGGTGGAGATCATTCGGACGCGTCCGCCTCCAGGACTTGAAGCACTTCGCGCGGGTGATCGCTTGTCTGTCCCGCAGCCGATCCACGGTGATCAGGGAGTGTGGCGCGTACACCTCGGTGGATTCCGAGGTGACGCCCCCGGCGTCATCGGCAATCTTCTCGCCGAAGCGGGACGCCACATGGGATTCGCCGTGTCCTGGACGCACCGCAGCACGCCGCTTGGACCGGGCAGGAGCGCCTGGTCGCAGTTGGTGTTCACGAGATTGGAAGCGCCCGTTTCGGAGGCGTCGGATGCATCGCCGCGAACACGGGGGCAACGGTTCACGACGCAGATCCCCTACGGCGAGGCGGATCTGGTGATTGGTATCGATCCGCTCGAGACCATCCGCGCGCTCGCGACCGACCAGCGTCTGCGAGTTGCCGATCCGCTGCGCACTGCCGTGGTTGCCAACAGCGGAACGCTCGACGATCAGATCTCAGACGAGTGCCGACGCGCTGCTGCGCGGTTGGCGTCGGCCGTGGAGGCCACATGCAATCCCAGTCGCACGGCGTTGCTCGATCTCGCCGAGATGGCACGCGCGACATTCCTCACGGATCGTCCTGTGGATGTGATCGCGCTTGGGATTGCGTTCCAACGCGGCTGGATCCCGCTCTCCGTCGAGGCCTTCGAACATGGCATCGCGCAGGTCGAGGCATCGGGCATTGCGGCGGTTCGTGAGGGCATCCAACTTGGTCGGCGCATCGCTGCGGGGCTGCAGACCACGGGGACCGTGCCTCGCGCCTCGACGACGCTCGCCCCGGTGGTGGACGATGCCGATGGATCGGGGCAGCGTGCCTTGCTTCGTCTTGTGCGCGTCGCGACCGCAGCTCGGCAGATCGGCAGTCGGCGGCAGCGCACGCAGGCGCGACGCATGCGTCGGCGCGTGGGTGCTTCACTGCAGCAGCTGTCGGGTCTGCTGTCAACGCGTCACGGGCATGAGGCGCTGCAGGACTTTGCCGTTGCGATGCGTCGATGCGAGATGTGGGGGGGGCTTGACTATGCGCTTCGCTACGCCGAGATCATCACGGATCTCTGCCGCGCCGATCCGACGCTCGAACTGCCTCGGCTTGCGATCCTGCCTCTCGCGGAGGCGTTCCTGATTCGGGATCTGTGGTACATCGGAACGCTCACCACGAGCGTGGATGAGAGCCACAGGATCCGCGAGACGCTTGGCGTGAGGCTCGCGCGAGGCGATGAGATTCGGCGCCGCTATCTGCATCGGTTCGAGGCACGCATCCGCGAGCATCGCTGGGTCGTCGAGTTCCGTTCGAGTGACTGGCCCGACCGAATCCTGCGGGTCACGCGGCGCTTCGTGCCGCTGCAGGTTCGTGGCACGGTCCAGAGCCGTGCACTTCGTGAGACGATGTCCGAACTGCTGACGCGCGCTTCCCGAGAGCCTGATCGAAGTGCCTTCTGGATTGCGTGGGCTCGACGCATGCACGACGGCGCCCTCGCGGGTCATGTGCGTGCGATGACGGATGTCGATGTTCGCCAGCTTGCGGTCGAGAGCGGGGCAGTCGTCGCACCGGTCAGCGCGGGGTAGCGGTCGCGTGCTCATGTCGGAGCTGTCCGCACGCAGCCGCGATGTCCCGTCCACGGCTGGCACGGATGTGCGTGTTCACGCCACGCTCGCGAAGGACCTCCTGGAAGCGAAGCACGCAGTCGGAGTTGGGACGCTGAAAGGGCATCCCCCTCACTTCGTTGTAGCGGATCAGATTGACATTCGCGTGGATGCGCCGCGCATGTACGGACAACTCTTCGGCGTGTTCGGCGCGGTCATTGATCCCCCCGAGCAGGATGTACTCGAGCGTGATTTCACGCCCAGTTCGGCGGAACCACTCCTCGCAGGCGTCGAGCAGTTCTTCGATCGTGCTGAAGTCCGCCCACGGGATGATGTTGCGGCGTATCTCATCGTTCGGCGCATGCAGGCTGAGCGCGAGCGTGACCGGCAGTTCGAAGTCACAGAAGCGGCGGATGGCGGTCGGCAATCCGACCGTCGAAACCGTGATTCGGCGGGCGCTGATGCCGAATCCCCACTCGGCATGCAGGGTTCGGATGGCATCCGACACTGCGCCGAGATTCGCGAGCGGCTCGCCCATCCCCATGAACACCACATGCGAAATGCGTTCGACCGCATCGAGTGTGGAGAGATGAAACACCTGTTCGATGATCTGGCCTGCGGTGAGGTTGCCCTCGAGACCTCCGATCCCTGACGCGCAGAAGCGGCACCCCACGGGGCAGCCGAGTTGGCTTGAAATGCATGCAGTACGCCGAGGGTCCGCGGGGATCATCACGCACTCCGTCTGCCGACCGGATGCAACGGGCGTCGCGTTCAGCACGGGCAGTACGGCTGGGACCGCGTCGGCTGTCCCGCGTTCCCAGGCCATCAACAGTTTCTGCGTTCCATCGGAAGCGATGCGGTGGTCGATCTTCCGCGCCGTCGTGAATCGCATCGACTGTGCGAGCAGCTCGCGGTTTCGCTTCGACAGATTGGTCATCTGCATCGGGTCTGCGCACGCCTTTCGGTAGACCCAGTCCAAGATCTGATCGGAGGTGTGGCGCTGCATCCCACGCTCGGTGCACCACGCGCGAAGCGCATCGCGTTGGAGGGCGAAGAAGTGCGGCGCATCGCGGTCGGTCGTGGTCGAAGACGTTGGCTCGCCGTTGGTGCCCGCCGCCGAATGCGCAGCATCGCCTGCCGCTGGCGAGCGTTGCTCAGGTCCCTCGGCTTGGTCGGTCAAGGTGCGACCGCCACGCCCTGCACCGTGAGGTCGACGATGCGGAATGGGATGTTGTGTGCGCCGAACCACTCACGCAGTCGATTTCCCTCGTCGCCACGGACGATGCGCCGTCCTTCGGGATCGACGCCACGCTCACGCATGAGAGACTTCAGGCTGCCGGGGAGACCGAACTCCACTTCCTCGTGGCGCACATCATGCTGTTCGACCTCAGCACCATAACTGCGGACGAGATCCTCGATGAGATCGTGCACAAGATCTTCGGGCGCGCTGGCGCCCGCGGTCACGAGGAGTGTCTGAACCCCGTCAAACCACTCGCGCTTCAACTCGCTGCGGTCATCGATCAGCCGCGCAGGGGTACCCATGTTCATCGCGATCTCCGTGAGACGGACGGAATTCGATGAGTTCGAACTGCCAACCACGAGCACCAAGTCGCACTGGGGGGCGATGGCGCGCACCGCCGTCTGGCGGTTCGTCGTCGCGTAGCAGATGTCGCTCGCAGGCGGCTCCTTGATCTGAGGGAACGCGCGCTTGAGCGCATCGATGATGACGCCCGCATCATCAAGCGACAGGGTCGTCTGCGTCAGATAGATGAGCTTCTCCGGATCACTCACCTTCAGCGATGGAATGTCGGCAGGACTTTCAACCACCTGCATCACTTCGGGAGCCTCGCCGAGCGTGCCGACGACTTCCTGATGGTGGCGGTGACCGACGAGCAGGATCTGGAATCCCTTTCGCGCGTAGCGAATCGCCTCCGCGTGAACCTTCGTCACGAGTGGACACGTCGCATCGACCGAGAGCAGCCGCTTCGACTGCGCCAATTGACGAACGGCGGGACTCACGCCATGCGCGCTGAAGACCACAATCGAGCCATCAGGCACTTCATCGACCGATTCCACGAAGCGCACACCACGCCGCTGGAATCGCTGCACGACATGGCGGTTGTGCACGATCTCGTGGTAGACGAAGATCGGCTCGTCGGGGCAGAGTTCCAGAAGTTGATCGACCACGTCGATCGCCATGTAAACGCCCGCACAGAAGCCACGTGGATTCGCCAGAATGATCTTCATCAGACCCAGATCATATCCAAGCCTTCACTGAACTCCGCGGTACGCTTGGATCGGCATGGGATCGACAAAGGCCGACCGCACGCTCGAACTTGGGCGCTATGGGCCTGGGTTGGACTGCGCGTGCGCACTGCCCGAGGCGCAGGCGTGGTGCATGCGGCTCGCACGCGGGCACGGCGAGAACTTCACTGTCCTGAGCGGATTCGTCCCACGCGCATTGCAGGATGACTTTGCCGCCGTGTACGCGTTCTGCCGCTGCGCCGATGACCTTGGCGACGAATGCGGCTCGCCCGAGCAGGCGAGCGCGCTTCTTGCGTGGTGGCGCGAGGGCACGGAAGCGATGGGCAGCGGGCGTTCCTTTCATCCCGTCTTCACGGCACTCGCACCGGTTGTGGCGAGGCATGCGATGCCACGGAAGCCGTTCCTCGATCTCATCCGAGCCTTCGAGATGGACCAGCATGTGTCGCGGTACTCAACATGGGATGAGTTGATCGGCTACTGCCGCCTCAGCGCGGATCCGGTCGGACGCATTGTGCTCATGTTGCTCGATGAGTCGCGCGATGAGGCTGCGCTCGCGGCGAGCGACTCCATCTGCACGGGCCTTCAACTGGTGAATCACTGGCAGGATGTACGGCGCGACCTGCTTGAGCGAGGACGCATCTATCTGCCGTCTGAGTCTTGGCAGGGGGAACTCTTTGCGGAGCGACTCTCCTTGACGTGTCAGCGCGGGTTCGCGCCCGATCGGAGCTTCCTCAACGAGTACCGAGCAACGATTCGGTCGCTGTCCGAGCGGACATGGCCGCTCTTCGAGTCAGGCGGCGAACTGCTCGCACGAATGCAGCCCGCGCATCGACCTCTGATTTGGCTGTTCCGTGAGGGCGGGATGCGGACGCTGCATCTGATCGAGTCATGGAACTTCGAGACGTGTCTTGCGCGCCCGAAGTTGACGGCATTCACCAAGGTTCGTCTCCTCCTGCAGGCGCGGTGGAGTGCCGCGCGTGCGGGCCGACCTGCGCGGAGGGAGACGTACGCCGCATGAGTGCGACTGCGGGGACACTGCTCTTGCACGAGGACCTCCGAGATGCGGTCCAGTACTGCCGCGAAGTGACGCGTGCACGCGCTGCGAACTTCTACTGGGGGCTCCGCCTCACCCCCGAGCCGCAGCGCTCGGCGATGTACGCGATCTATGCGTGGATGCGTGAGGCAGACGATATTGTCGATGGCGCAACGGCGGGGAGCGATGTCGCACGCTCCATTCAGACATTCCGCGCACACACGCGTCTCGCACTTCGCGGTGAGGTGGCGGAGCCGACATCCCTGTGGCGTGCGCTGGCCGCGGTGGCGCGTGCGTATCCGCTCGACGCATCCGACTTCGAGGCGATGATCGATGGTCAGATCGCTGATCTCCGCCCGCAGCGGCTGCAGCATGAGGTGGAACTCCGCCAGTACTGCGAACAGGTCGCCAGTTCCGTCGGGCGTGTGTGCGTGCGTGTGTGGGGATACCAAAGTCCCGACGCACTTGCTCTTGCATCCGAGCGTGGGGTCGCATTCCAGATGGTGAATGTGATCCGTGATGTCGCGGAGGATGCACGGATGGGGCGCGTGTACATCCCTCAGGAGCGTTTCGATGGTGCGGGCATCGATGTCGATGGACTGCTCCACTGGCGGGATCCGCCGCGTTGCCTTGCGCTGCTTGAGGGAATGATCGAATCCGCCCGTGATCGATTCGAGGCGAGCGCGCCGCTTGAGTCCATGATTGAACCAACCTGTCGCCCAACGCTGCGTGGACTGACGGGCATGTACCGCGCGCTGCTCGAGCGAATGGCAGCGGATCCTGAGCGCGTTGTGCGGCAGCGCGTCTCGGTGCCGACCCTGCAGAAGGCGCTGGTCATCCTTCGTGCGCGGCTTGCGGGCGGGCGTTGATGGGACCGCCGATCGTCATCGTGGGTGGGGGTCTTGCCGGACTCGCTGCTGCCGTGCGTCTGACTGAGGCGGGACGCGACATCGTGCTGCTCGAGTCGAAGCGAAAGCTTGGCGGGCGGGCCACGAGTTTCATCGACCCCCGCAGTGGCGAGATGCTGGACAACTGTCAGCATGTGCTGATGGGCAGTTGCACGAACCTGCTCGATCTGTACGGTCGCCTCGGTGTACTCGATCTGATTGAGTGGCACCGCACCATCTGGTGGGCGAACCCACCCGGCGATCCTGATGAGATGACACCAGGGCGGTTCCCTGCACCGGCGCATTTCACGAACAGCTTCCTGCGCATGCGGTTCCTCGGGCCCGATGACAAGCGCGCGGTTGCCCGTGCGATGTGGCGTCTCATTCGTCTTGGGCGGGAGGGTCGTGAACGCTGGAAGGGGCGGTCGTTCGGTGCGTTTCTCGACGACACACGGCAGACGGAACGGGCTCGGTCACACTTCTGGGAGCCCGTCATCATCAGTGCATGCAATCTGCCGTGCGACCGGACGGAAGCCTCCCTTGCGATGTATGTGTTTCAAGCGGGATTTCTGCAGGATTCCTGGAGCCCTGTGATGGGGCTGTCGGTGCGACCGCTGGTGGAGCTTTACGATCCGGCGCAGCAATTCATCGAGTCGCGCGGGGGAGCGATGCGACTTGGCGTGAGCGCACTCGCCATCTCATTCGATGGCACTCGCGTGAGCGGCGTGGTGACCGATGAGGGCATGGTCGAGGCGTCGGCGGTGATCGCCGCCGTTCCCCCCGATCGCCTTGGGAAACTCTGCTCTGGCACCTTGGTACGTTCTGATGCGCGGCTTGGGCGTCTGGATGAGATCGCGTTCAGCCCAATCCTCGGTGTGCATCTCGCGTTTGACGCGCCGATCATGGAGACGCCGCATCTGGTCTTGCCTGGTCGTGGTACGCAGTGGCTGTTTCGGAAGGATGCAGATGGCCAAGGACGCCACCGTGTGCATGCGGTGATCAGTGCCGCTGATTCGTGGATGGATCTTGATGAGCAGGCGATCGTCGACCGTGTGATGCAGGATGTGCACTGGGCGCTTCCTCGGGCGCGCGGGCTGCAGCCCGTCACGTTTCGGGCGGTGAAGGAGAAGCGCGCAACCTTTGCAGGTGTGCCGGGGATCGATGCGCTGCGACCGAAGGCACGCCGCGACGGCGTTCGCGGCGGTGTGGAGAACCTGTTCCTCGCCGGTGACTGGTGCGCGACGGGTTGGCCAGCGACCATGGAGGGGGCCGTTCGCAGCGGCTACCTCGCGTCCGCGGCGGTATGCGGCAGAGAAGGCGATCGGTTCGATGATGCGCTCGTCCCCGATGTTCCTGCGGCGCCGCTTGCGCGCTGGCTCGGGCTCTGAAGGCGAGGAGGAGAACGGCACCGTGCTGACATCAGCAGACCCAGCGGCGTGCACGGCGTGGTGTTTGGCACGGACACGCGAACTTGGCTTTGCGGCTGCCGGAGTCTGCGACGCGTCGCCGAGCAAGCGAAGCGGGGAACTGCGCGCGTGGCTGGACGGTGGGCGGCACGGACCGATGGACTGGATGCAGGCGCACATCGATGTCCGCGTCGATCCTGCGCGCATCGTCCCTGGAACGCAGAGTGTGCTCATCGCCGCGGCGAGGTACCACGATGGTCGACCTGATGCGAGATCGGCGAGCGCGGATGTTGGCAGTGCGGCTGCTCTCGGTCGTGTTGCGCGCTATGCCCGCGGCGCCGATTACCACCGCGTGATGAAGCGGCGGCTGCGCACGCTGCAGCGGGAACTGGAGGCTGCGCTGCCTGGCACGCGCGGAAAGGTGTGCTGCGATATCGAACCAGTCCCCGAGCGTGAGTTGGCTGAACGTGCTGGCATCGGACGCATCGGAAAGAACACGCTGCTCATCACCGATGGGCTTGGCTCGTGGACCGTTCTTGCCTCCTACTTCACGACGGCTCGGCTTCAACCGACGGTTCGGGAGGATGCCACGGATCCATGCGGAACCTGCACCCGCTGCATTGATGCGTGTCCAACCGCGGCGATTTCACCTTGGAGTGTGGATGCATCGCGCTGCATCACGACCGTCACCATCGAACAGCGGTCGTTGCCAGAGTCCGAAGTCGCTTCGAAGGTTGGAGATTGGCTGTTCGGATGCGACATCTGTCAGGAGGTGTGTCCGCACAACCAACCGACGAGGCGGTCGCGGCGGATGGGGGTGGATCAAGCGTGGGATGGCCGATCCGCCGCATTCTCGCTGCGGAATGTCCTGCAGTGGGATCAGGGTTCGCGGCGTGCAGCGATGGGTGCGAGTGCCCTGACGCGCGTCCATGCCCCGCAGGCAAGGCGAAATGCCGTGTGGTGTGCACTTGACGTGCTCCGGCAGAATCCGCAGCACCCGCTTCGCCGCGACTTGGAGTCCATCGCGGCGGACGAAGGAGACGATCCGCAGGTGAGGCACGCCGCGAAAACAGTGCTCGAAATGACTCGATGACTCTTGGGCAGGTGAACGCGCGTCAGGGTTCCTGCGCGTCATCAGCACCCGCGCCGCGCGGCGGTCCGCCACGCATCCCACCCATCGCCCGCTGCATGGCCATGCCCAGGGCAGCTTGCACTTGTGGGGCGGTCGTGATCTCTCCTGACTCGACCTTCTGCCGTACCGAGTCCATCGCACCGAGCAGGGGCCCGATGATCGCCTGTGCAGCGGTCAACTGCATGCGGACTTGATCAGGCATTGCCGAGTTCGTGGCGTCCATGTCCAACTTCCACCCGCTGTCCGTCCGAGTTGCCTGCATCGCGAGCGCACCCATTTGGGAGCGGATCTCGAGTGTCGCGGCAGAATCAGTCGCCTCGACCACGCTCACCTGCCCACCACCGCCGAGGGCTGCCTTCATGGCGCCAAGGTCGGCGCTTCCGAACTTGTCGCGCATCGCGACTTGCAGCGCTCCCATCGAGCGCATCGGGGCGATCAAGATGTTCGCGATCTGCCGACCTTCGTTCGTTTCTGCGACCGTGAACTCATCGATCGCCGCCATCGCCGCTGGATCCTTGTTCGGATCACTCAGGAACGCCGCCAACGCCTCCGCGGTCTCAAAGGGTGGACCGGATGAAGGAGCGGTATCCAGAGTCGGCGACTCGGCATCTCCCGATGATTCGTCCGATGTATCCGCCTCCGCCACCTTGACCGTTGCAGCGGCAGCGGAGACTTCAAAGGTCGGTTTGGTGATGGACTGCAGGGCGCGCGTCACGGTCTCTCCAAGAGCGCGCTTCGCATCAGACTCGCCGCCCGACGACAGCATCGTCTGCAGTTCCGTGTACGCCTCCAGTGCAGACTGGGTCGACGCCTGCGCCTTCGCGAGCCAGGCATTCGCCTTGGCTTCATACTCCCCAGAGTTCTTGCTCAGTGCAGCACTCTCAGCAAGCGCATGAAGAAGCAGTGCATGCTGAAACTCGGACTGCCCCTTGCTGAGAAAGGACCGCGCGATCGCGGCCTGAATCTGGAATGAGACGCTCGCCTGTGCGCCGATCAGTTGCGATGCACTTCGGGCGTTGTCCAGATCCTGCTGTGCGCGTTCCGCGCAGCCGGTGAGCCCCGCGTCTGCCTCCGGATCAGCAGCATTCAGGAGTTCGGCAATGCGACTCTCGATCTCCGCAGACATCTCCGCCGACGACCGCGCCGTGCGCTCGCGCGACGATCCCAAGCGCGTGAGCGAATCGACCGCACGCTCGATGGCGTCGACGCGCCGTGCCGCCCCAACCGCTTCTGTCGTTCGGATGCGGAGGAGCGACTGCTGGATTGCCGCAGTCGACTCCGCCGTCGATGCCTCTGCTTGCAGCGGTAGCGCAAGATCGCGCTGCTGTGCCGCCTCCTCTGCGATCTGTGTGATCTCGCCCGGACCGGCACTTG
>VGXN01000003.1 GCA_016873335.1 Phycisphaerae bacterium | reverse complement strand
TCACGAACTTCGGCGTGTTTGTGGAACTCGAGGATGGTCTTGAGGGTCTGCTGCACATCTCCGAACTGAGCGATCAGAAGATCGAAAACCCACTCGATGTGGTGAAGCCTGGTCAGGAAGTCGATGTGAAGATCCTGCGCGTCGATACCGACGACCGCAAGATCGGCCTCAGCCTCAAGCGCGCACAGTGGGGCGCGGGCGATGTTGGCGGCAAGCCCGATGGCGCAGGCGCGGCGGACGATGCGTTCGTTGTTCCAAAGCGACCGAAGCCAACCCGCGGCGGCATGGACGACCACGGCGCACTCGGCACCGACAAGATCAAACTCGACTGAGCAGGGTCACAACCGCTCGTTACGCGAGAACAAACATCTGCAAAAGCGACGACGGCCTGCGAAAAATCGCAGGCCGTCGCGCTTTCCGGCACCCGCTACACCTTCGTGCGCGGGCGAGTCTCCCCATCCGCCCCGCCTCCCCTTTGAGGGGGGTGCGGTGCCAAGAAATGGCGTTCGTATCAGAGGATTGCCAAGTAGGACAGCATTGTCAGCAGCAGGATTGGCTGCTTCGAAACCTCACTTCTAAACACAGCAGAGAGTGACATTGGCAACATCTAAACCGGACGCTGGAGATCGAACCAAACCGCTTGGGACCGATCTACCATGGGGAATATGCACCGACTTGGCGCAATGTCCACCTCCGCTGCGCTTTTTTGCAAACTCACCCTGTGTGCGACTCAAACCAGCGCCGTTCCACCCACAAGTGATAGTGCAGTTGCAGCATGGACCTCCTGCCGATTGGCTCTCGATACTGGAATCAGCGAAAGAACGGCACCTGCTGGACTTCGCGATGACTTTCACTCCGCTTCGGTCCTGCTCCGCCTCGACGGGCAGGTGGTCGGGGTTGGTAGTGCAAGATCGCCTGGCGCGGTCGCGACGGCACTGAGTACAGCGATTGAAGACGCCATGCGTCGGTGGACCAGCACGCCAAGCAGAGTCGACAAGGCGATTCCATTTGAACGCGTGACGCTCGAACTGGAAGTCGGCAGCGAGTTTGAACCGCTGCTCGGCACGAACTTCGCGCAAGCTGCGCGCGAGGTTCAACCTGCCCTCGATGGCATGGCTCTGCGCCGCGGCAGTGAGTGGGCGCTCGCTCATCCTGGGGTCCTTCAGGCTCTGAACGCCGCAAGTGCCCCAGACCAGACTCTTCTTTCGCTGGCGCTTCAGGTCGGATTGCCTGCGCGCGATCTCGATCAACTGCCCGCCGACGAGCGCGTGGCGATCTACCGCTTTGACGCAACGCGTGTCGTGCAGCCCGCAGCAGGGAGCGCGCCTGTCATCGTGCACCGTGGCATGCGCCTTGTGCCGGTGGAGCGTGGGGCGCAGTTGATCCGTGACATCGATGCGTGCTCTGAGGGCATCGTGGCATGGTTTGAACGCTCGCTGATCGATCCCAAAGCCGACGAGAGCGATCAACCTTCGCAGCAGCGCAGCGCCCTGCAAGCGCTTGGACTTCGAGGCGACTACCTGCCCGCGGAACGTGCGGATGCGACGCTGTTTGCGGGTCCCGCCGAACAGGCACTCGCAGCGGCAGCACTTGCCAAGTTTTCGCGCTCGCATGGAGGTCCCGTGGCGCAGCGTGCAGCCACGATTTCAGCGAAAATCCTCTGCGCTCTCGACCGTATCGATGAAGTGGAGACCGATCCACGCAAGGATGCGAAAGCCGTCGCATGGATCGTGATGGCGTGCGCGGCGCTCCCGAGGGAAGTGCCCGCGTGTCCAGAACTTCCTGCGCTTCGGAGCGACTACCGAAGTGCGCTTCTCGCGCGCTGCAACAAACCAGCGAGCCCCAATGCCCGCGGAGCAAACGATGGCGCCGCTGCCGCTCCACTCACCATCGAGGGCGATCCCCTCGAACAGTCGCTTCTTCTCGCTGCGCTTGCCTCCTGTGAACGCGGTGGTGATCCGCTGGTGGACCGTGAACGACTCGCCGAAGCGATCGACAAGTGCTGGAAGGACACGCCGCGCGGTGTCCTCGTCGGAGTATTCGGTTGGTTGCTCGAAGCGGATCTCGCACTTGGCGGTGTTCCGTCTCATCACCGAGCGCTGGTGGATGCGGCGCGTCAGGCTCTCTTTGCTGTGCAACTTGGCTCGCCTGGACTTGCGGCTGCGCAGTTGGATCCGCCGCCGCCCGATATGCACGGCGCGTTCGCGCTCAGTGGTCAAAGCAGCCGAGGTGCGAATGCACAGAGCGCACGACCAGGTCATGGACTTGCGCTCATGCTGGGCAGCACCGAACTGACAAGCGATGGAGATGTCGAGCGTGCATGCGCATCCCAAGCGCTGCTTGTTCGCTTTCTGCGGCAGTTGGCGTTTGACGACACGGCGTGTTACCTCGTGGCAGAACGCAGCCGCGCCCTTGGCGCCCTTCGGACCGCGCCTTGGGACAGCCGCATTGCCGTTGCTGCAAATGCCATGTCGCTGATTTGCTTGGAAGAGAGCAGAATCGCGCTGCAATTGCGCTGCCCGTCCGTAGAATGAGGCAGGTTCAACGATCAGATCCTCCTCGACAGGCATTCGCCATGGCTCCACCTTCGGGTCCAAACATCTTGAATCGAGCGCTGTGTACGGTCGGCGCCGCGCTGCTGTGCGCCTGCGCGGTCGCGGCACAGACGAAGCCGCCCGCGCAGCCGAATCCCCCAGCGGCCCCACCCGTGAAGAAGTCGGATGCTGCGAAGCCCGGGACTGCGACAAGTGGGATCACGGTTCACGCGGTTGCCCCGACCGTCACTACGCAAACCCAAGGCGCACCAGCGGAAGCCACCGAGTTGGCGAGTGAGCCACAGGATGTGCTCTTCGCACTGCTGAACACACGCTTGCCAGTGACCTTCGATGAGACTCCTGCGCGTGATGCGCTCAAGTTCATTGCGGAAGCGACGAATGTCGCCATGGTTCCACGCTGGCGAAGCGACAAGAACCCTGACGGAATGGATCCCGACGAACCCATCACGATGCAACTGCCGAGCCTCACGGCGCTCGACGCACTCGAGTATGTACTCGCACAACTCCCCGCAGAATCGTCGTGCACTTGGCAGCTTCGTCCAGGCTTTCTGGAGGTCGGCACGCGCGAGAATCTTTCGCGCCGCGGGTCTCTTGTCACCAAGCTGTATCCGATCAAGGACTTGCTTTACACCGTCCCCTACTTTGACAATGCGCCAAACTTCAACCTCGATTTCGCGCTCAACCAAGGTGCGGGTTTTGGTGGCGGTGGTGGCGGCGGTGGTGGAATGGGTGGTGGCGGCGGTGGAATGGGTGGTGGCGGTGGTGGAATGGGTGGTGGCGGTGGTGGTGGCGGCGGCGGTGGTGGCGGCAGCCTCTTTGGAAGCGGTGGTGATAGTGGTCCCCGCGAGACTGCTGAAGAGGCGGCGCGGCGACTGATTCAACTCATCAAGTCTGTTGTCGAGCCCGAAGCATGGGAGGCAGACTGGGCGTTCATCGACTACTACCAGGAGTCGCTCATTGTGCGCGCGCCTGATTATGTGCACCGAGCACTGGGCGGTTACTCGTTCCTGCCTCCTCCGAGGCAAGCCCGCCGCGGCGGGCCCCGCTACGTGTCGATGACGGTGCCGTTTAGTTTCGCGACGCTCCGAGGCTTTTCGACTGGCTCAGCCACTGGTGCGACGGGCGGCGGCAATCTCGGTCCCTGACTGCGACCGCGAGTTTCGCTCTCCCAACGAACTGAATCACAGGCGGACGGGCACCGACCGCGCTGCGCTTGCTTGGCGTAGGTTGTCCCCTTCGCATGCTGACGCGGTCTCGGAAACTCCGCACCGATCTTTCGGTGTGCACCACAGACGGTGCGCTGTACTCCTTCATGGTCGGTGTCGGCGAGATGTTCTTCATCCCGTTCGCCCTCGCCCTCGGCTTCAGTGAAGTCGAAGCGGGGCTCTGCTTCAGCATCCCCTTCCTGCTTGGAGCGACGCTGCAACTGGTGTCGCCGTGGGGCATCCAAGCGCTGCACAGCCCGCGCCGATGGGTCATCTTGTGCGCAACGGTGCAGTCATGCAGTTTTGTTCCCCTGATCATCGCCGCATGGATGGGATCAATCCCGATGCCCATGCTGCTCGCAACACTCGCCGTCTACTGGGGCACCGCACTCGGCGCCGGTCCTGCATGGACCGCATGGGTTGGCGCGCTCATTCCGAGCGACATTCGTCCGCGCTACTTCGGCATCCGAACGCGCATCTGCCAGTTGGCGACGCTCGGAGGGCTCGCCGCCGCGGGCGTAGTGCTCTGGCTCGGGCGCAGCACGGATGCGTCGCAGTCGACCTTTCCGCACGATGCCGCACACACAGGTCCATGGGAACTGCTTGCATTCGCCGGCATGTTCCTGCTCGCCGCACTTGGGCGTGGAGTTTCCACGCGCTTCTTGTGGCTTCAGAGCGAACCGCCTCCTGGGAACTGGAGTCAGAAGACGATCAGTCCGCTCCGCCTCCCGCTGCGCCCGCTCGCTGGTCCGGAGCGGAACCTTCTGCTGTTCATGCTCCTCTTCCAGATTGCGCTGCAGATCTCGAGCCCCTTTGTTGGCTCCTACCTCATCGGACATCTGCACTTTTCCAACACGATGTACTTCGTCGCAGTCTCACTGATGTTCCTGTGCAAGAGCATCGCATCCGCGGTGTTTGGCGCAATGGCCGCATCGCATGGTGCACGCCGCGTTCTTGTCGTTGGCAGCATTCTCCTTGCCATCCATGGGGCACTGATGGCGATGCCCGCTGGCGTCTGGACAATCATGCTGCTCATGTCTGGCGCCGGCATCGCATGGGCTGCCTATGAACTGGCGACGTTCCTCCTGCTTCTTGATGTATCACGTCCCTCTGATCGGACCAGCCTGATGACTTCCTACCTCTTTCTCAATGCGGGCGCCCTGCTTGGCGGATCATTGCTTGGCGGCTGGATCTTGCGCACCATGGGGTCACATGAGAACGCCTACACCGTGCTGTTTCTCACATCATCGTTCGCACGTGCAGGAATCCTTCCGCTGCTGCGGCGCGTTCCGGAGGGCAGACTCGGAAGCAAATCGCGGACAGCACGAAGCGCCGACGCCGCACATGAGGATGGCTCGCTGACGTGGCCAGGAGAGAGCGGCGTATGAACGGCAGGTGGATGGCATTTGCGCTCCCTGTCACTGCACTCTGTGCGTGGGTTGCATGGACGCCGACGGACACACTCGCCGGGTGGCTGACACATCCTGTTGTTGCTGAACGGCAAGGAGTCGATGTTCGCGCCGTCACCTTGGAGGGCGCACACTGGTGGCGGATCGCGGCAGCCGCATGCGCCGCGAGTTGGTGGATCATCGGTCTGCTGATTGCTCGTTGGACATCGAGCCCACCGATCGAACCTGCCGCGCCGCGCCCTGCTGCATCACTCACTGCGCGCCTGCTGCTGATCACTGGAGCCATCATCGCCCTCGGTGTGACCGAGCGGATCTGGCGAATCACCGAGAGCTTCTGGTACGACGAGATCTCCGCCCTGATCGACTACGCCCAGCATGGACCTGGTCCCATCATCGGCACATACTTCGTCCCATCGAACCATGTCATGCACACGCTGCTCTCATGGTGTGCACTGACTCTGTCGGGCGGTGTCAATGAGGTGATCCTTCGTATGCCTGCCTTTGTCGCCGGGGTCCTTGCCATTGGGGCGATGGCTTGGCTCATGCACGAGACATGCCGTTGGATGCAGAGGCCGTCCCGCATTCTCCCGGCAGCTGCGGCCGCCGCCACCGCGATGGCACCGATCGTGGTGCTCGAGTCCTGTGAGGCACGCGGCTACTCACTCATGATCCTCTGTGCGGCGACTTCGACAGCGCTGCTGCTCCGTGGCATGCGCCGCTCGTGCCTCGCGTGCTTGCTGACATGCGCACTCATCACCGCACTGGGCATCTGGTCGCATCTGGTCTTTGCAGGACTCCCGATCGGACAAGGCATCACACTGCTTCTCTGCATCTTCGTGGCTCGCCGCGACGGCTCCGCGCTGCGGGTTCCTGCCACAGCGCTTGCGGCGCTCTGCCTTGGAGCAGTCACCGCATGCACACTGCTCACACCGCTTCTTCCTGACATGCTTCGAATCCGCCGAGAGTTCGCCGCGCTCGACGGCAATGAACCATCGCTCCTCTCGCCGGAGGGACTTCACCTGCTGCTTGGGCTTGGTGGCGCATGGAGTTGGGCCGCTCTTCCCGCTCTCGCGCTTGTCTGTGTTGGACTCGTCGGCGCCGTCCGAGACGCGCCACGCCGCATGCCACTTGCACTCATGCTTCTTGGTCTCCCGGTGGTGGCACTGGGCACGGAACTCGGGGGCAGTTGGATGTATGCACGCTTCGGTCTCTTCGCACTCCCAGGATGCATCGCGGCGATGGTGCTCGGAGGCAGCGACATCGTCGCATGGATGACTCGCCAAACGCCAACCGAACATCATGCTGCGCGACGACAGCTCATCGCAACAGTCATCGTCCTTGCCGTCGCGACTCCGTGGACCATTCACACGATGCGATTGCCGCCCAAGCAGCCGCTGCGCGATGCGGTGGAGTGGATTCTTGCCAAGGAACCGACAACCGCTCGCATCGGAACGGTGGGGCTTGCTGACAATGTGCTGGCGTACTACGCGGTCCTGAAGGACATCGACATTGTGCCGACAGGGTCAGGCGGGCGGCATCTCGATGCGCTCGACTCGGACATCCGTTGGCTCATCGTGCTGTATCCACGCACGATCGATGTGAACGCAAAGGGCCCACTCGATCGCCACTGGTCGGAGCACCGTCGGCTGCATGGCTGGGTGGACTGGAACAATGGCGATGTGATCGTCTACCGACGCAAGTGACCGCTTCAGCGGCACGCCGTGTTTCGGACGAGCACGTCATTCGGCAGTCGGCGAACCACTTCCCAAGTCGGAAGCATGTCGAGCAGCGCCGCGAGGGTTGGCTCGCCCTCGTAGAGTTCGCGATCGCTGTATTCGCAGTAGAGGAAGCGAGTCCGCGCAAGTGTGGATGCTCCGCCCCGCACCAGATCACCCTCCGCCCCCTGCATGTCCGCCCAGATAAAGTCGATCCTCCCCTGCGCGTGCTTGGCGGACCACGCATCGAGCGTCCGAACCTCGACTGAAATCGTTCGCACAAACTGGCACCATGGGTGGGCCTTGTGGTGCCCCTTCGGCGCACGAAGCGAACCGGACTGATCCCACCCCTTCGGATACTCCGCGGCGATGATCGGATCGATGTCCGGGGGCATTCCGCTGCTGACATGAAACTCCGCACGACCGTTCACCGCACCGATGGCCATCGCATGCAGTGTCGCTCGCGGGTGTCGCACGGACTTGCGGTGCACCTCCAGAGCGCGCGGATCAGGTTCGAACGCATGAATATGCGCCACAGGGAACGCATCCAACAGCATGCGTGTTTCCGTGCCATGATGCGCACCGATTTCGAGCACGGCCCGTGCATCCGCACCAATGAGCGTGCGAAGGGACTCCCCTGTCACGGGAACGTTGGAAACAGGCGGAATGCGCTCACTCATACAACGCAGCCTAGGCGAGCCGAGTCAGACATGCGGACGCGCGCCCCCCAAAGTGCGCTCACGTATGGCGCAGTGCAACGACAGGATCCTTCCGACTCGCCACCACGGCCGGGTAGGTTCCAAACACAAGTCCAACAGCGGCGGCGACCCCGAAGCTCACGACGATTGACCAGAGCGTGATCACGGGCTCAAGAGACACGCGCCCGAACGCCCCGCGGAACATCGGTAGCGAACGCAGCAACTCGACGAGTTGTCCAAGCCCAAAGGCGACCACGATGCCAAGCAGGATGCCGATGACTCCGCCGACCGCCGAGAGTGATCCCGTCTCGACGAGGAACTGCAGCACGATGTGCCGACGCGTCGCACCCAGCGCGCGCCGAATGCCGATTTCGCGTGTGCGTTCCGTGACACTTGCAAGCATGATGTTCATGATGCCGATACCCCCAACGAGCAAGCTGATCGCCGCGATCGACACGAGCATGATGTTCCACACCACCATCGCACGCCGCGCATTTTCGAGCAATTCCCATGGCACAACGATCTGCACATCGGTCATGCCAGGGTGTGCGATCTCGATCACGCGCTCGACACGCGCAGCGATCTCAGCGACCGAATCCGTGCTTGGCGCGGTGACATACACCTCGCTCAACTGCACCTCCTCCGCACTGAACGATCCCGACGACCCTCGAAGCACGATGTCACCGAACTGCCGCTCGGCCGTCGTCATGGGCACGTGGATGTCTCGGTTGAGATCACGACCGACGAGCGCACTGCCCGCTCCGCCGGAAAGTCCTTGCGGCTGCAGCACTCCCACCACACGGAACACCTGCTGATCGATGCGGAAGTCCTGCCCGAGCGCATCACGCGCCGGGAACATCTGCCGCGCAATCTCATCGCCGAGCACCGCCACAGGTGCGTACGTCGCCACATCATGATCGCTCAGGTATCGCCCACCTGGCTGCGGCTGAAGATTGGCGACGTGCGCCAGTTCAGACACCGTGCCGAAGCACTGAGCCGTCGTGCGAAATGCACCTCGGCTGACCTCGCTCCCGACCGCCTTCAGTGGAATGATGACGAGACCTTCCAGTCCTGACTCCAGGCGTCGCGCATCCTCATACAGCAGCCCATACCGCGAGAGGAAGGTGCGGGCTTGCGTGGTGGAAGACACATCCGGCGGCTTCGAACTCCGCACGATGATGTTGCGTGCACCAAGCGCAGCAATGTCACGAAGCGCAGTTCGCTTGTTCCCCTCACCAATGGCGACCACCACAATGACCGCAGCAACACCAAGAATGATGCCAAGACAAGTCAGAATCGAACGCAGCGCATGCCGACGAAGATTCGACAGACCAAGCCGCATCGTTTCGAGCAGGAACTGCACGGCAAGAAGGTACGGCATGCAGGCAGGGCCTGCGGACACACGATGCACACACGGCGGACGCGCGCCGCGAGCACCCTGCACGCGCCGAATGATTCAGCCCATCGGTGCTGAACGCGATCGTCCGTCATTCTCCGCCGCCGTCGGAAGCAGTGGCTTCCGCTCGCGCACGCGGTAGAGCACAGGCACCGTGACAAAGAAGGTCGCGCCACGCCCCGGCTCCGAAATCAGACCAACCGTGCAGCCCAGGATCTGCGCCAATTCACGGCAGATCGCCAGACCGAGTCCCGTGCCTCCATGCGAGCGCGTATGGCTCGCATCAATCTGCCTGAACTTCTCGAAGACCGTCTCCTGCAGATCGAAGGCGATTCCAGGTCCCTGATCCACGACCGCGATGCGAACAGCAGGACGCGACTCGAGCGTGGTGTGCACCGCTTCGATTCGAATCGTGCTGCCAGGCGGCGAAAACTTGATCGCGTTCGAGAGAAAGTTGTAGAGGATCTGCTGCAGTTTCCCAGGGTCCGTCTCCACCGACGGGATGTCCGCCTCCACCTCCGCCTCCATCTCGATCAACTTTGACATCGCCTGCGGCTTCATGATCGCTTGGAGCCCCTCGAGCAGGTCCGCGATGCTCGACGTCACCACGCTCGCCGACATGCGACCCGCTTGAATCTTGGCCATGTCGAGGAGTTCATTGATCATCTCCAGAAGCATTCGTGCGCTCGTCAGGATGTTTGCCGCATAACGCTGCCGCTTCGGATCGGCGTCCGCATCCTTCCGCGCCATCTCCACAAGCAGTTCCGCAAACCCGATGATCGAATTGAGGGGCGTCCGCAGCTCATGCGACACGCTCGCCACAAAGTCGCTCTTCAGCCTGTTGGACTCGAAAAGCCCGACATTCGCCTCCGAAAGTTGCACGACCTTCAGATCGAGCGACTCATTCATCGCCCGAAGCGAATTCTGCACGCGATCAAGCTCATCCAGCATCTGATCGAATGCCCTCGACAGTTCCTCCAACTCATCGCCCGTGCGCAGGTTGCTGCGCACCGTCAGGTCGCCGCGACGCACTCGCTCCATGCTGTCGCGCAGTCGGCGCACGGGAGAAAAGATCAGTTGCGTCAAGATCCACCAGAAGACGACGACTGCGAGCACGACGGCCACCACGCCGCTCACGACGAGGTACCAACGGTTCGACGCGATCTGACCTGCGGCGAACTGGCTGGTGCGTTCGATCACCAGTACCGCTCGAAGCGGATCACCGAGCGCCACATCCGAGGCACGAGCCGCGAAGTCCACGAACTGTCGGTCTTGGATCGCCCGCCACTGCGTCTCGCGCAGCGCGAGCGCGTATCGATAGACCATCCCCTCCGAGGACTGCACCGCCTCGAAGACTTCCGTCTGTGTCGGGTTCGCTGAAAATGCGCGCTCGGCGGCATCGACAAAGGGATCGCTGATTCCACTGCTCTCAATCTGATCAACCTGCACGACCCGAATCGGGATCGGGATGCCCGCCGTGCGCGTCAGAGCAAAGCCATTCTGCGCCCAGGTCTCCGCCAACTGGCGGGACGTCTCGCGCTGGCTCTCATCCACGACCCACTCCAGGCGAAGCCACGGCACAACCAGCGCGCCCGCGAGAATCACTATGGCAGCCGCCGCGAAAACGAACTGGCATTTCTGCGCGAGGGATGGTCCTCGTGACATCGCCGCACAGACTAGCGCAGCACGTGCGCAACTATGCTCGGAGCGTGCGGCGCGAAGGCACCGATCCAAACCATGTCCGCATGGAAGATGTCCTCTGCGACTTCTGCCACACACCGTGGACGCTCGACCGTCCGATGGTCGAGGGACACCACGGCTCCTGCATCTGCGGCAACTGCCTGCGTGCCGCGTGGGCACTCACGGTCACTGCCCAAGCGAGCGACCGCCCCGAGGCAGCCCCAACGAAGTGCACCATGTGCCTTGAGGAGCGAACAGACCGCCTCTTTCAGAGCCCGGCGTTCCCCGAGGCGTTCATCTGCCTCCGTTGCGTGCGGCTCGCTTCGCGCGCCGTTGCGCGCGATCAGGAAGATGCGTCCACTGCCGAGTGATGCGATGGATCCTGCACGCGGAAAGCGCCTCGACATCGGTCACTTCGGTTTGCGCGATGCCGACATGCCTCCGCATGAGGCAGGGGCATGGGATCCGCGTGCGCTCTTCGCGTGCCCGTCGAATCCACTTGAGATCGAGATCGGCTCAGGCAAGGGAACCTTCCTCTGCCAGCAAGCAGCCATCCAACCAGAGAGCAACTTCCTCGGCATCGAGTGGACCGCCGACTTCTGGCGTTCCACTGCCGATCGTCTTCGGCGAAACAAGCTCGAGCATGTCCGCATCCTGCTGACCGATGCGGGCGATCTCTTCCGCCACCGCCTGGCGGACCGCATCGCGCACGTGGTGCACATCTACTTCAGCGACCCATGGCCGAAGGGGCGTCACCACAAGCGGCGCGTCGTACAGACCGACACGCTGACGCACTTCCACCGCGTGCTCGCACCTGGTGGAGAACTGCGCCTTGTCACCGATCATGCGGCACTCTGGCAGTGGTACGAACGCCACGCCGAGATGCATGCCACTCTGTTTGAACGGCGTCCGTTCATCCCACCCACATCGGCACGACCCGGCGAAGTGGTCGGCACGAACTATGAACGGAAGTTCACGCGCGACGGCCGCACCTTCAACGCGATGACGCTGGTTCGGCGGGAGGTGCAGCCGACGCCACGCCTGCAGTCTTCGCCACCCACGTGGAAATCTTTTTCACGACATCCGGACTCATCCCCGACTTGATTCGCGCGTACTCATCGAGCGTGCAGAGGGCGCATCGCTGAAACAGGTGATTGACTCCGGGAACCACTTCAATCACAGGTCGCACGGGGGCGCGCGCAGCGGCGGTCTCGAAAGGCCCGAGATTCTGCCGCGGACTCACCTGCAGATCCCGTTCCCCAAACAGCACGAGCACTGGAACGCCAAGGCGCGCGATGGAAGGCTGCGGATCAAGCGTCAGAAAGACACGCACCCAAGGCGAACGCATCTGCTTCACTCCTTGATCGGTCGCCGCAGCGATTATCGCCTCCGTCGCGGGAAAGTTCTTGTTGCACGCCAGCTGCGCGCTGACACACGCCGCGACTGCCTCTCGCATCTCCGCTTCCGACTTTCCCTCGATCGCCGTGTCCATCATCAATCCATGCATCTCGGTCGCGAAGGCGACGCATGCGGCGTCCGCCTGCATCGAAATCAGAATGTCCTTCGACTGCTGACTCAAGATTTCCCGCCCTGAGACCGCGGGTGGAGCGAGCAGAACGGCGAACGCACACGCGGGTGGCTCAGCCCCGGCAAGCAGCGTGCCGATCAGTCCTCCCTCGCTGTGCCCAATGACTCCGATGCGCGCAGGATCCACCTGCCCCTGCGTTCGGAGCCACTCAATCTGTGCGCGCGTATCTGCCGCGAAGTCATTCGTCGTTGCCGCGGCGAAGTCCCCCGTCGATGCTCCAATCCCGCGATCATCGCAGCGCAGCGACGCGATACCGTCCGCCGCCAAGGCGAGTGCGATCGGCTCGAACATGCGATGACCAAAGAGCGTCTCATCGCGGTCCTGCGGTCCGCTCCCCGTGATGAACACCACCGCGGGCGGCTTCGTTGCCCCCTGCGCACCCTTTGGCAGGAGCAGCGTTCCAGCCAGTTTTCCCCCAGGTCCATCGATCATCACCTCTGTCCCCTCGCGCACGATCGCAGCGGGCGCATCCGACTTCTCAGCGGGCGGGGTGTCCGAGGGCTGTTGTGCCACCGCCGGTGAAACGGCGAATGCGATCAGAATGGCTTTGAGCATTCGTACAGCGTATCGCTGCGCAGCGTCAACCTGCGGCGGTGCGATCCGCAGACCGCCATGCCACGCGCGGCGCCTCACGCCACAGTCCCTCGAGGTCATAGAACGCACGCTGACGCGCCTCGAAGAGGTGCACGACCACATCAATGAAGTCCACGACGATCCAACTGCTGCCGGCATCGCTGTCCATCCGCCACGCGGGCGACCCCATCTGCGAACCGAGCTTGTCAATCGACTCACCGACCGACTTCATCTGTCGCGCGCTCGTTCCCGAGCAAAGCACCATGAAGTCGCACACCTGTGAACGACCCACCAGATCGATCACCATCACTTCGGTGCACTTCAGGTCGGCGAGCAACTGCGCTGCCCTCACGGCAAACACACGCGCCGATTCCGAGTTGTTCTTCGTCGAGGGGCGAACCATCAGCGACAGGGTCCAACCCGAGGGTTCAGCTCCGAAGTTCAGCGCCCGTGCTCAACTCATGCCCCAGGCGACAACGGCTGAACTGCATGGACCGCGTTGCTCTCACGCGCGCGAACCGCCCGAGCGCGGACCTGACGATCGCCCGCCCGAACGGCTGCCACGCGGACCGCCTGCACGACCGCCGGTCGCAGACTTGCCACGCGCACCTCCGCCGCCACCACGAACCGCAGCGGCAGCGGCCTCCATACGAATCGCGAAGAGTTTCTGCGGCAGGCGCATCGACTCTCGGCGACGAATCTCCGAGGGCTTCTCGTAGTACTGCCGCTTCTTCACATCCTTGGTGATGCCTTCACGCTCGCACAACTTCTTGAAGCGGCGCAGCATCTGCTCGGCGGTCTCGTTGCCTCGGGTCTTGACTCGGATGGGCATGCTCTGTGGGTCCTTGGGGGGGTGTCGAGCCGCTCATTGAACCATGTTTCCGCGGGAAATGCAAGCAGGTCCCCTGATGGTGCATTCATGAGACACTCTGCGGCGCCACCCATGCCCGTCCTCGTCGATGCCAACAACATCCTGCATGTCACGGGGGTTCTGCCCCCCGATATTGCAGGGGTGGACGAAGAGGGGCTCGCACAACTGATCGCGGACAGTCGTTATCGGGGCGACGCGGTCTGCTTGGTGTGCGATGGACCGCGCCGCAACCGACCGACAGGGCCGATCGCTGGAGTCTCGCTCCGCTACTCAGGCGCGGGCAAGACCGCAGACGAAATCATCGCCAACCTCGTGGCTCAGTGCACTGCGCCGCGTCGGCTCACCGTGGTCTCGGGCGACCGAACCGTTCTGCGCGACGCACGCAAGCGCCGCTGTCGGTTGCTCACCGCAACCGAGTTTCTTGAAACGCTCGTGCGTGATCATGCGGCGCGCGCCAAATCCGGAACAACACTCCGACATCGTCCCCAGACGCCGACAATGGATCCGCAGAGCATCGACGCATGGCGCGCCTTCTTTGGTCTCGACGATCCGCTGGCTCTCGAGCGACTCGCCCGCGCAGCACGCGAGGGACCCGCACACAAACGACCGCATGACCGCCGTACCCCACGCGCCCTCTGATTGCGCCACCGCACCTACCCTTCCCACATGAACGCCGCGAACAGAAGCACTCCTTTCATCCACCCGCCCACGCGGTTGCCGACGCCCCTGTCGTTCACTCCGTCGCAGATGAACTTTGACGACCCGCCGACTGATCCGATCGCGGCAGCGCGCGCGTGGATCGAAGAATCGCTGCAGCTGCCGACTCCCAACCCCAACACGATCTACGTCGCCTCGGTCGATGCCGATGGGCGACCTTCGCTGCGTGCTGTCCTGCTGCGCGCCTTCGATCTGGACGGCGCGGTCTTCTTCACCAACCACCAGAGCCGCAAGGGACGCGAACTTGCCGCGCAGCGATCTGCGGCGCTGCTCATGCACTGGGATCATCTCGATCGTCAGTTGCGTTTGGAAGGCTCCGTCGAAAGCACGAGCGATGCGCTCAACGACCAGTACTTCGGTGAACGCACACGCGACAAGCAACTCGGCGCGTGGGCGAGCGAGCAAAGCGAACCGCTCGCCGACCGCGCCACCTTCGACGCGCGCTACAAGTCATTTGAAGAGCGATTCGCAGGTCGTGATGTACCGCGTCCGCCGCACTGGGGCGGCTTTCGGATTCGCCCCTCAACAATCGAGTTCTGGCAAGGTCACCCCGCGCGACTGCACGACCGCATCGTCTACCGACGCAGCGGCGACCGCTGGACGGTCACTCGCCTGTATCCCTGAAGCGTCCGCGCCCGCCCCGCTCGCGCCTCGGTGGCACATAGCCGCCGCGCACGACCACGCGTCCAGGACCGACGATGTCGCTCAGTCGGCGCAGGACATCGCGGTCGGCAACCACACGAACACCCTGTGGCAGCAGTGCGACCGACCCTCCATCCACACCGAGTTGCACGCAAACCTCGACGGGTCGACCCTTCAGGCTCGCCACACTGCCCGACGCCTGCCGAAGCGCACCCGCGAGCATCCGGACGGTGCCGAGAAGGGCCCGATGCGACTCCTCATCGCTCATCGCGGAACGCTCGGCATCGAGGCGAATCTCGATGGAGTTCGCGAGGTGCGCAGCAGCAGCATCCATCGGGATCAGCCGATCAACGATCACGCCCGGTTCCGCGCGTGACTTGTCAGGCGAGCCCACGATCACCACGACCGCGCCCTCCTGCAGCAACTCGCCACACTCCGCATAGGTCTCGGCAAAGAGCACCGCATTGAATGTCCCGCCCTTGTCCGCCAGCGTCGCAATCGCCATTCGTTGATTTGCGCTTGATCCGCGCTGCGTGATGACTTGCCGAATGCGCGTCACGAGCCCCGCGATCAGCACCGAGCCACCGGCCTGCGCAAGTGTGGCGCTGTCTGCCGTACAGAATGAGCGAATCTCCGCCGCCCATTCATCGAGCGGGTGCCCCGACACATGGAAGCCGAGCGCTTCACGCTCATACTGCAGCGCGGTCAGGCGATTCCACGGCTCCACCTTTCGCAGCGGTGCAGCGGTCTCGACCGCAGTGCCGGCACCATTCATCGCGGACGATCCGCCCGTGCCAACCTCGCCAAACATCGACATCTGACCGGCGGCGCGGTCTTGGGCGGCAATCTGTCCCGCACGAAGCGCCTCCTCGAGTGACGCGAGCATCGATGCGCGCTGCGCCGTTCCATGCAGGGAATCAAGCACACCCGCCTTGATGAAGCTCTCGATGGTCGACTTCGTGACTGCACGCAAGTTGACACGGTTGCAGAGATCGAACAGGTCCTTGAACGCCCCACCGCGCGTCCGCTCCTCAATCACCGATGCGATCGCCGCGTCACCGACACCCTTCATGGCGCGCAGCCCGAATCGCACATGCCCATGCAGGTTGTCCTGCGGCTCATCCGGATCGAAGACGATCGAAAAGTCCGACACGGAAAGATTGATGTCGGGAGGCTTCACCTCAACGCCCGTATGCCGATGCTTGCTCGTGGAGTCCGGCCATGGAATGCGCTTGCATTCCTCGAGATAGACAGCCCAGTCCTCCACCTTCTGCGCCTGACTCTCGTAGGTCAGCACCGCTGCCATGTACTGCGCGGGGAAGTACGTCTTCAGATACGCCGTCTGATACGCGATGATCGCGTAGCCAGTGGAGTGGCTCTTGTTGAAGCCGTAGCCCGCAAACTTCAGGATCAGGTCAAACAACTCCTGCGCCTTCACCTCGGACAACCCTTGCGCCCCCGATCCGCGCACAAAATCGGCGCGCGCGCTCTGGATCGTCTCCTGCTTCTTCTTCGAAATCGCCTTGATGATCGAGTACGCAGCGCGCAGCGGAATGCCACCGAGTTGATGCAGCACTTGCATCACCTGCTCCTGATACACCATGACGCCGTAGGTCTCTGCGGTGAGTCGATCCACCACCTCATGCACGCGGGGGATCGCGGCGCGCCCCAACTTGCGGCGGCAGTAGTCAGGGATCAACTCCATCGGTCCGGGACGGAAGAGCGCGTTCGCCGCAATGAGGTCCTCGAGCCTGTCGGGCTGCATTTCGATCAGCGTCTTGCGCATGCCACCCGACTCGAACTGGAAGATGCCACCCGTCTCGGCGCCACGGAAGAGCCCAAGAACCCGTTGGTCCGCAAAGTCGATGCGATCGAGATCGAGGGGATCTGCCCCGCGCGATGCCGCACCCTTCGACCACTCGTCACCACGACCGACTGCGCGCCAGATCGCCTCCTCGGAGAGGGTCGTGCGGATAAGCCTCTTGGCACACTCCATCGTGGACAGCGTCCGAAGACCGAGGAAGTCCATCTTCAGGAGTCCCGCCCGCTCGCAGGTCGGACCATCCCACTGCGTGATCACTTCCTCACTCCCGCTCGTTGCGCGGCAAAGCGGCACGATGTTCTCAAGCGGCTGCGTACAGATCACCACACCCGCCGCATGCACGCTGCTGTTGCGCGCATGATCCTCCAACCCTTGCGCGTGCTCGAGCACTTTCGCAATCAGCGGGCTGTCGTCACGTGCGGCGCGCAGCGCCGGCTCCATTTCAAGTGCGCGCTCAAGCGTGATGTGCAGTTCAGGCGGAATGAGATCGGAAAGCCGCTGCGCCTCAGCCACTGGAACGCCCATGGTGCGCGCCACATCCTTGATCGCCGCGCGCGCCTTCAGCCGCCCGAACGTGATGATCTGCGCCACATGCCCATACTTGCCTCGCACATACTCGAGCACACGAGCGCGCCCGTCTTGGCATATGTCGATGTCGATATCGGGGTACTCGCTTCGGTCGGGATCGGTGAATCGCTCGAACAGCAGCCCGTACCGCTCGGGACAGGCGTTCGAGAGCCCGAGCACATAACCCACCATCGTCCCAACGCCAGAACCACGAGCCGTTGCAGGGATCCCCTGCCGAAGCGCCCAACTCACGAAGTCCCACACGATCAGGAAGTACGCGCTGATCGCCTTGTCCCCAAGGATCTTCAACTCGCGGTCGAGCCGCGAACGGATCGCTGGCGTCACGCCTCCAGGACCATATCGCCACACCAAGCCCGCCTCGCACAGCTTCGCAAGCGCGTGATCGCACTCGGCACGCGCGCGCTTCTGCTCCGTCGCATCATCCGTGCCAACGGGACTCAACTCGAAGCGCGCACAGACATCCTTGAACCATGCCGTCAGATCACCGCCCGAGTAAGTCGGCAGCGAGGAGGGAACGCGCACCCGCACGAGCGGCGCATGACTGCTGCCAAGCGGCAACTCCACCGAACAGCGACCCGCGATCCGCACCGTATTCGCAAGCGCTTCCTGCTCATCGGGATCCGCAAACAGCGCATGCATCTCCGCGGGACTCTTGACCCACAGATCCGTCGGGTACCGCAGACGATCAGGATCCTCCTTGTTCTTCGCCATCGAGATACAGCAGAGCGTGTCGTGCAGATCGTGATCCTGCGCGCGCAGGAAGTGCGCATCGTTGTCCGCCACCAGCGGCAATCGCAGCTCCGCCGCCAGCTTCTTCAGCAGCGGGTTGATCCGCTCCTGTTCCACCACATGCCGCTGCAGTTCGATGTAGAAGCGCGGCTCGCCCTGCGCGTCAGGAGCGAACACGCGCGCGTGCCAGCGCGCTTCCTCGAGCGCCAGCGCCCAGTGACTCGCCTGTCCTGTCTGCACGAAGTTCGTCAGATGCCACGCGATGCTCGACCCAAGGTGACCATTGATGGCGATCAGTCCATCGTTCCACTGGGTCAGGGTTGACTTGTCCATGCGTGGGCGGTGATAGAAGCCCTGCAGGAACGCATCACTCGACAGCCGCATCAGATTGCGCCAGCCGGTCAGGTTCATGGCGAGCAGTACCAGATGGAATCCCCCATCCTGAACGCGCGTTGGGACGCGGCTTCGTCGATCCCCCTCGCGCCCATCGTGGTCGGGCGCCACATACGCCTCCATGCCGAGAATCGGCTTCACGCCCGCTTTCCGCGCAGCGTCATAAAACTCAGCGGCCCCAAAGAGGTTGCCGTGGTCGGTGACCGCCACGGCATCCATCCCGAGCGCCTTCACCTGCTTCACGAGTGCTTCGATGCGATTGCCGCCATCGAGCAGCGAATACTCCGAGTGCAGGTGAAGGTGAACGAACTCGCCCGCCATGGCTCAGCGATGGTACGGAAGCGCATGCACCAACCGAAAGCCCGCGAATCTATCGTGCACGGCGTGCAGCAGCTTCCGCCGCAACCAGCCAGCCCCAACGGCCAACCCGCCAACGCTCCCATGGCGCGACTGCTGCTCATTCTGATAGCACTTCCCATCGTGATTGTGCTTGCCATCGCTGGCTTCGCGGTGATCGCCGTTGTCATTGCCATTGCGGCCGTGCTGGTGATGATGGCGCTCGTCCGCAACGCGCTCCGCGGCAGTTCAACGCGCACGCCTCCCGCGTCTTCGGAAGAACCAACACCGCGGCCCCCGATCCCAACCCACGACAGCGAGGGACGAGAGAACGTGCGCGTCATTCGCCGAGACTGAGCGCAGATTTCAAGATCCCCACCGTGCACGGTGCGCGCACGCGCTCAGGCCGACTGATGACGCGTCTCGAAGTTGAGCGTCTCGACATAGTCATCCCGCAAGTCTCGCGTGAGCGCGCCCGGAGCCCCTGATCCGATCACATTTCGCTCGACCGCAATCACAGGCAGAACGCCCCAACTCGAGTTCGTCAGAAACACCTCATCGGCCGCAAACACATCGTCCACCGTCAACTTTGCACGGCGAACCGTCACACCTCGGTCCTGCGCACACTCGATGATCGCCTGCCGCGTGATGCCGGGCAGCACAGGTGCACGATCGTGCCCCTCATCGGTGCGGCAGGCGGGGGTTCGCAGTTCACCGTCCTTCACGAGAAACACATTGCTCACGCAGCCACAACTCAACCGACCCGCCGTCGTGAACACCAGTCCCTCCGAGCAGCCGACACTCGAAGCGACCTGCAACTCCGCCAAGCGCGGCCAGTACCACAGCGTCTTGTGACCCGCGAACGCATCGTGCGCCGGCACACGCCAATCACACACGCGTACCCGCACTCCCATGGTGAAGAACTCCTCGGGGTAGTCCGTGGGCGGCTGCGCAACGATCGCCACTGTTGGATCGCCACGCTGCGCCGGGCGCGACGCACCAGGCGCACGCAGCATCTTCAGATCGCCCGCCGTCACGCTCACCCGAACACGGGCGGACGACAACTCGTTGTACGCCAACACGGATCCCACTGCCTGCGCAAGCGGTCCGATGTGCAGTGCCTCAACGGCACCAAGCGAAACCGCAGACGACTGCAGGCGCTCCAAGTGCTCCTGCAGTCTGAACACGGCGCCGTGCCGAGCCGTCATCGAAGTGAAAACCCCCATCGCGTGCTGGAAGCCGCTGTCGAAGAGCGACACATGCGCCTCCGCCGCAGGCATCAGCCGGCCGTTCAGCCACACCTGCAGCGCCGTCATGGGGCGGGCAATGTACCCGCCGCAATCTCGCACTCCCTGTGCCAGCGCACACGCGCCTGCGCACCGACATCGAACACGCTCACCACAGAAGCCATGCCCGAACCGCGCGGCGCCAAGACGGCGATGCCCACAGGCTCGCCGCCACAAACGCCGGCAATCGCCGTATGTGTTGCGGATGTCCCCTGCCCGCTCTGATCGCCGATTTCGACGACGACCAGCACTCGCGCAAGTCCGCCCGCGCCACGCACCGCACCGCGCACCCGAGCGGCGACACTCTCACGCATCAGCGGATCGGTCGCATCCAACATCGGTCCGCATGAGCCGGTGCGCAGCGTCCTCTCCATCATGTCCTGCACCTGCACCCTCACGCGCACCGCATCGCCCTGAGAAGCGGTCTGCTGCTGCTGCATGATCCACAGACCCGCACCGAGGATCGCCATGGGCATCACAAGAACACGCAGCCACCGACGACCACTCGACCAACGCCCATCGGCAACTGCGCTTCGCATCAGCGGCGAAGGCTAACTCGGTACGATCGAAAAGTGCCCATTGCCACGCTGACCAATGTCCGTTTCGGGCACGGCACGCGCCTCCTGCTGGACGATGCGACGCTCTCGATTGAACCGGGCGAGAAGATCGGCCTGGTCGGGCGAAACGGCTGCGGGAAGAGCACGCTGATGCGAATGCTCGCGGGGCAACTCGCCCCCGACCGCGGAAGCGTTTCGCTGCAGCGCGGCACGCGCGCAGGCTTCCTCACGCAGGATCCATCGATTTCACCGACGGACACGCTGCGCGAAGCCGCGGCGCGCGCGTTCGAGCGACTGCATGAAGTCCGCGCAGAACTCGATGGCGTCTATGAACGCCTCTCCACTGCCACCGACCCACAGGAGATGAAACGACTCCTCGCGCGGCAGGCCGCACTCGACGATGCGCTCGAGCGCGCGGGGGGATACGCGGTCGATCACCGAATCGATGCGGTCCTGCATGGACTGGGCTTCACCGATGCGCAGTTCAGCACACCCGTCGCCACACTCAGCGGTGGACAGCGTGCGCGCGCAGCCTTGGCGCGGCTGCTGCTCGAGGAGCCCGATCTCCTGCTGCTCGATGAGCCGACGAACCATCTCGATATCGATGGTCGGCGCTGGCTCGAGGACTTCCTCGCGGACGAGTTTCGCGGCGCGGTCGTCATCGTCAGCCACGATCGCTGGCTGCTCGACCGCGTCGTCTCGCGCATCATCGAGATCCACGACGCATCCATCCGCGAGTACCCAGGCAACTATGCGGACTTCACTGTGCTGCGGCGCGAGCGCGCACTCACACAGCAGCGACTCCACGACAAGCAGCGTGACCGCATCGTGCGCGAAGAGGCGTTCATCGCTCGCTACCGCGCCGGTCAACGCGCGCGCCAAGCGCGCGGGCGCGCCACGCGACTCGAGCGCTACCAACGCGATGAACTGGTCGAACGCCCCATCGACTTCGATGTCATGCGCCTGCAGTTGCCGCGGGCCGAGCGCGTCGGCGACATCGTGGTCTCCGCGCACGGCGTCGACAAGGCCTTCGGTCCGCGCGTTCTGCTGCGTGAACTCGAACTCACACTCAAGCCTGGCGATCGGCTCGGCATCGTGGGCGCAAACGGCACGGGGAAGACGACGCTGCTGCGCATTCTGCTCGGCGATGAGGCGGCGGACCACGGCACGCTCAAGCGTTCACCGCGCCTCTCCACAGGATGGTTCCGCCAGAATCAGGATCACATCGACCCGACGCTCGAAGTCTGGCGATTCCTGCAGTTGACCGTTCCGCCGCGCGCCAACGGCACCCGACTCACCGAACAGGAGGCGCGCGATCTCGCGGGCGCGTTCCTCTTTTCAGGCAGTGCGCAGGAGTCGCGCATCGGATCGCTCTCGGGCGGTGAACGCGCGCGCGTGGTCCTCGCGGGACTCGTGGCGGGTGCGCACAACCTGCTCATCCTCGACGAACCGTCCAACCATCTCGACATCCCAAGCGCTGAACGGCTCGAGCAGGCGCTCTCGCTCCCCGCCGAGGAGGGCGGCTACGACGGCACGCTGATCCTTGTCAGCCATGATCGTGCGCTGCTCACCTCCACATGCGGGCAGATCCTCAGTCTCGAAGGCGATGGCCGCTGGACGCTCTTCAACGGCAACTACGCCGCCTTCGATGAGCAGCGGCGCGCAAGCATGGCAACCTCCGAAGCACCGAAGCCAACAACTGCGCCGCCAGCCGCACCAAGATCAGCGGCCGCACCCACGCAATCCGCCGACCATCCCCCGCGTGGGCAGCGGCAGCGGCGAACACGCGCAACCAAGAGCCGCACCGATTCGCGCAATCCGCTGTCGCACCTCGCGACAGAGCAGTTGGAGGCACGCATCAGCGCTCTCACCGCGATGCTGCACGACATCGATGCGAAACTGGCGGACCCTCAGATTTACAGCGACCGCACGCGCACGAACGAAGTGCTTGACAGCCGCACCACCGCGGAGCAGGAGAAGCAGCAACTCGAATCCGAGTGGCTGCGCCGCGCCGAAGAGGCGGACGCCTGACGATCGAGTTTGGATGCACACCGCGAGAAGCGCGGAAAACCCTCAACGAGTTGCAGGCACGCTCGTGAAGACCACGGCTCCGCCGCGATCGACCACGCGCCATACTGTCCCGAGGTTCGCGGCGCCAGCGGGCACAACCAGCCGCGTTCCGCCGACAGGATTGACGACCGTGAAGTCGCCCACCGTGGTCACGCTCTGTGTTTCGGAATCGACCGCCTCAAGCCGAAGGACACGGTCCTTTGCAAGATCGATCCAAGCCACGAGCACGGCATCGAACTTCGGGGACACCATGACCGCAACCGAGCCGCTCTCACGCGGACTTACGCCCACGAGGCCGCGCACCACGCACCGCTGATCGAGGAACTCAGGCAGCCCAGCGCCGATCATGCTCGTCAACTGCGCACTGACAGAATTCTGCAGTGCGAGTTCACCGATCCGAACAGCTTGGCGGTACGTCGAGATGTGGAACACCACCGCCACAACGATTCCACCGATCGCTGCGAGGCAACCCGCGCGCCACAACTTTGCCGCACGCTTCCAACGGAGATCTTCCGCACGGCGCACCGCCAGGGTCGGATCGTCCTGTGTGTCCACACTTGTTCCCACACTCATGGCAGAAGCCGTCGCCATCCCCGCCCCACCACGCCGCACACCGATCGAAGCAATCGGAGCCATGTCCGCATCGCTCTGACGAATGTCGCGCCGTACTGAAGCGAGCACTTCATGAATGAGCGCACGGTCCGGCTGCACATCGGGCAGCAACACCACCTGCGCGGCCAAAGCTGCCTGCAGTTCCATCACCTCCTGCTGCACCTTCTCAGAAGACTCACGGAAGAGCCGCTCAAGCCGCCTGGAGTCATGCGCCTCAAGCACACCGGTCACTTCCAAATGCGCCAACTCGAACAGGTCGGCCTGATCAGGCGTGTCCCCCTCCGTCGGGCTCGTGTCATCGTTTGGGTGATTTGTCATGAACTGCGCTGACCTTTCGACCCGAGAACTGTCGTGCCTCGGAGTACCACCAAAATAGTCCTTGAAACATCCCGGCGGGCAGCACGCGCTGCCCACAGGCTTCCGCCCGACTCTACGCCGCGCCCAGCGCGGCAGTCGCAGCAGCATCGACAAATCTCATGCACGGAACACTGGAAGATAACGGCGCTCATCCCGCCGCCTCGATTCCAAACTTCTCCCGCAAACGCTGAAGTCCGCGGCTGAGCGCACTCTTCACAGTCCCCACAGGCATGCTCCGTTGCTCGGCCACTTCCTGAAGAGAAAAACCCTTGATGTACACAAGGTCGATCACCTCTCGTTGCAGCTCTGGCAACTCCCCCATGCGACGCCTGACCTTGGTGAAGTGCTCCACCAACTCTGGATCTGATGCGGACGCATAAGCGGTCTGCGGCGCAGGAACCCCAATGCTCTCATCGAGAGCGCCCATCGGCGGGCGAATCATCCGCCGCCGAAGGCGGTCGATCAGCATGCGGCGCGAAATCAACATCACCCAGGTGATCAACTTTGAACGACTCGGGTCATATCGATCGGCGGTGCGCCAGATCTGGACAAACACATCCTGCACCGCGTCCTCCGCCTCACTCGTCGACCCAAGCACCTGGCAAGCATTTCGGAAAACAAGTGCGCCAAACCGCTCGTAGAGCAGCCGAAGCGACGCCTCATGACCGGCGGCAACGCCGTTCATCAGTGTCTTGTCTTCATTCGGCTGATTCATGAGTCCTCCACGCGCCAACACATCCGAACGGGGCACCCAAACAGCGCAGCAAACCAAGCAAACACGCGCCCGACCAACACGCCTTCCCGCCGACCCGCCACACGCCTTTACGCAGGCGGGCAGGCACACCCCTGCCACCACCCGCCAAGAATGCAGCAAAATCCCCCACTTCGCAACCCAAACATTGCCTCCCATCGCCAAGGGCGACAAAAAACTTCATTTCCAACCGAAATTCTTGAAACCTGCCCTCGCGTCCGACCCGATCCGTGGCACAATGCCTCTGGTGGCGGGAGGGTGTTGTCCTGCGACGGCAAAGGAGTGACTGGTGCTCTCGAAGTTTTCCGATCCAACTCGGAGCCGAGATGTGCGACTCGCTCAAACGCACCCAACCTGTGCGCTGTCCTCTTCGCGCGAACTTCGCCGCGCCTTCACCATTGTGGAACTTCTCGTCACGCTGACGATCATTGCGCTCCTCACGAGCATCATGATGCCCGGTCTTCGCGCGGCGCGAGAAACCGCGAACCGCGTGGTCTGCACATCAAACTTGCGGCAGATCGGTCTCGCGTTGTATGGCTACACGGCGCTGTATCAGGACCACCTCCCGTCGACAATCTTCGATGACGACGACACCACAGCGCCGCAGGAGATGATGGCACTCAACACGGGGCAACTGCCAACAGCTGATTCCACTCCGCAGGCTGATGGACTTGGATGGCTGATCTCACCTTTTGTGCAATTGATTGAAGATCCCCACATGCTGTATTGCCCGTGCCACCGAGGCGCGCACCCCGCGTCGCGGTACGAGGGAGAGTGGGACTCCTCGGCGACGGAACGCGTCTACTGCAACTACCACTTTATCGGCGACAATGACCGAGAGTTGCAGTCATCACGGTTCCTCTTCATGCTCACTCCTGACACGGTGATCGTGGTGGATGGAATGCGGGATAGGGGCGACATCAACCATCGCTACGGCACCAACACCCTCCGAGCTGATCTGTCGGTGCGATTCTGGCACGACCGTCAGTTCAGGCTTCGCAACGCCATCAACATGGTGGATGGCGAAGCCCCCGCACCAGAACAAACCTACCGCGAACTGTGGAAACTCTTCGCGAAGGTGGACTGACGCGGCGCACACAGCAGATCACGGACGCACGGTCGCTCCGGCAACGAGCATTGCAGCACACTGCATGCTGTGGTTTCCGGCGCCTGCATCGCGCACGCTGTAGTCGAGCAGTCGTACACGCTCGCCAATCAACATGAGATCGATGTGCCAAAGTGGAAAGTGCCGCGGATAGGTCGCGCCCCAGCCCCGCCCCTGCTCGGCGAATGCCTCGCGGTGCCGAGGCCACACCGATGCGACAGACCCGCTGCCGCGCGCGACGTTCAGATCGCCGACCACAAAATCAGGCTCTTCGCTGATCCTGTCGCGCAGCGAGGCGGACATTCGCGCAAGCACATCGCGCCGCGACAGTGCAGGGTCGGACGGGAGATCCACCAACAGCGCAGCGAACGGCGCATTTCCTCTCCACGGACCGAACTCCACCAGACTCGCTGCGATCTTCCCGTCATCCATCAGCGGCATCGCACGCACCACAGGAACACGGCTGACAACGCCGAATCGCCCGACAAACAGGACGCTGCAATCGGCCGCAACGAGAGCGCTCTGCGCCTCGACGGAAAGCAAGGAACCCGTTTCTGAAATGAACAGCACATCAGCGCCCGACTCGCCCCACGCGTCCCGCATGCACTGGGCGTAGGCGCGCGCACGATCGACCGACTTCGCACTGGGCCAGTTGGCGTTCACATGCGAGACCCGAATGGGCGCCGCCGAATCCGCACCCGCGGGCGCAGCGAGCGGACGCGACAGCGGTCTCCAATCCTGCAGCAACAACACCGAACCCTGCAAGCACGCGATGATCCACAGCGCGTTCCGCCAGCGCCGCAGCGAATCGCCCCGCGCACCGATCAGCAGGAATCCGAGCGCCAGCGATGTCATGGCAAGCGCAGCGACGGTTGGGATCCAGTGAAGCTGCTGGGCCGACGCCACGGTGTCCGTCAGCACACGCCCAGTGCCCCACAGTATGGCGGTCAACACGGCAGCCCAGGTGAACGCCCACGCCAGCGCACGCACAACATTGGACAGCGCGCGGATCACGAAGATCCGCCGCGCCTCGGATGCGCGGGCGCCGATGCGGCGAGAACCGCGCGCGCCGCCTCGTGCACATCCGACACGATCGACCGGTCGCACGCGAGCGTTCCAACATTCTGATCGAGTGCTTCGCCAGCCATGCGCAGCGGCGCACCAGCGAGATCGCCGACCCACGCGCCTGCCTCGCTCGCGACCACTGCGCCAGGCGCATGATCCCATACCTTCTCCGCACCACGCGAACCCGGCACGCGCATGAAGCAGTCCGCCGCACCTTCGGCGACGAGGGCGTACTTGCACTGGCTATCGAGCGACACGGACTCCCAGCGAAGCGACGTGCGGCCCATGATGCCGCGCATGCGCTCCGCCCGCGAACCGCCCTCGATCGAATCACACACGCGCCACGGCGCATCGTCCGCACGCCGCGCGCTCCGAGCCACACGCAGCAGCGTCGTCGGCAGGTGGCGGTCCCCCGCACCCGGCGCGAACTTCCACGCGCCCTGCCCCTTCGCAGCCACATAGACCGTTCCCATCTGCTCGTCCGGACCGATCTCAAGCGGATCGCGTCCGATCACGAGCGTCGGGCAACTGAGAACACCAACGGTCGCTTCGCCGCGCTCCACGAGCGCCAGACAAAGCGCGTAGTGACGCCCACTGCGAAATCCCTTGGTTCCATCGATGGGATCGACGGTCCACCACGTGTCGCCTGGCGCACGGGGGCGATCCTGAAGGAACTCGGCGGGATCCGCTGGCGCCTCGCTTCCGAGCGATTCGCGCACCGCCGCTACAGCGCGCGAGAGAAGTGGCGCGCCGTCCGCGCTGGGCACGCTTCCCTCCCCCTCCTCGCCGACGAGCGTCCACTGCGGAGCTCGGCGGCGAAGAACGGAAGCGACAGCCATTTGCACCGCCAAATCTCCTGCCGTGACGGGCGATCCGTCGGGCTTGGTGATTGGGACGCGGGCGCTCGGGTGCCGCAAGACCACCTGCAGGGCGCGCAGCCCAGCCAAGATTGCCTCCGAGGCAATCTGAACGCGCTCGTCGCTCACTCGTATTTGACGCATGCTGCGAGAATAGGCTTGTTTCTTTGTCGGGCAGGGACAAGAGCCGTTGGCACGGAGTTTGCTAAACATCGCCGTTCGCCCTCCAAGGCGCACAGAAGGAAGGAACCAACAACATGACTACCAGCTCAAAGATCATTGGCATCGACCTCGGCACGACGAACTCCGTCGTGTCGATCATGGAGGGCGGACAGCCCAAGGTGCTCATCAATCAGCAAGGCAACCGCACCACGCCATCCGTGATCGGCTTCACCGAAAAGGGCGAGCAGCTTGTGGGTCAGCCTGCACGGCATCAGCAGGTCACGAATCCGCGCAACACCGTCTTCTCCATCAAGCGCTTCATGGGGCGCCGCGGCTCCGAAGTGCAGTCGGAACAGAAGCGCGTGCCCTACACAGTCACGGGTGGCGCGGACGAACTCGTGAAGGTCGACATCCGCGGCAAGGCGTTCACCCCACCAGAAATCTCTGCGATGATCCTCCGCGACCTCAAGAAGGTTGCAGAGGAGTACCTCGGCGAGAAGGTCGAGCGCGCGGTCATCACCGTGCCCGCCTACTTCAACGACGCGCAGCGACAAGCCACCAAGGACGCGGGCGAGATCGCCGGGCTGAAGGTGGAACGCATCATCAATGAACCGACGGCCGCTGCGCTTGCCTACGGACTCGAGAAGAAGAAGAACGCCCGTATCGCCGTGTTCGATCTCGGCGGCGGAACGTTCGACATTTCCATCCTCGATGTGGGCGACGGCGTCTTTGAGGTGCTGGCCAGCAATGGAGATGGGCACCTCGGCGGCGATGACTTCGATCAGCGTCTGATCGATTTCATCGGTGAGGAGTTCCGAAAGAAGGAAGGCATCGATGTCCGAAAGGATCCGATGGCATTGCAGCGGCTCAAGGAGGCGGCGGAGAAGGCGAAGATCGAACTCTCCACGCAACTTGAGACCACCGTCAATCTGCCCTTCATCACGGCGGATCAGAACGGACCGAAGCACCTGCAGGTCTCCGTGACCCGCGCGAAGTTCGAGGAACTGTGCGTGGACCTCTTCGCGCGCCTTCGCGGGCCATGCGAGTCGTGCCTGAAGGATGCCAAACTGTCCCCCAAGGACATCCAGGAGATCGTCATGGTCGGCGGTTCCATCCGCATCCCGAAGGTGCAGGAGATCGCGAAGGACATCTTCAAGACGACGGAACTCGACCGCAGCATCAACCCCGACGAGGTGGTCGCCATCGGCGCCGCCATTCAGGGCGGCGTACTGCAGGGCGAGGTCAAGGACGTGCTGTTGCTCGATGTCACACCACTTTCGCTCGGCGTCGAAACGCTTGGCGGTGTGATGACCAAGCTGATCGAGCGCAACAGCACCATCCCGACGAGCAAGAAGGAAACCTTCTCGACCGCCGCGGACAATCAGTCATCGGTGACCATCCATGTGCTGCAGGGTGACCGCGAGTTTGCAGCGGACAACCGCAGTCTCGGACGCTTCGACCTCACGGGTCTTCCATCGGCGCCGCGAGGCGTTCCGCAGATCGAGGTGGAGTTCTCCATCGATGCCAACGGCATCATGAATGTCAGCGCGACGGACAAGGCCACCGGCAAGAAGCAGGAGATCCGCATCACGGGTTCGAGCGGTCTGAGCAAGGAAGAGGTCGATCGGATGCGCCGCGAGGCGGAGGAGAACGCAGCAGGCGATCGTCAGCGCCGCGAACTCGTCGATATCCGAAACGGCGCGGAGCAACTGATCTACGCCACGCGCAAGGGTCTCGAGGAGCATGGAACGCGCATCTCGGCAGAAGGTCGAGCGAGCATCGAAAGTGCCGTTTCGAACTTGGAGTCGAAGGTGAAGACCGATGACCGCCCAGCCATCGAGGCGGCGATGAAGGCGCTGAACGAGGCCGCGGCGGAACTTGGCAAGGCGGCCTATGAGGCGTCGAAGTCCGCAGGCGGCACTGAATCGGCGGGTAGCTCGACAGCCAACGACTCCAGCAAGGGCGGCGGGAGTGCCGGCAGCGGCGGGAAGGGTGATGTGATCGATGCGGAGTATGAGGTCAAGGACGGCAACTGATCCGCGCGCAACATTCGCGGCACACACGGGCCTCGGCATCCGCCGGGGCCCGTTTCATTTGATGCGCGCTTTCGAAGAAATGCGCCACGACCGAGTTTGAAGGACGTGTGGCCACTCAGCCCGAACGACAACCATGATCAACTGCCCCGTCTCCTCAAGCGCAATGGCATGACAGCAGTGGCGTCAGCGACGACGACGCATACCGACGAGACCAGCCACGCCAAACAGCGCGATCGCGCCAGGGGCGGGAACGACATTGAACGTTGCGGTGCTGACTGCTGTCGTGGAACTTCCCTGCGACACGAAGCCTGTCCACACATTGAAGCTGAAGGTATTGCTGAACTCGACGGAGTAACTGCCGATGCCGAGCCCGCCTGCCAGATTGGTGTTCCGCGCCGACTCCGTCAGTTGCCAGAAGCGATTGTTGCCGTTGACGCCAGTCTGGACGAGCGCGTAGGTGTTGTTTGAGATCATTGCGGATCCCGCCCTCAGCGTCACAGTCAGCGATGCGGTGCTGCTGCCGTCGAGCCAGTTGTCATTGCTGGCCGCTCCCGGAGGGGTGCTCCCGCCGTTGTAGGCGTAGTTCTCGAAGTACCAGTTCGCAAGCAGCAGCGACTGGGCGTTCGGCACGTCGATCGGTCCGAAGTCAAAGCCGTGCAATCGCGGGTTTTGCGAGGCACCAATGGCAGAGACGTAGGGGTAGGCCGCATTGGGCATCTGGAAGCCGCCGGTGGACTCCACGACGCCAATGTCCGCAGCGGCAAAGCTCGTCACGGCAATGGAGAGGGCAACGGACGAAATCACTCTAGTCATTTGCAACTCCTGAGGGGTTGAAGAGAACTGCATCAATGCTTGGGAGAACAATCACTGCAGTCAGCGACGACGACGCGAAACAAGGCCTGCCACGGCCAGAAGGGCCACGGCGCCGGGCGCAGGAACGAGCGTGCCGCTGACCATGATGTTGTCGATACGGTTCGTGCCAGTTGTCGGAGCCGTGGAGAGGTTGACGAAGCGGAACACCAGAGTGCTCTGGTTGTCTGCGCCAGCGATGCTCGAGATGGTCCTGGTGAAGGCCGACTGAACCCCGGCGGTCACCGACCAACTGAACGTGTTGGAACCAGATGCGCCCGCCTGAATCACCGTGTACGACGCGAGCAACGTGGTGAAGTTCGTTCCGTCCGTGCTCATGTCAACGCGAAAGTTCGAGGGGCCCGTGCTCGAACGCGTCTGATCCCACGACAGGCTGATGTCCGTAAAGAAGAACCCGCCGTTGCCGCCGTTGCCGCCATTCGTCGGCACGCTGACCTCGTAGTAATCACCGACCGACCAGCCGTTGCTGCTGAAGGAGTACTGCGAGCCGTTGCCCGAGGGCGTGGACCAGACCGTGGTGGCGAGGGCGTGATACCCTCGGAGTCCGGTGCCCGCGGTCTGCTCGCCCGCATCAGCAGCGCCCACGGCAAAGTTGCTCCCCACGGTGCCTGAGGGGATTGGCGCTACGACCGACCAGTGCGCAATGACTGCAGCGGTCGATGACATCGACAGGAATGCGGCAGCTGCAGCTGCAACGACGAAAGGAGATTTTGGGGACATTTTTGGCGGGCTCCAAGGAACTGTGGACTCAGTTCAGCCAGATCGCTCTGACCGCCCAGATCCCGCCCCCCGTGGGCAGAAAATAGCCCAAATGAAGGAGAATTCAAGTCGGAAGTGCCCTTTTTGTTCACTTCTTTGGTTGCCCGTCGTCGGTGAATCTGGTAGCGTCCCAGCCGCAAGGGTTCTGTTTCCCTTTCCGCATTGACCGCCGCTCCAGGTTCTAGATGGTCTAGAACCGCAGCGGCTGACTCAAGCCACGGAGAGCCAACGCCTTGGAAGCCATCAAAGGGATCGGTGTCAGCCCGGGGATAGCCATTGGACGTGCATGGGTCCAAGAGGAGCATGACCGTCGTGTGGCCTTTCGCACGGTGGAGTCGCGGCATGTGCCAAGCGAGATCCAGCGCATTGATAATGCGATCACAAAGTCGAAGGAGGATATTTCGCGATTGCGGAATAGAGTGCAACGGCGAGGTGATTCCGCAGCCGCAGCGATCTTTGACTTCCATCTCGAACTCCTCTCGGATTCCAATCTGATCGATCCGATCCGCGGCGACATTGAGCGTGAGTCTGTGGTGGCGGAGTACGCCGTTGCCGAGAACTTCGGAAAGCTGGCGGACCGACTGCGCGAGATGGGCAGCGAGATGTTCGCGCAAAAGGCGATCGATGTTCTCGACCTGGAGCGGCGGGTGCTGACGCACCTTGGCGGCTCGGGACCCGATGGGCTCGGCGACCGAAAGGGAGCGATCGTCGTGATCGCGCACGAACTGACTCCCAGTCGCGCGGTCGAGCTGCACCGCGCGCGCATTGTGGCGTTCGCGACGGATGGTGGTGGACAGACTGGGCACACCTCAATCGTGGCGCGCGCGCTCGCCATGCCCGCAGTCGTTGGCTGCACCTCTGCAACACAAGACATCGCCGACGGCGACACCGTCATCGTCGACGGCGATGGCGGACTGGTGATCGTTCGACCCGACGATGCCCTACTCGCCCGATACCAAGGGCTCGCGCGTGAGGCAGAACAGCGCCGCACTGCGCTGCGCAGCGATGCGGGGCAACCTTCGCTGACACGCGACAGCACCGCCATCACGCTTCTGGGAAACATCGAATTTCCCGATGAAATCAGCTCAATCGAAGACAACGGGGGCACCGGCGTCGGGCTCTATCGAACGGAGTTCATGTTCCTCACGAGTGAGACCGCGCCAACCGAAGAGGATCAGTTCGAGGCGTACCGCAAGGCAATCGAATTGTCGCGCGGCCGCCCACTGACGATCCGCACGCTCGATCTCGGCGCGGACAAGTGGACGCAGGAGCATCTCACCGAAGCAGAACGCAATCCGTTTCTCGGTCTTCGCAGCATCCGCTACTGCCTCGCCCACCCTGAGATGTTCAAGACGCAGTTGCGGGCGCTCTTGCGCGCGAGCGCGCACGGACCGATCCGCATCATGCTGCCGCTCGTGACCCACGTGATGGAACTGCGCCAGACCAAGATGATGCTGAACGACCTCAGCGAGGAGTTCGAGGAAGAGGGCATCGCGTTCGACAGGAACATCCCCCTCGGGATCATGGTGGAAACACCAGCCGCGGCACTCATGGCGCGCGCCTTCGCACACGAGGCGGCCTTTCTCTCCATTGGCACGAACGACCTGGTGCAGTACACGCTGGCGGTGGACCGCGGGAACGAGCGCGTGGCGAATCTGTACAACGCGGCGAACCCGGCGGTGCTGATGCTGATAAAAAGCGTGGTCAGGACCGCAAGGCACGTTGGGATCGATGTCAGCGTGTGCGGCGAAATTGCGGGACAAACCCTCTTTGTGCCATTGCTCATCGGCATGGGACTTCGTACACTTTCCATGTCTCCGAGCCAGATTCCCGCGGTCAAGCGGGTGGTCCGGGGACTCGACATCGAACACTGCGAGTCCCTCGCCAGGCGCGTGGGCTCGTTCGAGTCGGATCGGCAGGTGCTGTCGTGCCTGCGCGACGAACTTCGGAGGATCGACCCAGAGGCGCTTGCCGGCGCAGAGCACGGCTAGCCCTCATCACCTAGAACGGTCACAAACAACAGGCACTCTTGTCCTCCGCAGGACCCGCGAGCGATTGGCCCATTCGGCGCCCGCTCGGCCGCGAGGACCTTGGGACAGGATGTGCGGACGGATCACAGCGAATGCGGTTTGAACAACCTTGGACACCAGCGACCTTGTCGGTCGTGCACACCAGATCAGTCGGGCAAAGCCCGCTGCTGTCTGCGGCGTCCCATCTCCTGTCGATCCGTCATGAACCGCCGCGACAGTGCGGCAGGATCTTGCAGTGCAACTTGACGGAACAGACGGACAGCCCGCGGACGAACGCGGCGAACTGAATCACACCTCGCAAACATCGGCTCAGTCGGAGGGGAGCGCGCGCTCGGCATTCGTGCCTGAGGGCGATTCGCGCCCAGCCCCCCCGCCGGCGCCGGCGAATCCCTCGGACTATCTCGAGGAGGCACTCGAACGATCCGCGCTCGAGGAGGCGCGGCTCCACAAGGAGGAGTCAGATCCCGAGTCGGAATCGGATGCCGAGTCGGAATCGGATGCCGAGTCGGATTCGAGTGCGGACGTGGAACGCGCATCGGTGCGCGCGGAGGACACCGATGGCGAAGCGGAAGATGCGTCGGCCGACGCCGACGGAACCACCGACCGTGGTGCAGCCGACGATGATTGGTCATCCGCCTCGGAGGAACTTCCTGGTTCTGACGGCGAGTCCGACCCCGACCTGCCACCAAGAGCAGAAGGATCAGAAGAGGATGCCGCGGAAGAGGAGGAGTCCGCAGTGGGTTCGGGCGCTGCTCGCGCTGCGGCGCGTGGGGTCAAGAAGCATGAGGCTGCATTCGCGAACCGCCGTGTCACGCTCGTCGTGAATGACGAGCCCGGGGAGGAGACGCGCATCGCGGTGCTCAGCGACAATCGACTCGATTCATACTTTGTCGAACGCGAAGCGACCGCAACGAATGTCGGATCCATCTACAAGGGTCGCGTCATGAATGTCGAAGCCGCGATTCAGGCGGCGTTCGTCGACTTCGGCAGCGGACAGAATGGCTTCCTCCACATCAGCGATCTGCATCCGAAGTACTTCCCAGGCGGCGGACAGACCGAACGCGTGGGCAAGAAGATTGGCCGAAGTGAACGACCATTGATCCAACAGGCGCTGCGCAAGGGTCAGGAGATTCTGGTGCAGGTCATCAAGGAAGGTCTGGGCAGCAAGGGACCGACGGTCACGAGCTATCTCAGCATTCCAGGCCGCCTGCTGGTGATGATGCCCGACATGGACCGCGTCGGCCTCTCGCGGCGTGTGGACGACGAGGATCAGCGGCGCGACATGCGACGCATTCTGGACTCGCTCGACTTGCCGGATGGATTCGGCTTCATTCTTCGCACGGCGGGGTTTGATGCGTCCCGCACGGAACTGCAGCGTGACGCGGCCTATCTGAAGCGCCTCTGGGATGCGATGGAGACGCGTGGCGAAAAGACCGGCGCGCCGTGCGAGCTGTACACGGAGAGCGATGTGCTTGTGCGCACGCTGCGCGACCAGGTCGATGCGACCGTCGAGTCCATCGTGGTCGACAGTGCGGGCTCGTTCGAGCGCGCGAAGACCTTCCTCGACGTGATCGCGCCGCAATCCGCGGACAAGGTGCAGTACTACAACGGCGCGGTGCCCGTCTTCGAGGCATTTGGCATCGAACGCCAGATCGACGAGATTCACTCGCGCGTCGTGCCGCTTCCGTCGGGTGGCGCGCTGGTCTTTGACCAGACCGAAGCGCTCGTGGCAATCGACGTGAACAGTGGACGCAGTCGCGTCGCGCGCGACTCCGAGACCAACGCATTCCGCACCAACTGCGAGGCGGTCGAGGAAGTCTGCCGTCAGCTTCGCCTGCGCGATCTCGGCGGACTGATTGTCATCGACTCGATCGATATGCGGCAGGCGCGTCACCGCCGCGAGATCGAGGATCGGCTTGCCGCACTGCTGAAACTTGACCGAGCGAAGACATCGTTCGCACCGATCAGCGAGTTCGGCATGATCGAGATGACTCGTCAGCGCATGCGACCGAGCCTGCGCAAGATGACCTACGCCGACTGCCCCAACTGCGGCGGCAGTGGCGAGGTGCGCGTGCCGGGAGCCGTGGCGGCAGACGCCATGCGGCGCATTGCGCTGCTCTTCAGTTACGAGAAGGTTCGGCGCTTGGAGATCGTCTGCTCCGTGCGTGTTGCCACTGAACTGCTGTCCAACCGCAGGCGCGCGATGCACGAACTCGAGGACCGCTTCTCCAAACGCATCGATGTTCGGATCAGCGAGGTCTTTGCCGCTGATCGGCTCGACATATACGCGTACGAGGCGGATGGTGCGGACATCGAAATCGACCGCCTGCCTCGCCCCATGCGCCCCAACGCATCCACCCTGCACAGCGACTTGCCAGAGGCGGATGAGGAGGATCTCACGCCCGCCGAGTCCCTCTCGCGCAAGCGACGACGCAAGCGGCGACCAGCGCCTGCCGACGCAACGGCGATCGCGATGGCTGGTGGGTTCGATGACCTCCCACCCGTGATCGCCAACGAGGGCTCGCTGCGCTCGTCCATCCATCGGACAGCAAGCGCGGGTGATGGGGATGACGCGGACGAGAGCACGGAGTCCGGCGATGGTGGCGGTCGCCGCCGCGGGGGTCGGCGGAATCGCCGCGGTCGTGGCGGAGATCGTGAGGGTTCTGATCGGGGCAACGCACCCAAGGCGCAGCAGGCTCCACCAAGGCAGGAGCAGGTCCAACAGGGGTCGCGCCGCGATGGTGGTCGGCGCCGACGCGGGCGCGGTGGTCGTTCGGTCCGCTCGCTCGCCGACATGGCGCATGAGCAGGCAGCGTTCGAGACGGCGCGTGTCGCGGATGTCGCAGGCGTGTCGGTGGATGATCTGCTTGCGCGCCTTCGCAGCGCGGTGGATGCTGAGACGGCTGCGCTCCTGCTTCCAACGACATCGATGCTTCCGCCAGAGATCATCGGCGTTGCCGCTCGGTTGTTTGAGACAGCGGAGCCCACTGCAGCGACGGAGAGAGACGATGAAGGGTCACCGGGCGCGGACGCCTCCGGCGATGCTTCCGGTGATGCTTCCGCGACAGGCGATGGCGATGATGCGGGCGAAGATCGCGCGCGCCGCCGGCGGCGCGGACGCGGGCGTGGGCGCGGCGGACGCGGTCGTGATGGTGGTTCACCGCGCGGCGATGCTTCGTTATCGACTGCGGGAGCGGCATCCGATGACGCGCCGACTTCGGACGCGCCCACCACACCGGCCTCCAAGCCAGAACCCTCGTCCATCCCAACCCCTGCGGAACAGCCGCCCGCGAAGCCGAAGCGTCGATCGCTGTACGGCGCTGCGGTCCGACTGCTGTCGTCGATCGAGCGGTCGAAGGCGAAGGGGCGTTCCGAGTAAGTCGCGCGAGAGACAGATGACTTCGCCACGGCGAATCCTGATTCTTGGCTCGACCGGCTCGATCGGCGTGAACGCTGTCTCGGTGGTGGAGCATCTTGCGTCGAATGGCCGACCGCTGCAAGTGGTCGGACTTGCCGCTGGTCGAAGTGCTGCGGTGCTTGCCGAGCAAGCGCGCAAGCTGCGCCCCGCTGCCATCGCACTCGCCGCAGATGCTGACGCCGCGCTGCGCGACATCCCCTCGGGCACGAAAGTCATCACTGGTCCCGACAGCGCGCTCGAACTTGTCCGCTCGTATGCGCGGCGCGGCGACTTGGTGCTCGGCGCGATGGTCGGAGCCGAGGGCATTCCACCGCTGCTCGCTGCGATCGAGGCGGGCTGCGATATTGCGCTGGCGAACAAGGAAACGCTCGTCGCCGCCGGCGAACTCGTCACGACGCTCGCTCGCCGAGCGGGCGTCGAGATCATTCCCGTGGACAGCGAACACAGTGCGATCTTGCAGTGCATGCGCGGCGGCAGTCCAGAGGAAGTGGAGCGCATCGTTCTCACCGCCAGCGGCGGACCATTCCGCCGCGCGACGCGCGAGCAGATCGAATCCGCCACGCTCGAGGATGCACTGCGACATCCGACATGGTCGATGGGACGCAAGGTCACGATCGACAGCGCAACGATGATGAACAAGGCGCTGGAAGTGATCGAAGCGCACTGGCTCTTTCAACTGCCCGCCGAACGGATCGATGCCATCGTTCACCCGCAGTCCATCGTGCACTCGTTCGTGGAGTACCGCGATGGCAGCGTTCTTGCGCAACTCTCGCCTCCCGACATGCGGCTGCCGATCGAGTTGGCGCTCACCTGGCCCGAGCGCGCCGCGCGCTGCGCGACTGCGATGGACTGGCGAACCCTGCGCACGCTGGACTTCGAGCCTGTCGACCACGATCGATTCCCCGCGATCTCGCTTGCGTGGCAGGCGGTCCGAGCCGGCGGTTCTTCGGGCGCAACGCTGAATGCCGCCAATGAGGCCGCGGTCGGGGCGTTCATCGATGGGCTCATCCGATTCGGCGACATCGCGCGGCTCGTGCGCGGCGCGCTCGAAGCACTGCCCGTCACCGCGGTTGCGACGCTCGATCAGGTGCTTGCTGCGGACCGCGCGGCGCGCGCATGGGTGCTGTCACGCATCGCGGCGACACCCGTTGCTCGCTGAGCCCGGCTTCGCCCGGTCCAAACCTGCGCTCACACGGCGACGCGCACCAGCACGCGGCGACTCCGCTGCGTCTACTCTTGCGTGACCTATGGAGTGGCTCGGCACAGGCACCAACCTTGTGATGGTCGTGATCGGCTTCGGCGTGCTGATCGCCGTGCATGAGTTCGGGCACTTCATCGCCGCAAAGTGGGCGGGCGTGCGCGTCGACAGTTTCGCCGTCGGCATGGGGCCCGTGGTGGTCGCCTTTCGGCGCGGGATCGGCATTCGACTCGGATCGACCGAAGGCGAGATGCGCCGCCGATTCGGCAGCGAGGCGATCGCAGTCGATCCGAAGCGTCTGCAGGAAGCGGGGATTGACGAGACGGAGTACTCGCTTCGACTCCTTCCGCTCGGCGGTTTCGTTCGCATGCTCGGACAGGATGATCTGAACGCATCCGCCACCAGCAGTGATGCGCGCTCCTACACACAGGCGCCGATCTGGAAGCGGATGGTGATCGTCTCCGCGGGCGTGATCTGCAACATTCTGCTGGCGATCGTGATGTTCATGCTCGCGTTCCTTGTGGGCGTTCGATTCGATGCACCTGTCATCGGATCCGTGGCACCAGGCAGCCCCGCCGCCGAAGCCGGACTGCAATCGGGAGACCGCGTCATCACGATTGATGGTCACCCCGCCACGACATTCTCCGACGTGCAGATCGCCGCGGCGATGGCGCGACCGGGCAGCGCATTGTCGATCGTGGTGGAACGCGGTGCAGGAGCAAATGCCAATTCACACACGCTCGCGGTCACTCCGAAGCAGAACGCCGCGGCAGGCATGATGGCCATCGGCGTCGCACCGGCCTCGAGCACGCAACTGACCGATGAATCGGAAGCGCTGCCATTCCTGGAGAACGCGATGCAGCGCGCAGGATTCTGGGATCACGCGGCGCGCGAAGGCGCGACCTCGTGGGGGATTCCAGCCGGCATTCTGGCAACGACCGATGGTGCGCCGCCCAACGCTTCGAAGTTCGCAGCCGCATTCCACGGCGCACAACTTCTGATGGTGCAGGGACAGCCTGTGACGACCTTCGAGGCGCTCGCTGCCGCAGCGCAGACCAGCCGCGGCGAGCCAATGCCGACGCGTTGGATGATCGCGGGCGTGGGCGATGTCGATATCGCGCTCCGCACGACGCCGACATGGCAGGCGCTTCAGTACACCGAGAAGCCTGCCAATGCGCCGCTCGACTATGAACTTGGCTTCCTCGGCTTGACCCCGCTCGTTCGCATCGGACGCGTACCGGAGGAGTCGGGATGCTTCGGTGTCCTCCGCGAAGGTGATGTTGTGCTGCGCATCGCAGACATCGATGGACCCCGCCAGATCGACTTCCGAAGCAGCATCGCACAGCACGCAGGCGGCAACGTCGGCCTCCGCGTGATGCGCGGCAGTGAGCGGATCGACATCACCGCGCCTGTCTCGCGCGAGGGACGCCTCGGCGTCGAGATCGGCAGCGCATGGGACGTGCCGCTGATCGCACGCCCATTCGAAACCGTGGGCGCACCACCAGGTCAGCCGACGCCCGTGCGGGCATGCCAACTGATGCCACTCAGCCGTTTCGATTCCCTGCAGGGCACTCCCCTTTCGAATTGGGATGATCTCTTCCGTGCGGCAAAGTCCGCCATCGCAGCGCAGCCCGATCTCGCAAGCCTCGCGCTGGTGTGTACGCCGCCCACGCCAGATGCGCGCCCGGAGCCTTGCTCGGTCGATCTCGCGGCAACGGACCGCGCTGCCGTTGCCGCACTCTCGTGGCGGCCCGCACTCGGTCCCGAGTGGTTCCACCCTGCGGAAGTCACGCTGAACGCCGGCGGTAGTCCCCTGCGCGCCATCGCGCTTGGCTTTCATGAGACGCACAAGCTGGTGCTCATGACCTACCTGACGCTCGATCGGCTCTTCCGAGGCAGCGTCGCCGTCTCGCAGTTGCGCGGTCCTGTCGGCATCGTGCATATCGGCACGCGCATCGCGGACCGCGGCATCACGTACCTCGTCTTCTTCATGGCGATGATCAGCGTCAATCTCGCGGTCATCAACTTCCTGCCCATTCCGATCGCCGACGGTGGACTGATGGTGTTCCTGCTGTACGAGCGCGTGCGTGGCAAGCCGCCCAGCCCCGCGTTCCAGAGTGGCGCGATGGTGGCTGGACTGATCATCGTCGGCATGTTGTTTGCCGTCACCTTCTACTACGACGTGATGCGACTGATCGGCTGACACCGACAGCGCGCTGAACGCCTACTGTTGGGGGATGCGAAGTGCCCCTGTTTCGATTGTCGTGGGCGCCGGAGGCGGCATCGGCCGCGAAGTCGCGGCGCAGCTTGCGGCGCTTGGGCATTGCCTGGCGCTCTCTGGACGCACCGCAGCGAAACTTGAGGAGGCTGCACTTGGTTGCGGCGACTCCCCTGGACTCTTGCTGCAGACCGCTGCCATCACGGATGAACCATCTGCGGGCGCGCTGGTCGACGCGGTGATCAGCCGCTGGGGACGCATCGACCACCTCGTGCACTGCGCAGCCACTGCGCCGCTCCTGCCGATTGAACGCACCACGGGGGATGTGTTCCGTGAAACCTTCGAGTCCAACGTGTTTGGTGCCGCCAACCTGCTCTCACGCATCTGGCCGCACTTCAAGGCGCAGCAGACTGGACGCGTTGTGCTTGTGTCGAAGGCGAAGGCGCTTGATCCCCTGCCCGGGTTCATGGCGTATGCCGCGGCAAAGTGTGCGGTGGAGTCGCTCACGCGCAGCGCAGCGAAGGAGGGCGCGCGAATTGGCGTGAAGGCGTTCACGGTCGTACCGGGAGCAACCGAGACAGCGCTGCTTCGATCAAACTTCAGTGAACGCGTCGTGCCGGCGGCGAAGACGATGGCACCAGCGGTCGTAGCGCAGACCATCGTTGCTTGTATCTGCGGTGATCACGACGCGCAGAACGGACAGTGCATACACCTCACACAGCCCTAGCCGAGGGTCCTCCGGACGCGCTCATCGGCGCCGATGCATGGCGCGGTCTATGTCGCGCTGCGACTCGCGCTTGGCGATCGACTGCCGCTTGTCCACCTTGCTCTTGCCCGTCCCAACGCCAATGAGCAACTTGGCGAATCCGTTCTTGAAATAGATCTTCAGCGGAACCAGCGAAACGCCCTTGGCCTGCACTTGACCTGCAAGCCGCTCGATCTCGCGCCGCGAAGCAAGCAATCGCCGCACGCGCGTCGGGTCGTGCTGACGATCGCGCCCCGCGGGTGGGTACTCGGCAATGTGAACGCCGTGGAGAGCGAGTTGCAGCGGCGATCCCTCTGCCATCACAAACCCCTCCGCGATACTGACTTGCGAGGCTCGCACGGACTTCACCTCGGTGCCCTTCAGTTCCATGCCGCACTCCACCGTCTCGCCGATGGAATAGTCGTGAAAAGCCCGCCGATTTTCGATGGTTGGGCTGTTTTTCGGCTGTTTCTCCGCGCGACCCGCCATCGTTCCATTCCGTTCCGCGATCGCTTTGCGACCGCATAAACATTGCGAGGATTGTTTCGGGAATGTTGCCCCAACTCAATCTGGGTGCATATTTCCGAGTCGACAACTCGTAGAGTTTACGACATCTCCTTTTCGGGGGCTTGGGCGCGTGTTGTGCGTTGCCCTCTGAGTCTGGGTTCGATACCGCTCCATCTCAGGACAACACACTCCAAATGCACAACACCCCCAAGACCGTTGCCGCCGTTTCACTCCTCGCCGTGTTCATCGGATTCCTTGGCGCAGCACCCACGCGCGCACAGCAGGTCGATCCAGTGGACGGAAAGAACGAAGGCATCATCATCGATGTCGATGCGGCTGCTGCACAAGCCAAGTTCAAGGAAGCGCACCCGGCAACTGAGCTCTACACCGTTGCGGATCGCGTGACCTGTCTGTCGGGGCGATTCTTCTCGCAAGGCACCTCGCCGTCGCGCAGCGCCGAGGCGTTCGTGCGGCAGCACGTAGGCATCTTCGGCGCGCGCACGCAGGACATCATGCCCTTCGGCGCGTTCCCACAGGCGATCCACTCCGTCGACGTCATGTGGGATGAAGCCACGCAGTCCTTCCGCTTCACCCTGCTTGGGTACTCGCAGGTTGTGGAGGGCATCCCTGTGTTCCGCAGCGCACTGAAACTGCTGATGCGAAACGAGGCTGGATTCCCGCTCGTGCTTGCGAGCGCCGACCTCCGAGATCTCGGGGACTTCCCCGCAACGCTCGCCGGTCGCCCAACGCTGGCAGACTTCGATCAGCGCGTTTGGAGCAGCGAGGCGATTACGCACCGTGCATTTGGAGAGCCGCAGGAAGCGCAACTGGTCATCTTCGCCGGGGTGGACGAGACCCCCGCTCAGCCCACGCTTGCGGTCAGTTTCGTGGTGGAGCGCGGTGTGCTTGGGACTGGCTACACCAAGATGCTCTATGTCGCAGATGCGCGGACGGGCAAGGTGCTCTTCTCGGAGAGCCAGATTTTCCACGCGGATGTCTCTGGAACGATCGCGGGTCAGGCGACGCAGGGCTTCGCGGCTGACGCGTGCAATCCTGAAGCGCAGACGGGCATGCCGTACGCGCGAGTGACCGCCGGATCGACGACTGTGTTTGCGAATGTCAACGGCAACTTCGTGGTACCCAACCCTGGAACTGGCGCCGTCAATGTGACGAGCGACTTTGGCGTTGCGGGTCGCTACTTCAAGGTGGCGGACAACGCGGGCCCCGTGTCGTCACTTTCGCAGAACATCCCAAGCGGTGGCTCTGCCACGCTCGTGCACAACGCGGCCAATACGGATGCGAATGTGCGCGCGCAAGTGAACGCCTATCTGCATGCCAACATCGCGCGGGACACGATCCTCGCATCAAACCCGGCCTATCCCGTGATCACAGGTCAGCAGGACGGCTCCGCGTTCCAGATCAATGTGCAGGTATCTGGAACCTGCAACGCGTTCTACAACGGCAGTTCGATCAACTTCTATGCCGCCGGCGGAGGATGCAACAACACGGCCTTCTCGACGGTCGTTCACCATGAGTACGGCCACCACATGATCGCATCGGCAGGGAGTGGCCAAGGCGCCTACGGCGAAGGACAGGCGGATGTGCTGTCGGTTGTCATCAGTGAGGCTTCCCTGCTGGCAGTCGGCTTCCAGTCCTGCAGCACGGGCATTCGAAATGCGGACAACAACAATCAGTACTTGGAGAGTGGCTGCTCGACCGCGGGGAGCGCAATTCACACCTGTGGCACGCTGCTTTCGGGATGCGTGTGGGATACCTGGCTGAACATGCAGACGGCTGAGCCAGCGAATTACCGCACGATCATGCGCAATCTCGCTGTCAACAGCACGCTGCTCCACACAGGCACCGGCATCAACAGCGACATCACTCGGCACTACCTCACGCTCGATGACAACAATGCCACGCTCGAAGATGGGACGCCCCACTATGTGCAGATCAACACGGGCTTCTCGGATCACGGCATGCCGGGCCCTCCCGTCTCGCCACTTGCGTTCTTAGTGGCTGGAGGTATCCCTCCCTACGCGAATCCATCGTCGACCCGCAACCTCACGGTCACAGTCAGCGCACTCGCTGGACAACCGCAGGCCGGTACGGGGCGCCTCTTTTGGCGCGCAGGATCAAGCGGCGCATTTACGAGTATTGCGATGACGCAAGGTGCCACGAATGTCTACACAGCATCGCTCCCCATGGGGACATGCGGCAGCATCGTTCAGTACTACTTCCAAGCGCAGACAACGACCGGCGCAACAGTCACAAGTCCGGCGAGTGCGCCAACCGCTGTGCACACCACTTCCGCTGGGTATGGAGATCTCAGCGTGGTGTTCGACAATCTGGAGACCAACACGGGATGGACCGCCGGCATCGCAGGCGACACTGCAACAACGGGGCAGTGGACTCGTGTGGATCCGAACGGAACACAAGCGCAGCCGGAGGATGACTACACCGCCGCTCCCGGCGTGACATGCTTCGTCACGGGTCAGGGCTCGGTGGGTGGTTCGCTCGGGGAGGCAGACATCGATGGTGGCGTGACCACCCTCATGACGCCCGCCTTCTCGCTGACGACCGTTGCTGACCCGCGGATCTCCTACGCGCGTTGGTACTCCAACGACAAGGGCGCAAGCCCAAATGCAGACTCGATGCCCGTGCAGATCTCCAACGACAATGGTGCAACATGGGTGCAACTGGAGTCCGTCACGGAAAATCTGAATGCGTGGTCTGTGAAGACTTTCCGTGTGGCCGATTTCGTGACGCCGACTGCCAACATGCGTGTGCGCTGGCTTGCGAGCGATCTTGGAAGCGGCTCGCTGGTGGAGGCTGGTGTCGATGACTTCCGTGTCTTCGGCATCAACTGCACACCGCCGAGCAATCCAGCGGATCTGAACACCGATGGGTCGGTCAACGGAACGGATCTCGCGATCCTGCTGAGTGCTTGGGGTACGGCGGCGGGAGATGTGAACGGCGACGGTACGACCGATGGCAGTGACCTTGCGGCACTGCTGTCGGCATGGACCGGCTGACGCACTCACGGACTGATCCCCCCGCGCTTCAAGCCCGACTCCATATACTGCTCCGTCCGTTGCCCAGGTGGCGGAATTGGCAGACGCGCCAGCTTGAGGTGCTGGTGGGAGAAATCTCTTGGAGGTTCGAGTCCTCTTCTGGGCATTCATGAGGGCGCCGCCCACGGGCGCCCTTTTTCGTGGATCCGTCCGCTGAAGTGCCCCTTGCTGTCGAGATTCCCGTGCCACTGCGAATCAACGAGATCTTCCACTCTGTTCAAGGCGAGTCGACCTGGGCAGGTGCGCCCTGTGTGTTCGTGCGCCTGACGGGCTGTCCCCTGCGGTGCGGGTACTGCGATACCGAGTATGCCTTTCGCGAGGGATCGCTGCGCGAACGCGCCGATGTGCTGCGCGAGGCGCTCTCCTACGACTGCGATCTTGTGGAGATCACCGGCGGTGAACCTCTCGCTCAGCGGGAGGCGTTCGACCTGATCCGTGAACTGCTCGATGCGGGTCGCACCGTGCTGATCGAGACATCGGGCGCCATCAACACGACTCCCGTCGATCCCCGAGCACACATCATTCTTGACATCAAGACGCCAGGATCTGGCGAGGCGAACCGCATGGACTGGTCGAATGTGGATCGGCTGCGGGCACACGATGAAGTGAAGTTCGTGATCTGCTCGCGCGGCGACTATGAGTTTGCGCGGGAGACCACGCGAACCCACCGCCTGATCGAACGCTGCCGCTGCGTGTTGTTCTCGCCCGTTCATGAACAGCCGCGCGGCGTCGAGATTGGCGGCATGCAGGGGCTCTCACCGCGCGATCTTGCGGCGTGGGTTCTTGCGGATGGACTTCGAGTGCGAGTGCAGATGCAGCTTCACAAGATCATCTGGGAACCGCAAACGCGGGGCGTCTGATCGCAGGGTCCGCAGCCGCGCGCCCAAGCCGCGCTTCAGTACACCCAACCTTCCACAAGCGCCTCGCGCGGCACCACCGTCACCTGCGGCGGCGTCAGGAGCAGGAGCGCATCGAGCGCGTCGCCTTCTTCGTCCTCCTCCGCTTCCGCCGCGATGCGCGGTGGAACTCGAAGTCCCGTACCCATCAGCTTCTGCAGAATCGTGTGTCTCACCTCGCGCGGCGGACCGCCGGAGCCCTTGTATCCGCGCGCAGGCCAGCCTCGGCGCTGCAGAACGCTCGCCGGACAACCTTCGCAGACCATCGCGTTCGATGCGGTAGGCGCCATCGGCACGATCGAAATGCCCGCCGCGTGCAGCGGCAGCAGCACTTCGCACATCAGCGTCCATGTCTGCTTGAAGATGCGCAGATTCATCGGGGCCATTGGTGTCCGCGCCTCGATGTCCGCGCGGCGGCGCGGCTCTTCGCGCGAAACCGACCGCATCATGGAACGCCATACGCGAGGCGATCCGCTTTCAAGCGCCCACTTCGCGGAGGCGAGCCACTCCTCACGAACACCGTGCGCGCGCAGCGTCGCGAGCGGCAATCCCACGGGAGCATCGATACGCCAGATATGACGCTCAGTGCTCGCCGATGAATCGATGATTGCGCGCAGCAGTTGCCCACGATCCGCGCGGGCGAGCCGAACGCTGCCCGACTCGAGCGTGGCAATCCGAATCTTGTGCAGACCACCCTGATCCGCCCCAGAAAAGTCCACGCCATGCAGAATGGGCGCGCTCACTGGCGACCGCATGCCGACTGTGGTTTGCCGCACGGACAGCATCCACCGACATGCACATGCGGCGCAGCGGACGTTCCACCTTCTGCTCCTGATACCCCAAAGGTGCTGAGCCGACGGGTGAACGTTCTGCCCTTTCCTTCGGGATCAGCGACCGGGTCATCGGCCTGCGCCATCGGTCGGAGCAGCGTGATCACTTCACCATCGTTCTCACAAACATATTCGTACTGCGGCATACGGAGAAGTGTAGGGAACGCACACCCCCAAGTCAGCGTTGGCGACCACGAAACTCGGACTTGCGACCGCGCTGGTCTGGCTTGCTCGCGCGGAAGTTGCGGTTGCCGCCCACGGTCCGCGGATTCGCCTTTCCTGCGCGAAAGTCACGCTTTCCTCCCGGCGCTCGGACAATGCGCTGCGCGCCACGCGTCTGGCGCGGCGTGCGATCGAGCGCCTGCAGGGCGCGTTCACGGCGCTGACGAATCGTCGCCGCATCGGCAAACGCGGCCGCTCGCAGTTGCGCCAGTTCACCGCTCGTCAGATCACGCCACTCACCGACTGCAAGCCCGCGCAGTTGCAGCGGACCGATCCGCGTGCGCTTGATGCGCTTCACCGGGCGACCGATCTCGGCAAGCGCGTCACGAATGGTGCGCTGCCGCGGCTCGTTCACCTCAATGGCGAGCAGCGTGCGCTCTCCCTCGCGGCGCAGGATGCGCACATGCGACAGTTGCCCCCCATCTGCGGACGTCCCGGAAGCCGCACCGAAAAGCGCCGCTTCGATGTGCGGCAGATCAGCCGCCTGCACATCACTGCGAACGAGCACTTCATACTCCTTCCCGATCTCGTACCGCGGATGCGTGAGACGGTTGATGAGTTCTCCGTCATTGGTCAGCAGCACGAGACCGATGGCATCCACATCGAGGCGCCCCACTGGATTCAGCCGCGCCCCGCTGGGATGGTCGACGAGCGCAAGCACCGATGCGCGCCCCTCCGGATCGGAGCGCGTCACCAACGATCCGCCTGGCTTGTGCAGCATCACAAACACATGCTCCTGCGCCCGCTGCATCGGCTTGCCATCGATGGCGATTCGGTCGCGCGCGGGATCGACCCATGCCGGGAGCGCCGACACGATCTCGCCGTTGACGCTCACGCGCCCCGCTTCGATCATCTGCTCCGCCTCACGCCGCGATGCGGCGCCTGCATCCGCGATCACCTTTTGGATGCGAATGCCACGCGCGGCATCCATGAACGCATGGGTCGGTTTGTTTCGGCGTCGCCGCATCGCGCGGAAGGTAGTCGCTGCACTCCTTTCTATCCTTCGCGCGTGCGACCGACCGTCCTCTTGCTGACCGTGACGCTCGCTGGCTGTGCGAGCGTCGATCCCGCGAGCACTCCGCAGCAACCGATCACTTTGTCGGAGGCAAGCGCCAGAACGACCGCGCTGCTCGATCTGCACAGTGGATCATCGCGCGTGACTCGGGCGCTCACCGACCGCGGGCTCGCCGCTGAAGCGCGGGCCACGGAACTTCGCGTGCAGGATGCCCTGCAGAAGAACGCAGACGACCGCATGTGCGCTCCCATGCACGACATCGCCGCGAAGCCAAGCGAAGCGGCATCGAGCGCTGCGAAACTCCTGCTGCCGTGTGTGCCCACTCCCGATCAGACATCGCCCGTCTCACACATGCGTCGCGCGGCGGATTTCGTCTGCCGAGCGTGGCAACTCGATGCCAGTCAGCTTGCTCCGCCACAAGGTTCCGTCCCCGTGCCGACCGCGCAGGGTGCGATCTATGCGATGGATTTCCTGCTGAACCATCCGCGGCTTCTGCTGGAGGATTCGCTCCGCGACCGCCCGAGCATCGACGAGGTGGAATCGATCGCCCGCATGCTCCGCATCGAGATCAGTCCATCGGGCGAAACACGCACGGCGCTGCGCGCCGCATCGGAGCAGCTCGGGACACGACTGCGCGGCGAGAACGGCTTGATGTGGGCCATCGCACGCACACTCGTCCACGCCGATGCGGAGTTCGGCGTCACAGCCGATTGGAGCAAGGAGGAAGCGGAGCCTGTTGCGCCTGAAATCGCCGCTGCCATCGAAGGCGCCGTGTTCACGGCACAGGAGCTTCCAGGCATTGGCTGGATCGTGGTCGGTGGACTCGGCGACAATCGCTACGACATGTCCCGTCTCGCGGGCGTGTTCGATTCAGGCGGCAACGATCGCTATGTCTGGGGAACGATTCGCGAGGGCAATCAGGCCATCATCGACTTGGCGGGTAATGACCAGTACGAAGGGAGCTCGGAACAAGGTCCGGCTGGCGCGTGGCGCGGGATGTCGCTCGTGCTCGATGTTGCCGGCAATGATCGGTACTCGGGTGGGCGTCTCAGCGGCGGATGCGGATGGCTCGGCGTCGGGCTGCTCATGGACCGCGCGGGTGACGATGTGTACGACTGTGGACAGTGGTCGCTCGGGGCAGGACTTTGCGGCGCGGGATTCCTCTTCGATGATGCGGGCCGTGATGTGTACTTCGACCGGGGATTTTCCCAAGGTCTCGGTGGACCCGTCGGCATTGGACTCCTGATCGACAACGCGGGAAATGACCTGCACCACAGTCGTGGCTTGACAGGCGGCGCGGATGCGGTTCCGGGCATCACGCTGAGTTTTTCGCAGGGCATGGCAGTCGGTGCACGCAGGCTTCTGCCCGGCGGCATTGGTGCGCTCGTGAACATTGGCGGCGATGACCGCTATGAAGCCGATGAGTTTTCGCAGGGCGGTGCGTACTGGCTTGGGCTTGGTGTGCTCTGCGATACGGCAGGCCACGATCTCTACCGCGGCAGCCACTACTCGCAGGGGTTCGGCTGCCATCAGGCGGCGGGCGCACTGATTGATCTCAGCGGCGACGACACATACTGGTCGACCATCAGCGCGGCACAGGGCGCAGCGTGGGATGAAGCGGTCGGCGTGCTGATCGATGCGGACGGCAACGACTCCTACCGCGGCGGCGCGCTCGTGCAGGGATCCGCCGCGCAAAGTGCGCTCGCGGCGCTCGTCGACTTTGGCGGCCACGATCACTTCAGCGCTGCTGGTCCCTACCGTCAAGGCGAGTCGGGACCGAACACCTATCACCCCGATCACCGCGCCGCGCGTTCACTCAGTCTGCTGCTGCTTGGCAGTATGGATGCGTTCACCAGCAGTGGACCGTGGACGGACGACATCGTCTGGCAGTGGCCCAATATGGGCACTGCCGCACCGCTCGACACTCCGATGATGGGAATGCGCGCGCGCGGGGTCTTCGACCACCCTGCTGTCCATCATGCGAATCCCGCGGGAAATGCGCCTGGCAACCGTTAGGATTGCACCGTGGACATCGATCTTGTGCGCACTTCAAGCCGTGGCTGGGCCATCACCCGCTACTGCGCTCGGCACCTGAGCGAAGTACGCGCGCCCGATATGGCGGCCGCGCTGTCGTTCCGAACGCTCTTTGGCATGATCCCCGTGCTGTTCGTTGCGACGCTGCTCATTCGCACGCTTACGGGAGACGAGTTTCCAAAGTTCGTGACGTCCATGGCATCGATGGCGGGACTTGATGAGATTGGCGTGACCGTCACCAAGGATGGGACGAGTGCGGAGCAGCAGCCTGTGAGCGCGTGGATCGAGGAACTTGTTCGCGTCTCGGGAACGGTTGATCTCTCCACACTCGGCTTCATCGGACTTGCCGTCGTGCTGCTCTCCGCGATCTGGCTGATCGTCGCGATCGAAAAGGCGTTCAACATCGTCTGTCGTGCGCCGAGCGATCGCCCGTGGCACCGACGGCTCCTCGTGTACTGGACGATGCTCACACTTGGTCCCGTCCTTCTCGCGGCGCTTCCGTTCATCGACGGCGAACTGAAGCGCGTCATTGATGGACAGCCCACATTCCCCGCCGCGTATGGCTACATACGCCCCGCGCTCGGCTTCGTGCTGCTGCTGGCGGTTCTAGTGCTGGCGTACGGGGTCATGCCCACCGTCCGAATGCGGTGGAAGACACTTCTTGCGGGCGCACTGGTGGCTACGGTCGGCATCGAGTTGGGGCGCAAGTTCCTCTCGATCTATATGGAACGAGCGTTTTCGGGGAATCGGTTGTACGGCTCGCTTGGTCTCGTGCCGCTCTTCATGTTCTGGGTGTACGCGATGTGGCTCATCATCCTGTTTGGGCTGCAGGTCAGTTCACTGCTGAACGCGCTGCTCAGCAACGACCGCGTCCGCAGCGAGTCGTCACATCCGCTGCGCGCTTTCGATCCCGCGCTGGTTGTCAGTGCCATGGAGCACATCTGTCATCGGCATCAGAGCGGGAAGGCTGCCACATTCGATTCGCTGATGGATGAGTTGGTCATCGAGTCGGCAGCTGTCCACCAACTGTGTGGACTGCTCGCAGCCCATCAATTGGTGCTTCTGATTCCAGAATCGGGACAAGTGGTCCCCGCACGATCGCCGGATCAAGTGCGCGTGGCGGATGTGCTGTGCGTTGGCTTCGATGCCGCAGTCCCAGGCAGAAGGGACCCTTCGGGTGAGATCCTCGGATCGCTTCGTGCGGCACAACTGGAAGCGCTCGGCAACCGCACATTCGCCGAGGGCGACACTTGCCAAAGCGATGGGTCGACTGCACAATGGAAGCGCAGTTCACGATGACGCCGACACCGCCACCATCCTCGACAGACGGAGTTGTGATGATCCGACAGCGGAACAGTCACGCGATCATTCGCTTCGACTCGAACACCATCGGTGCGCGGGAGGCTGCGATCATTGCTGACGAAGCGTACAAGGCGATCGATGCCGCTCCGCGCGGCAAGTGCATGGTCATCGATCTCTCCCGCTGCCAGTCGTTGTCCAGCATGGGGCTCGGTCTGTGCGTGACGCTCGCCAATCGCGCCAGCGAAACTGGGCTGCGTCCCGTCGTTGCGGGCATGAATGTTCAACTCGCGGAACTCTTCCGATTGATGCGCATCGATCGCATGTTTACGACCGCGACATCGACGGCTGATCTGGAACGCCTGCTGCTTTGACAAAGGCGGTCCCTGTGCGCCTAGACTTCCGACATGGGTCTTGAAACTGCACTTCCGTCGGACAGCGTGCTGACCACCAGCCTCCAGCGGGTCGTGAACTGGGCGCGGCGTTCCAGTGTCTGGCCGATGCCGTTTGCGACGGCGTGCTGTGGCATCGAACTGATGGCGACAGCGTGTTCACGCTTCGACTTGGCGCGCTTCGGCGCGGAGGTGATGCGCTTCTCGCCGCGCCAAGCGGACCTCATGATCGTGGCTGGGCGCGTCAGTGTGAAGACGCTGCCCGTTCTGCAGCGCATCTACGAACAGATGGCGGAACCCAAGTGGGTCATCTCGATGGGCGCCTGTGCATCGACGGGCGGCGTGTTCGATACCTACGCCGTCGTGCAGGGCGTCGATCAGTTCATCCCCGTGGATGTCTATGTTCCCGGCTGCCCGCCCCGCCCCGAGATGCTGATCGAGGGGATCATGGCGATTCAGCGCATCATTGATGAAGAGGGCATTCCGCGCGATCCGTCGGGACACCGTCGCCCACTCAATATCGCGCTGAACCCGAACTACGAGCCGCGTGCACAGCCGTTGCCCGTGACCATCGGCGCGACCTGAAGTCTGCCGTTCGACCCGAGTTTCGGCCCGCGCTTCAGCCAGCGTGAGCGGTCGCGCGCGCGCCCTGCAGCGAGCGGACAAAGCGATCAAGTCTCAGCACGCCTTCCGTGATCTGCGCTTCGCTGCATGCGAAGGAAAGCCGCACATGGTGGCGGGCACATTCACCGAAGTCCTCCCCAGGCACGACGGCGACATGCGCCTCGGCAAGCAGCGCATCCGCGAAGGACTGCGCAGAATCGATGCGCGTACCCGCTGGCGTCACGCTGCCGATCCATCCCGCGATGCTTGGGAACGCGTAGAACGCTCCCGTCGACCGCGGCACCTGCAGACCTGGGACATGCGACAGCAGGCGATGGAGCAGACCCGCACGCGCCGCGAACGCTGCACGCATGCGCTCCACTTCGGGCGCGACCCTTGCCGACAGCGCCTCCACCACGGCGGGCAGGAAGAAACTGGGAACGGAGTTGGTCATCTGCCCCTGCAACTTGATGATCTCGCGGATGAAGCGCCCCTGATCGCCGGGCGCGCAGAGGTATCCGAGTCGCCACCCAGTCATCGCGAACGCCTTGCTCATGCCGTTCACGGTCACCGTGCGTCCTGCCACACGCGGATCGCTCGCAGGCGACCAGTGCGTCAGCCCCGGCTCGATCTCCGGAAAGATCAGCTTCTCATAGATCTCGTCGGACACGATGCTGATGCGTGGATGGTTCGCCACGACATCAATGAGCGAACGAAGTCCGGTCGCGGGATATGTCACACCGCACGGATTGCTCGGCGAATTCAGCAGCACTCCGACCGTGCGAGGCGTGATCGCCGCCTCCAGCTGCTGCGGCGTGATTCGAAATGCGTTCTCGACGGAACCGGCCACCTCCACACAAACGCCGCCCGCCAACTCGATGAGCGGACGGTAACTGACCCACGCAGGTGTCGGCAGGATGAACTCATCGCCGCGGCCGGGCTCGATCAGCGCCTGAAGCGCCATGAAGATCGCATGTTTGGCACCGACGGTGATGGTGACATGCTCTGCAGCGCAGTCGATCCCGTTCTCGGCGCGCAGTTTCGCTGCGATCGCTTCACGCGACGCCTTGTCGCCAGGCGTCGGCGCGTACTTCGTCATCCCCGCCATCAGCGCATCCACCGCGCGCTGCTTGATCGACCGCGGCGTGTCAAAGTCCGGCTCGCCCATGGCGAACCCAACGACATCCACACCTTTCGCCTTCAGTGCCGTCACCTTGGCACCGACCGCCAGCGTCGCGGACTCCTTCATCTTCGCAATCTGAGTGGCAACATGCATGCCGTGAGAGTACGCCCTCTCGCAGAGAGCGAGACGTTGCACTACAGTGCAGCACTGCCGAAATCCGCCCTCGCACCCACTTCCCGCCCCGCTCCACACATGAGCCCCGAATCCATCCGCCGCATCGGCATCCTGACTGGCGGCGGCGACTGCCCTGGTCTGAACGCGGTCATCCGCGCGGTCGCCAAGACCGCCATCCTCCAGTACCGCATCGAAGTGCTCGGCATCGAAGATGGCTTCCAAGGGCTGATTGAAGATCGCATCCGTCCGCTGAGTTTCCGCGATGTCTCAGGCATCCTGACACGAGGCGGAACCATCCTCGGCACCAACAACCGCTGCAATCCTTCGCGGTGGTGCACTGGGTTCGCTGCGGGTGGCACCCCGATCTTCAGCGATGTCACAGGAACCTGCATCGACAACATTCGCAAGCACCGCATCGATGCGCTCATCGTCATCGGCGGTGACGGTTCGATGAAGTGCGCGGCGCCGTTCGTGGAGGCCGGCATCAATGTCATCGGCATCCCAAAGACGATCGACAACGACCTGTACGGCACGGAGATCACCTTCGGATTCCTCACGGCGGTCAATACCGCGACCGAAGCGCTCGATCGGCTGCATTCGACGGCGGACAGCCATCACCGCGTGATGGTCTGCGAAGTCATGGGGCGCAATGCCGGCTGGATCGCGCTGACGGCGGGCGTGGCGAGCGGATCGGACATGATCCTGATCCCCGAGATCCCCTTCCATGAAAGTGCGATGGAGGAGTTCATCGGCAGCCGCATGAGTGGCGGACCTGGATTCGCCATCGTGGTTGTCGCCGAGGGCGCCGTTGCCGCGGGCGGACAACAGACGATTGCTCGGTTTGATCCGACGAGCCCAGATCCCGTGCGGCTCGGCGGGATTGGGGAGCGCGTTGCCGAGATCATCCGCGCACGCACGAAGGCCGATGTTCGCACAACGGCGCTCGGTCATGTGCTTCGTGGTGGAGCGCCGATCGCGGCGGACCGCATTCTCGCCACGAACTTCGGTTACCACGCGCTGGCGATTCTGCTCGAAGGCGCTCGGGGCAGGCTGGTTGTCCGCGAGAACAATGTGTTCTCCGACGTCGATCTGCTCGTGTCCGCGGGTCGGCAGCGGCTCGTTCCCACCGACCACGCGCTGATCACCGCTGCTCGTGCGCTCGGCACTTCGTTCGGTGACCACGAGGTGCACCGCCTCGGCACGCGCGCCCAGTCGACCACCGTTTGACGAGTGCTGCGCTAGCCTCTCGGCAGTGCAGAGCGCCGTCTTTCTCGACCGCGACAACACGATCATCGCCAACGACGGTGATCTCGGCGACCCTTCGCTCGTTCGTCTGATGCCAGGCGCAGCGTGGGGCGCACGAGCGCTGCGCGAAGCGGGCTATCTGCTGATCGTGGTGACCAATCAAGGCGGCGTGGCGCGCGGCGCATACGGCGAAGCGGAGGTGGATGCCGTTCACCAACGGACTGCGCAGCTGCTCGAAGAAGCGTGTGAGTGGAAACGCGGCGATCCGCTCGTGAGCGACTGGATGTCCTGCCCCTTCCATCCGCAGGGAACGGTCGCGGCGTATCGACAGGAGCACCCGTGGCGCAAGCCCGCACCTGGGATGCTGCTGGAGGCGGCGAAGCGGCATGCCATCGACTGCACGCGGAGTTGGATGATCGGCGATCAGGATCGTGATATCGAAGCGGGTCGCGCCGCACAGTGCCGAACCATTCGACTGCTTCACGCGAGCGAGGACGCCACGGATGTGCGCGCAGCGAGCAGCGCGGACTTCGTGGAGCCGGACCTGCTGCACGCAAGCCACCGCATCCTCCGCGCGGATGGGAAGGATGGCGCTCCGCGTTGGGAGTCGACAAGTCACACGCGGCTGCTCGCCAAGCAGGAGATGCTGAACGCACCCGCCACGCGCGAACTGGTCACCGCGACCGCGCGCGCGATCGCCGAGCGTGAAGGTGTTTCGCTGCTGCGCCTGGAGGTTGAAGTGTGGGGGGTGGATCTTGAGGTGGCGGGCCCGGAAGTCGTGGCAATCGGTCTTGCGACGGAGCTGCGACGCAACACCAATCTTTGGGCCGCTTCGCGTGGACTTCCATCGCTCTGGGCAGGCGAATGAACACGACCTCCGCGTCCGCAACTTCGCCGCGACCTTCCATGCCGCCTTCCATCGAGCGACTGCTGATTGTGCTTCCTTCATGGGTGGGCGATGTCTGCATGGCGACTCCATCCATCGCCCACATCGCATCGCATCATCCACATGCAACCATCATCACACTCGGACGCCCAAACCTCCGCCCACTCATCGAAGGCCTGCCGTTCGTGAGCGCGTTCGAGGGCGGCTCGCTTCGCATGGGCGACCGCGAACTCCGCGCACGCATCCGCGCGCACCGACCGGAAGCGGTGCTTCTGCTGCCGAACTCCTTGCGAAGCGCGCTCTTCACGGCACTCTGCCGCATCCCACGGCGCGTCGGCTTCCCAACGGATCTGCGTGGCTTGCTGCTGACCGATCGCATCACGCGCGCAACCGGCGTGATGAACACCGCGTCGATGTACGCCGATCTTGCCGCGTGGTGGACCGGCACGAGACCTGCGGGATGCGTTCCGCATCTTGCCGTGACAAGCGCAGATTCGAGCGAGGCAGATCGCCTCATCGGTCAACCCCAGAATCCAAAGCAGCCTCTTGTCATCCTCAACCCAGGCGCAAACCGCACCGACAAGCGCTGGCCAGCGGAGCGTTTCGTGGAACTCGCACAGCGGCTGATTCGGCGCCCGCCCACTGGCACCGCGCCGCTCATCGCCGTGAACGGTTCCCCCGCCGAGGCGGATCTCTGCGCGCTCATTGCTGCGCAGACGGGCGGCGTCGACCTGGTCGCGCGTGGCGTCACGCTCGGCGCACTCAAGGCGCTTCTGCAGCGCGCAGCACTGCTCGTCACCAATGACACGGGGCCGCGCCACATTGCAGCGGCATTTGGAACGCCCACGCTCGCGTTCTTCGGCCCAACCGATTGTCGCTGGACACCCACGGACTATCCGCGGGAGCGCATCATGATTGCCGATCCGTTCCTCGAAGATGGACTCGTGGCGAACGATCATCCACTCCGCTGCGCGATCACGCGAATCCCCGTCGGCGACGCATGGATCGCCGTCGAGTCCTTGCTCCATGCATCGGTGGCACGCCAGTAGGATCGCAGCGTGACCGCGTGGCCTTGGATCATCGCGTCGCTCGCAGGTTTTGTGTCGGGGAGCATTCCATTTGGACTTCTCATCGGTCGAATCAAGGGCGTGGATGTGCGCGAGCATGGATCGCGCAACATCGGCGCGACGAATGTCGGACGCGTCCTGGGTCGCCCCTTCGGCTACGCCTGCTTCGTGCTCGATGCGCTGAAGGGCGCGGTGCCCGTGCTGCTCGCGGGCGTCCTGCTCGCAGAGCATGTGCCAGATGCGCAGCGAACAGGACTCCTGATGCCGCTCACAGGCATCGCTGCCATTCTGGGACACATCTACTCGCCATGGGTTTCGTTCAAGGGCGGCAAGGGCGTTGCCACAAGCTTTGGGGCGCTGTTGGCGATGTGGCCGCTGATGACTTTCCCCGCGCTCGGCGCGCTCCTGCTGTGGGTCGTGGTTGTGAAGGTGACGCACTACGTCTCCGCCGCATCCATGATTGCCGCGCTTGCGCTGCCCGTGCTGCTCCTCGTGCGAGCGCGCGCGTGGCCAGGCAGCGAACCCATGCAACCCGCTGAGTTTCTGCCGCTGCTGATCGTGGTGACACTGCTCGCGGCACTTGTGATCTGGAAGCACCGCGCCAACATTGCACGCCTCCGCGCAGGCACGGAACTCCGCGTGGGTGGCGCGAAGGGCGGTGGTGGCGCAACTCCCGCACGGCAGCGGTCGGACGCACCCGGCACGCTTCCCTCCGATACGCTGCGGTCATGAGCGCCGTGGAACCCGAACTCGGCTACCGATCTCCGCTCGAGACGCGAAACGCCACCGCAGCGATGCGGGGAATCTGGAGCGAGCATCGCCGCTTCACCACGTGGCGTCGCGTGTGGTTGGCCTTGGCACAGGCGCAGTCTGAACTGGGACTCGGTGTCACGCGTGAGCAGGTCGATGCGATCCGTGCGCAGGTCGAACGCGTCGACATCGCGGCTGCCGCGCGCCACGAACAGCGCTTGCGCCACGATGTGATGGCGCATGTCCACGCGCTTGCGGATCAGGCGCCCGCTGCGCGCGCCATCATCCACCTCGGTGCAACGAGCCAAGACATCGTCTGCAATGCCGATGCGATCCTGCAGCGCGACGCGCTGCGGCTGATCGCAGGTCGCCTTGCTCGCGTGATCGATCGGCTCGCCACATTCGCGGCGAAGCACCGCGATCTGCCTGTCCTCGGATTCACGCACTACCAAGCTGCGCAGCCGCTCACGATGGGTCGCCGCGCGGCGCAGTGGGCGCAGGACTTCGCCCTGGCACTGCACGACATCGAGCAGCGCATCGCGGGGCTCCGGCTGCGCGGACTGCGCGGCGCCACGGGCACGCAGGCATCGTTCCTCTCGCTGTGCGGCGGCGACCGCAGCAAGGTGGATGCGCTGGAGCGGCGTTTCACCGAGTTGCTTGCGGGCGAATCCGCCGCGACGTGGCCGCTCACCACGCAGACATATCCGCGCCTCTGGGATGCACAGATGCTTTCTTCGCTCGCGACCGCGGCGGCAGCCGTGCACAAGTGCGCGAATGACATCCGCCTGCTCTGCAATCTGCGCGAAGTGGATGAGCCATTCGAGAGCGAGCAGATCGGATCGAGCGCGATGCCGTACAAGCGCAATCCGATGCGTTGTGAACGCGCAACGGGGCTCGCGCGCTTCGTCATCTGCATACCGCAGAATGCGCTCGATACGGCGGCAACGCAGTGGCTTGAACGCACGCTCGATGACTCAGCCAACAGGCGTTTGTCGATTCCGGAGGCGTTCCTGGCATTGGATGGAGCGCTCGAGGTGATGGCGGATGTGTGCGGCGGTCTCGTCGTTCATCCGCTGCAGTGTGCACGCCGCATCGAGGCGGAACTCCCCTTCCTCGCGACCGAGGAATTCATCCTTGCCGCCGTCGCGCGCGGTGGCGATCGTCAGCAGGCGCACGAGGCGATCCGCCATCATGCGCAGGAGACGGCTGCCCACATGAAGACGAAGGGCGCAGCGAACGATCTCGTGGCGCGCCTCGGCGCAGATCCGACATTTCGCGGCATCGACCTGACCGCACTGCTGCAACCCGAGCGTTTCGTCGGGCGATCGGCGGAGCAAGTGGATCGCTTCCTCGCCGATGTTGCCGCGCCCATTCGTACGCGTTACAAGAACGACATCGCCGATACGCCAACGCTCCGCGTGTGAAGATGCCACCCGCCCGCATGCATCCAAGCACCACAGCGCTGCTGGTCATCGACATCCAAGATCGGCTGCTGCCGACCATTCATGCGCACGATGCGATGATCGCCTCGGTGCGCGGACTCATCCAGGGATGCTCGCTTCTGGAGATGCCCGTGATCGTGACCGAACAGTATGTGCGCGGGCTCGGGCATACCTGCGAACAGGTTGCGCAGGTTCTTCCTGCGGGCGCACCCGTCTTCGAAAAGATGGCGTTCTCGGCGCTCACGGCGGATGTCGTGTCGGCACTTCGCGCGGCGCGGCGCACATCGCTCATCGTGTGCGGCATCGAAGCGCATGTGTGCGTGCTGCAGACGGTGCTCGACTGCTGCGCGAGCGGTCTGCAGACTTTCCATGCGACCGATGCCATCTCCGCGGGGCAGCCCGACCAGATCGATCCCGCCTTTCGCCGCATGGAAAGCGTGGGCAGCACGCCAACGGGCGCCATCAGCGCGCTCTACGAACTGATGCACTCCTGCGAACATGCGGCATTCAAGCGGATGCTGCCGATCGCGAAGGACATTCTCGCCGTGCGAAGCGGCGTGTGACTGCGACGAAACCTGCGATCACTTCGCCGCGCGGCGCGCGTCGTGTCGGGCGGCGAGCGCATCCCACTCGGGCCCGAACGCCCATCCGTAGTTCTGCCATCGACCGACCGCAGATGCGTTGATGGGCGCCTGCACTTGCGCATGGCTCAGCGTGAACACACTGCGAGGATTCGCTTCGGGTCGAAGCACGCCCTCGGCCAGTTCAAGTCCCAACATCTTCAGGCAGCGACTCGCCTCGCCCGACGGATTCTCGACCAGCCGCTCATACACGATCGTCACATGTTGCAGACCGTAGGACGCGAGCGCATCAGGCAGGACGCTGTCGACCGCCTCCAAGAGACGCCGAATCGAATCGAGCGATGCGGTCCACCCATCCGAGTGCGGCTGGAAGTACGACAGCAAAATGCTGATCGCGGTATCGCGCGGATCGCGCACCACATGCAGACAGCGCGTGCCGGGCAAGACCGCAGCGAGTTCGGGCAGCAAGCGCCAAGCGCGCAGGTTCTTGTCGACCATCCACTGCGAACCGGAACGCTGTCGACGTCGTGCATCCGCCAGGTACTCGCCCTGCAGGCGGATCGCATCCTGACTCTGCAGATGACCGATGGAACGCCCCGCACAACCGAGTGACTGCACCCCCTCACCGATGAGGCGAAGCCCGTCATACTCCCCAATTCCGCTGATCTTGGGATGCGCATCGAGCATCTGCTCGAGCAGGGTCGTTCCACTGCGCGGAACTGCGACAAACATGGCCAGCCCATCCACGGTTGGCACCGGAGGCGTGCGGGGTGGGTTCGCCGCCGTGCGTGATCGTTGGTCAAGCACAGACTGCAGGAATGCGCCAACATCAAACGGCACACCCGTGTGAGCATGCGTCTTCTGCGCGAGGTCGAATGCCTCCCGATACTTTCCGAGCCGATCGAGCAGACGAACGGCATCGAAACCGGCGAGACGCTTCACGGACGGCGCGACCTGAGACTGCGTGACTGCCACGAGCTCCGACACGGCGCGCGCAGGGTCCGTGCGCGAGACAACCCTCGCCGCATGGAACGCATGGCGAGGATCCGACTTCCACGGACCGGTTCGTGCCACCTCGTCAGCCAACTCCGCGTAACGACCCGCAACCCAAAGGCTGTCGGCAAGCCCCATCCATGCCTCCGTCGCGTATGGACCAAACCGTTGGGTCAACGGACGCAAGCGCGACACGGATGAATCGAGCCGCGCAAGCTGTTGGTCCGACAGCCCCCGCAGAAAGACCACGCGATCATCCGTCGGGGCGAGCCGCGCCGCCACTTCGAGATCACGGTCCGCCGCATCGATCCGACCAAGTCTTGAATTCGCACTCGCTCGGGCCAGCCAGGCGCCCACCTGTTGGCGCGACTTGCTGCACCAGCGATCAGCCACCTCAAGCGCACGCCGAGCGTCCCCCTGGTCGAGCAACCCCTGCACTTCTGCCGCAAACTTGGAGTCCGCCGCCTGCATGGGCTGGAGACTATGACGCGAGGCAGCCAAACCGCGGCTGCCACAGCGAATGCACAAAGGCTCTCAAAACGACCCCGTCACCCCCCCCAAAATTGCGATTCACTCGAACCCACCGAAAGCGGGTCCCGCCCAAAGCGGGATTCTGGCGATCAGGCAGCTGGCGGCTGCTCACGACCCGCGAGGATCGCCTTACGAACTTCCTGAGCGGCTGCACGCACGGTTTGCATGTGCTTGCGGGCGCGCGTTCCAGCCGCGCGGTTTCCGCCATGCGCCTTCTCGATGTCCTCGCGGGCAGCGTTCACAACCCGCAAGAGTTCCTCATAACTGTTCATGATCATGGGTCAGATCCTCCTTGGAATGATGAAATGGTAGCGGATTGCTATCTTGATGGCGTTCCAAACGCACGAAATGGCAGCCGAACTACTCTTTCCCATCGACAAGATCGACCTCAGCGCGACAGTTTGCGACAAGAAAGAGGTCGATAAGTATCTGCCGCAGACTGGGCATATGCGGATGCTCGACCGGGTCATTTGGGTCACCCAAGACGGCACTGCCGGCCTCGGCGAGCGCGTCATCCGCGACGATGAATTCTGGGTGGAGGGGCATATTCCAGGTCGTCCGATCTTCCCTGGGGTACTCATGATCGAGGCCGCGGCGCAGTTGTGCAGCCTGCTCCATACGCGGCTTGGGCGGGCAAGCGGGTTTCTGGGCTTCACCCGTTGCAACGATGTGGTCTTCCGCGGACAGGTCCTGCCCCGCGACCGCGTTCTGCTGCTCGTACAGGAACTCGAGTTCAACCGCCGCCGCTTCATCAGCAAGGCGCAAGGCGTTGTGAATGGCAAGCTCGTGTTCGAAGCGACGATCACTGGCATGGTGATCTAGGCCGGCAGGGTTGCCGCATGATCCCCCCGCTGCTGCTGAACCCCGTCTTCCGCCACCGCGTGTGGGGTGGCGATCGGCTCGGGAGGTGGCTTGCCGCGGGCGATCCACCAGCCGCCGCTTACCAACAGGCGCGCGCGCGCGGCAGCATCGGCGAGGCGTGGCTGTTGGCGGATCTTCCGCCCACGATTCTCGATGGCAAGAGCCGCATCGCCGCGGGCCCGCATGAGGGCAACTGCCTCTCGGATCTTCTTTCCGCGCCGCCACTGCGTCGCAGCCTGATGGGACAGGCGAAGAGTGGTACTGCGGGCGATGGCTGTTTCCCGCTGCTCGTGAAACTGCTCGATGCGGCTGAGAATCTTTCGGTGCAAGTTCACCCCGATGCCGCCTACGCGCACCGCAATCCAGACACGCACATGAAGAGTGAGATGTGGCTTGTGCTCGATGCTGAACCTGGCGCGGTCATCTACCGCGGCATCGATCCATCGATCGACCGCGATGCGCTGCGCCGCAAAATCCTCGACGACACGCTGCTCGATGCGATGATCCGCGTCCCCGTGCGCGCGGGCGACTGCTTCTGGCTGCCGTCTGGAATCTGCCACGCGCTCGGCGCGGGCACGCTCGTGGCTGAAGTGCAGACGCCAAGCGACACCACCTTCCGCGTGTGGGATTGGGGGCGCAACGACCCTGCGCGTCCGCTGCACATCGAGCAGGCGATCGAGTGCATTCTGCTCGGCGATGAACAGCAGATTGATCTGCTGGATGCGCCGCCGCATCAGCCCGCGCTCGCGGGCGAGCGGATCGCGATCACCGGGCTCGTTCGCACGGACTACTTCGATGTGGAACGCTGGTCGGTTCGCGCAGGCACCACGATCGAACATGGCACCGCTGGCGTGCCGATCTCGTGGACCGTGCTCGCTGGCGAAGTGCGCATTCCCGCGCTGGCACGGCCGTTGCGCGCAGGCGGAACCATGGTGGTTCCCGCGGAATCGCCGCCGTGGGAGGCGATCGCAGGGCCGCAGGGCGTTCAACTGCTTGTGACCACGCTGCCTGCGCCCGATCTCATGCAGCGCTCGCATGGCGGGCTTCGGCTGGCGTGATCCTGCGAGGGCAAGTGCCCCCTGCGTGGACGCAGACGCATGCTGCGGATATCCTGCTGAGCCCCGAAGAACCAACTCGGAACCGAGCCTCGAAACCCCCAAAGAACCCCATGTCCACCTCCAATACTGGCGTTGTCACCCAAGTGATCGGATCGACCTTCGACGCGCGCTTCGCCGAAAACGCGATGCCCGAGATCTACAACGCCGTGACGATCGACTTCACGCTGCGTGGCACCAAGTCGACCCTCGTGGGTGAAGTCGCCAAGCATCTCGGCGGCGGTGTCGTCCGCTGCGTCGCGCTCGCATCGACCGACGGACTTCGCCGCGGCGACGCGTGCATCAACACGGGTGCGCCCGTCAATGTTCCCGTGGGTGAAGCGGTCCTTGGACGCGTGTTCAACCTGCTCGGACAGCCCGTCGATGAGCGTGGGCCCGTCAACACGACCGAACGAGCGCCGATTCACCGCCTTGCACCGAATCTCACCGACCTCAACCCCAAGACCGAAGTGCTCGCCACAGGCATCAAGGTGATCGATCTCCTCTGCCCGTTCGTGCGCGGTGGCAAGATCGGCCTCTTCGGCGGCGCAGGCGTCGGCAAGACCGTCGTCATCCAGGAAATGATTGCGCGTATCGCGCGAAACTTCGGTGGCTACTCGGTGTTCGCCGGCGTCGGTGAACGAACCCGCGAAGGAAACGATCTCTGGCGCGAAATGCAGGAGGCCGAGTACTTCGACGCGAGCGGCAAGAAGTGCCACGTGCTCGACAAGGTCGCGATGGTGTTCGGCCAGATGAACGAGCCGCCAGGCGCGCGTCTTCGCGTGGGACTGTCCGCGCTCACCATGGCCGAGAATTTCCGAGACAAGTCAGGCAAGGAGACGCTGCTGTTCGTGGACAACGTGTTCCGCTTCACGCAGGCAGGGTCGGAAGTGAGCGCGCTGCTTGGACGAATGCCGAGCGCCGTGGGCTATCAGCCGACGCTCTCGACCGAGATGGGTGCGATGCAGGAACGCATCACTTCCACGCGTCAGGGCGCCATCACCTCCGTGCAGGCGATCTACGTGCCTGCTGACGATTACACCGATCCTGCGCCCGCCACCACCTTCAGCCATCTCGATGCGTTCATCAACTTGGAACGCCGTATCGCCGAGAAGGGCATCTACCCCGCCGTCGATCCGATCGCGTCGACGAGCCGCATTCTCGATCCGCAGGTCGTTGGTGATCGCCACTATCGCATCGCGCGCCGTGTGCAGGGCATCTTGCAGCGGTACAAGGATCTGCAGGACATCATCGCCATCCTCGGCGTCGATGAACTGTCGGAAGAGGACAAGCTCACCGTCTCGCGCGCGCGCAAGATCGAGCGCTTCCTCTCACAGCCGTTCTATGTCGCGGAAGTGTTCACAGGACTGCCCGGCGTGACCTGCACGCTCGAGGACACGATCGACAGCTTCGAGCGCCTCTGCGCCGGCGAAGCGGACGATCTGCCCGAGAGCTCGTTCATGTACGTCGGCAATCTCGAGGACGCGCGCAAGAAGGCTCAGAAGATGGCCGCGGCCGTCTGACGCGGCTGCCGTCACTCTTCCCAGGTTGGCGTTCGCCATCCACTGACGCGGCTGCCGTCACTCTTCCCAGTTTGGCGTTCGCCATCCACTGACGCGCCCGTCGGGTCCGAAGAAGACCGACCAGACATTTTCGGGCGGCGGCTGGTCCTTGAACATCGTTCCCGACGCGAGCGTGGACAGGTTGTCGCCGTAGTTCCACGACGCGGGCGAAACGACCTTGCCGTCCTTCCCCGTCACCGCGGGCGTCTTCGACGACGGCTTGCCCAGCAGCGTCATCACTTCCCAGTCCTGCATGCCCTTGCGAAGTTGTGAGAACTTGCCCTGCTCCGGCGTTTGGCATGACGGGGCAACAATCGCAAGAGGGAGCGACAACACGATGGCAAGCAGTGCCGGGATCGTGCGCACGCAGAACGAGAGTCGAGGGGCACTGGGCATGGAGGGAGAATAGCGCGGTTGTCGCGGATGCCCCGCCCCGCGACAATGATGCGATGGAACATCTCAGCGCGGAATCAGCGGCAGTCGTGGCGGACCTTGTGAAGCGGCACGGCGACGGCGAACGAAGTCGCATCGAACGCGGCGTGCGACAGGTGGCGGCGCGCTGGCAGGAGTGCGATGGAACGCCCGCGCAGTTCCAGTCCTTCTGCACGGACCGCTTCGTGCCCGCAGGCACCGACCTCGACCGACTGGTGGAACGTCTTGAGTCTGCGCTCGAGCAAGTGCACGGACATCTGTACGAGATGCGCCGAACGCTGCGCCGCCACAGTGATCTCGCGGGCGATGAGTTCGCCGGTGTCGACGACATGCTCGCGACATTCGATCCGGCTCCCGACCTTGCGGAGCAGATGTACCGCCAGAAGCTGGCGTTCCTTGCGCTGCTGAATCTGCCGCGCGAAACGCTCGCCACGATGCTGCGCGATGGACCGAATTGGGATCACGCCCACTGGGCTGCGGTGCGGATCGCGCAGTCCTTCGATGCGCGCATTCCCGCTGCGCTTGCGGACCGCGCGCGGCATGTGGGGCACGCGGCCAGCCAGTGGGTGGCTCGGCATCACATTCCAGTTGGCACGCTCGTGGATTCCTCGGGCACGCGCTGGTACGCGCCCGACCGCACACTGTTGACGCACTGGCTCGTGCGCGAGGAGATCAAGGCGCAGTACAACGACGCCAACGGGCTACCGCGCCAGCGCGCGCTGGCCGCGGTGCTTGGACGAGCGATCGACGGGCGCGTTCCGCTGGCGGTGATGGATCGCAGCGACTCGCGCGACTGGGATCCGCAGACGGGAACGCTCGGCGGCTCGCCCATCGGTGCGGATGTGGTCGGCCTCGCGCGGTACGAGCACTGGACCGAGCAGTTTCATCTGGCGCAGGAGTTCGATGCGCATCACCCCGAGCATCCGACCGCCATCGCACGCAAGTTCGAACTCGCGCGCGAGATGAGCGAGCATGAAGTGGAGCAGTTGCTGACCGATCTGCTCGATCATCCTGCGCGCATCGATCTCGCCGCGTTCCTGCGGGCGCGGCTCGGGCGCGATCTCGAACCGTTCGACATCTACTTCGACGACGTTGCGGAGGCGCGCTCGGCAAGCGAACTCGATGCGGCGGTCACGGCGCGATTCCCCGACGAGAAGGCGTTTGAACATGCCCTGCCGCAAGTCCTGCGCGGACTTGGTTTCTCCGCGGGCGATGCGGACTTCCTTGGCTCGCGCATCCGAGTGGAGATCGCGCGCGGCTCAGGTCACGCGATGCGTCCGCGGCTGCCCGAGTACGGCGCGTGGCTGCGCACGAGTCGGCTGAAGGACCGGCTCGGCTGGGACGGCTTCGATACCGCGATGCACGAACTCGGGCACAACCTCGAGCAACTCTGTTCCACCTTCTTCGTTCCGCGGCCCGCGCTTCGCAATGTGCCGAATACCGCGTGCACGGAGGCGTTTGCGTTCCTCTACCAATCGCTTGGCAAGCGCGTGCTCGGCATGGACGACGGATCTGCCGCCGACCGCGCCTTCGCCATCGACAGCATTCAAACGATGCTGTCGGCATGCCAGATCGCGGGTCCGAGCCTGCTCGAACTGCACGCGTGGCGCTGGCTCTACGCGAATCCGCACGCGGACGCTGCTGCGCTGCGGACCGAAGTGCTGACGATCGCAAGCCGCCTGTGGAAACGCTTCTATCAGCGGGATTTCGGCGCGGATCAGAACCATCTGCTCGCGGCGTATCAGCACATGATCGCCCATCCGCTGTACCTGGCGGACTACACGATCGGGCATGTGATGAGCCACCAGATCCGTTCGTTCATGCGCGGCAAGGACATCGCGGCGGAGACGCGGCGCATCACATCGATCGGGCGCTTCACGCCAGACTTGTGGATGCGGCGCGCGGTCGGATCAGGCGTCAGCCCACTGCCACTGGCTGAAGCGAGCGGTCAGGCGATCAAACAGACGGCGGCGCTCATCGAGCCGCGCGCAGAAACGCCAGAGTTCGTCAGGCGCTGAAGCTGCTGCCGCAACCGCAGGTGTTGGTCGAGTTGGGGTTGTTGAACACAAACCCGCGCCCCATCAACTCGTCCTTGAAGTCGATCGTCGTGCCGTTGAGGTAGAGGTACGACTTCGGATCGCAGATGACATGCACGGTGAACGGCTCGCCACCCGGTGCGGCCGTCGCGACTGCGGTGGCGCTGCCGCCGGCTGCCGACTCGCCGCTGCCCTGCTCCGCGGTCTGCACGCGGCGCGTGTAGGTGTAATCCCAGCACTCGTCGGTCTCCTTCTGAACCTCGGTGAGGTCGAGGATGTACGAGAACCCTGAGCAGCCGCCGCCTTTCACGCCCACGCGCAGGCGAATCTTCGAGGCATCAAGCCCCTGCTGACGGATGATGGTGTCGATCTCGCGGGCGGCTGTCTCGGTAACAATCAGTGGCATGGTGTTCTCGTGTGGTCTCTGAAGGTTGCGTGAATCAGTGAACGAATGGTCTTGTGTCAATCAATGTGCGGCGGTGGGTGCGGCTGGCGTGACAGCAGTGGTCGCGGCGCCCGCCTGGCCGCTCTTGCGCTTCCAATCCTCGATGGCGCTGCGGATCGAATCCTCCGCAAGCACGCTGCAGTGGATCTTGACTGGCGGCAGGCTGAGTTCATCCACGATCTGCGTGTTGCGGATCTCGAGCGCCTCATCCACCTTCTTGCCCTTGATCCACTCGGTCGCGAGCGACGAACTGGCGATCGCCGAGCCGCAGCCGAAGCACTTGAACTTCGCGTCCTCGATGACGCCCGAATCGTTCACGCGGATCTGAAGCTGCATCACATCGCCGCACTCGGGCGCGCCGACGATGCCGACGCCGATGTCCTTGCGGGTCGCCACTTCCTTCGAAGTGCCGAAACTGCCCACATTGCGCGGCTTCTCAAAGTGATCGACGACTTTGTCGCTGTATGCCATGGTGAGTTCCTCGTTGGTCCTTGGTCTGCTTTCAGTGGCTCTGCCACACAATCTTGGAAAGGTCCACGCCTTCCTTGTGCAGGTCGAAGAGCGGGCTCATCGACCGAAGATGATTGACGGCGCGTTCAATAAGTCCGATTGCTGCGTCCACATCCTTCGCGGTCGTCCAACGCCCGAACGAAAGGCGAAGCGATGAGTGCGCCAGGTCATCGCCGATGCCGAGGCTCTTCAGCACATACGACGGCTCGAGGCTTGCGCTCGTGCATGCGCTGCCACTCGAACACGCGATGTCGCGCACGCCCATCATGAGGCTCTCGCCTTCGACGAAGGCGAAGGAAATGTTCGAGATGTGCGGCAGACGCTTGGTCGGATGACCGTTCACCTGACAGACTTCGAGACGCGACGTCAGTTCGCGTTCAAGTCGATCGCGCAGCGGCTGCAGGTGCGCGCGGTCCTTGTCCATCTCGGCGAGCGCGATCTCGCAGGCCTTGCCGAAGCCGACGATGCCCGTGACATTCTGTGTGCCTGAACGCATGCCGCGCTCTTGGCCCCCGCCGTCCACAAGCGATTCGAGCCGCACACGCGGCTTGCGGCGGCGCACATAGAGACCGCCCACACCCTTCGGACCGTAGATCTTGTGACCGCTCCACGACAGCAGATCGATGCAGTCCGTTTCAACGGCGGTCGGCATCTTGCCCACCCACTGCGTGGCGTCGGTGTGCAGGATGATTTCGCGGTCGTGGCAGAGGCGGCCGATCTGCGGTACTTCGTTGATGGTGCCGAGTTCGTTGTTCGCCCACATCACGCTCACGAGGATCGTGTCTGGGCGCAGCGCCTCGCGGACATGGTCGACGGTGATGACGCCATCGGCGGGCGGCGTGATGAATGTGGCTTCGAAGCCTTCGCGCATGAGGCGGCGAACGGGATCGAGCACGGCCTTGTGTTCATGCGCGACCGTCACGATGTGACCGCGCCCCGACTGCCCCTTGGGTGCGCGCGCGTACATCTCAGCCGCGCCCTTGATGGCGAGGTTGTTCGACTCGGTCGAGCCCGAAGTGAAGATGACTTCCTTGGCGTTTGCGCCGATCACCTTGGCGGCCTGCTCGCGCGCGAGTTCGATGGCGTCCTCGGCGTCCCAGCCGAAGCGGTGGTTGCGCGAGCCGGCGTTGCCGAACTTTTCGGTGAAATAGGGAAGCATCGCCTCCACCACGCGCGGATCGCACGGAGTGGTCGCTGCGTTGTCAAGGTAGATTTGCTGCGTGAGCTGCATGATGCGAAACCTCAATCTGGAAGGGCGTTCCGAAATTGCACCGATCCGTCAATTGAGACTGATTCTCAACTGAGTCCAATTGTAGCCCCCATCCAACGCGCGGCAATACCACAGAATGGAAATCGTTGATTCCACAGACGGGCTGGCGGCGTTCAAGGGCTGCGGATTCGTGCCCACAATGGGTGCGCTGCACGAGGGGCACTTCGAACTCATCCGCAGGTGTGTCCGGGATGGGCTGCCGCCGCTCGTGAGCATCTTCGTCAACCCGACGCAGTTCGGGCCGCACGAGGACTTCAGTCGGTATCCACGGACACTCGAGACGGATGTACGCGGGTGCGAGGCGGCGGGCGCGGTGGCGATCTTTGTGCCAACAGTCGAGACGATGTACCCGCGTGGTTTGGCGCGGGCGCAGGAAGAGG
>VGXN01000002.1 GCA_016873335.1 Phycisphaerae bacterium | reverse complement strand
CGGCGGCAGGATTTGGAACGCACCGGCAGCTTGGATTGCCGTCGTGCTCTTGGCCGGCAACGATGGGTATTCCCTGCCCAAGTTGCGGGATGACGACGGCGTTCGCGTTGGCTGCCGATGGTCGACTGCTTGATGCCTTTCACGCGCAGCCGCTTGGACTGCTGCTTGCCATCGGTGCCGCTGCACTCGCCATCGCAAGTGCGCACTCGGCCGTCACGGGCGCCCGCACGGTCAGCACTCTCTGGGGCATGATCGGTGCGAAGGGTTGGTGGGCGCTCGGTGCGTTCGCCGTCGGCGCGTGGGGCTACAAGATTCTCGTCATGCGGGGGATGCTCTGATGGAACGCCGCGGCACACTTCGTTGCGTGCGTGGCCTCGTCGCCATGCTGCTCGCCGGTTCGCTGATCGCGGCAGGCGATGGCTGCATCGCTGCGGGCATTGCGAGTGCCGTTGGCGCGAACATCGAAAAGAACAAGCAGATCGAGGTGCTCGCGAAGTACCGCGGGCTGGAGAACAAGTCGGTTGCAGTGCTTGCGCACACGGATCAGCGCAGTGCCTACGAGTATCCGACGGCGATCCCCAATGTGGTCGGCAATGTTGCGAGTGAACTGACGCAGAATGTCGCGGGGGTTCGCGTGATGGATCCGAGGTATTCGATCACGTGGATGCATCAGACGCCAGGTTGGCCGACTGCGCCGCTCGCGGATCTCGCGAACGAGTTGGACGTTGACCGTGTGGTGGTCATCGACATCTACGAGTACCGACTCAACCCGCTCGGCAACAGCTTCCTGTGGGATGGTGTGGCTGGCGCGAACATCGGCATCGTCGAGCGCGATGGCATCGACCCCGATTCCTATGCGGAGGAGTTTCAGGTGATCGCGAAGTTCCCCGACATGGAAGGCATCGGCAAGGCGCAAGCGGGCGCACGCGAGATCGAGATCGGTCTGCAGAAGACATTCGTCGATATGGTGGCGTACCTGTTCTACGACCATATCGAGGACAAGTACCCCGACCGAGGGATCAAACGCAAATGAACACCACCTCCGCTTCCATTCGCTGTGCGTGCGCGCTGCTGTGTGCGGCGACTGTCGTGGCGGGCTGCAACTACATCATCCCAGCCAACTACATCCTGCAGGGTCCGCCGAAGGAGCCCGCGGCGTACGCACTGCAGCCGCGCAAGACGATCGTGATCGTGGATGACAAGCAGAACCGCATGTCCCGTGTCGCGCTGCGTGTGGAGATCGGCGATGCGGCGGGCACGGAACTCCTTGAGAACGATGTGGTGCCTGAAGTGATCTCGACGCGCGATTCGGTGGCGCTTGCTCGCAGGCTCGATACCGCATCGAAGCCCGTGTCCATTCAGCGCATTGGCGAGTCGCTTGGCGCGGAGCAGGTCATCTATGTGGAGATCGACGAGTTCGTGCTCGCCGGCGGTCGCAAGGAAGGTGGCCCCGAGGCGGTTGTGTTGGTGAAGGTGGTTGATGCGGCGAATGGAAAGCGCCTCTGGCCAACGGTGGGCACTCAAGCGGTGCAGAGCGATCTGCTCGACATCAATCCATCACTGCTCGAAACGAGCGCGGGTCGACGCGAGGTCGAGGACAAACTCGCCGCACAGATTGGTGAGGATGTGGCCAAGCTGTTTTACGAGCATCCGCGCCGCGAACTCGGTGGACGGCTGGGCGTGAAGAAGTGATGGGTGCGGGGTCGCTGGCGCACTTGCCGCGCAGCGGCGTGCTGCATGTGGTGCAGACGACGGCGCCCGTGGGCTGGAGTGCAGCGGCTGCGCTGCCTGCCGATGCGGAGCCATGCGTGCTGATCGGTGCCGAGGGTCGAGCCCCCGTCGCGTCACTTGTGCGTGGATGTGTGCCGCGCGTGATCGTTCCTCCGCTGGGGATTGCATCGCTTGCTGCGCGTCGCTTGCGCGACTGGGTGCGCTCGCGTGGTGTGCTGCCGCGTGAAGTGCACTGCCACGGACCCGCGGTGGCTCCACTGGTGCGCCGTGCGCTTGGCGAGGTTGCATGTGCCGTGTCTGCACAGCCCGCCGTTGGTTTCGCGCTTCGGTGCAGTGAGTCGGCGGCATCGCTGTTCGCTCGCTGTACCGACCAGGCGCGTGCGGACGGTACGGATGTTCGTGCGTCTGTTCGCGAAGATCTCGGACTTGCCGAGTCGACGGGAGTGATCATCGCCATCGGGGATCGCCCGAGTGCGATCGATGCTGCTGAAGCGTTCGCAGCGGTCGGACGCGCCGTGCTTGCGGGTGCCGATCTGGTGCTGATGGTGCCGGCATCGGCGCGTTGGGTGACCGAGACGCAGCGGCATGCACGTCGCTTGCGCATGGAGGATCGGTTGATCGTGTCGGAGACCTGTGGAACGCCGAGCGCGATCTGGCGCGCGGCCGACATCGCGCTGCTGCAGCGACCGGTTGCAGGCGTGCCGCTGACGTGGTGGGGATACTGCGGTTGGTGGGCGCTCGCGGCGGGCGCGGACCTTGTGCACGCCTCGTGCTTTCGGGGGGCAGGCGCTGCGGGCTGTTACGCGCCGGATGATCGATTGGCGCTGGTGCGCTGGCTGGTCGCGTGGAGTGACTCGCGCTGCGCGGTGGGTTGATTTGCGCTGCGCTGCACCGCCTCGCGCAGGATTCGCTGCGCGTTCTCCCGCAGGAATGGCAGCAGCAGTTCACGCGGCAACTTCATGCCGCGCAGTGTCGGCGAATCCTTCGGCGAGCGGCTCGGATCGACGAGCGCGAGATCGCCATCGGCGATGGGGCTGCTTCCAATCCAATCCGTTTCCCAGAGCGTTCGCAGTGCCCAGTAGCGGCTCGCATAGAGGTCAAACGCGCTCTCGCGGCTCTGCGCCTTGGAATCCATTTCGGTGCCACCGGGCGTTTCGGTGAGATGTGCGTTGCTCGTGACGATGTCCGAACCGAAGAGCAGTCTGTCGCGCCAGCGCGTGAAGAACTGCAGGACGCGTTCGCGTGGATGGCGTGAGATTTCCCGCACCATCCACTTTGTCGCACTCGCGTCGAGTACGAGATTTCGATGCCGCTCGAGCAGTCCATCCAGGAAGTCCAAGTCCTCGGGCCAACCTCCCATGTGGGCCGCGATCCACTGCACAGGAAAGCGATCCATCAGCGACTCGAACGGTTCGTACTGTTGGCGCTTGCTGCCGTACTTCGCCGCGTCGGCGTACTTGGTGGCAAACCATGTGTCTGGGTCCGCGACGTGCACCATGAGCGTCATGCGAAGTTCAACGGCTGTCTCGATCGCCGCGACGCGCACGGGATTGTCGAGGCGCATGAGGGCAGGATCGCCCGCTTGCGTTCCCATGTCGATGCCGCGCGGAGCTGCCCAGAACTTGGCGACGCGCGCACCGAGCGCGTGGTACTTGCGGATCTGCTGCGCGTAGCCGTGACCGTGGCTCTCGCGCAGATTGGGCGCACGCCAATTGGGGATCGCAATGAACGCGATGCGTTCGCCGAGGATGCGGCGGAGTCCCTCGACATCATCGATGTTCGATGTCATGCTCCAGATCTGCTCGATGCCGTAGAGGTCCATTGCCTCCTTCAGGATCGGCGCCGCGTCAAGTCCGGCCACATGCGCATGCGCATCGATGATCGGCACGATCGGTGCGCCGAGTTCCGCGGCGCGCGCGCGGTAATTCCACGCGAACAGGTTGGAGTCGTTCGCAATCATCGAAGCAGTGTGGTGCGCGGCGTGAGAGGATTCGGGAGCGGCAGATCTGCCGCGCGCGTTCATCCGCCGCGGCGACGGGATGCTACGCGTGTCACACGCGCCTTTCGCTTCGAACGCTTCGCAGCGGAACGATGCGCGCCTGATCCGCCTGGGCGCGGTCCCTTGCTGCGGCTCGAATCGAGCAGCGCTGCGTGATGGACCATGCCGATGTAGACCTCGTGATCCGCCTCAATATCGAGATGGCGCACCACTTCGCACGCGATGTACCCGAGCGCCCGCGTGGGTACGGGCGCGCCGCCGGGCACCGTGAGGTGCGGCACCGTGAGGAATGCATCGACACCTTGATCAGGCGACTGGGCAAACATCCGAGGGAGAACGCGTTCCTGCCGATCAAGAACGCACAGCGCGAAGTTCCGAGCGTCGCGGATGATCGGGGAAGTGGTGTGTCCCTTTTCCATCGCGATGAGCAGCATCGGCGGCTGTGTTGCGACCTGCTGCACAAAGCGCACCATGACCGCGCTTCGCAGTTCACCGAATGCTGCTGTCAGCAGAAATCTGGAAGCAGGCACAAGGTCAAGCACATGTGCAACGCTCGAACGAATGGCTGCTGGCCTGTCAGTCTGCATGCGAGGTGCGTCTCCAGTTGTCCTTACGGCCACTGCGAGTGTAGGGCGATAAGAAAACTTGTCCACAACTATGCGTTTTTCAATGACTTATGGTTCAAGAGTGCACTCCTTTTTTCTTCTCGGACCTTGTGCAGGCACTTCAATGTGTGGCGTAAACTTCAATTTTTGTTGAGAAGTGTTGCAAAGTGGGGCGTAGTGGGTATAGTGAGCGCAGTCACCCATGGACCGCAACGATGCTCTTCCTCGGCGAATACGAACACAGTCTCGATGCCAAGCAGCGTCTGGCCATTCCGAGGGAGCTGCGCGAAGTGCTCAATCCAACGGTGAATGGCGACCATTTTGTGGCGGTGCCTGGAGCGGACGATGTGCTGACGCTGTGGCCGAGCAAGACATTCGAGCGTCTGGCAATGAGTCAAGAGGGATCGTTGATCGGCGACGATGTGCTGCGCCGCTTCGAGCGATCGTTCTACAGCCAGGCCGCGCGCTGCCCGCTCGACACGGCTGGCCGCGTGCGAATTCCAGATCGGCTTTTGACGCGCTTTGGCTTGGCAGGATCCATCGTGATTCTCGGCGTGCGCGATCATCTCGAACTCATCGCATCCGCGGCATGGAAGGCCGGGGCGAAGGACAGGACTGCGACCACGGCATCGCTGTGGCAGCAGGCCAATCAGTTGATGAATGCACGACAGGGGGGAGCGCGGTGAAGGACCGCCACGCTCACTAGCCCTCGCGCGCCGGCAAGGATGCGGGCGCGGATCGACAACGCTTGGGCGCTGCAGGGACGCGCAGCCTGAGCACGAACATCGGGCCACGGATGGCCCTCGGGCGTGCCGCAGCCAGGACGGCGATAGGGCACGGACAGTCGGCGTGGAGCCGCTGTTATTGCGCCCCCCGCGTCACTGGCCCGACGCGGGGGCTTTTTTATGCTCCGATAACGGTCAATTTTGGCTTGATTTGCCGCATTTTTATCGCCGTGAGGTCCATCTTGGTTACCCTTCAAGTGGGTTGGATGCTTGGTCGATGACAGTCGTCCAAGCTGTTCGCAGGGAAGGCGCACGGTGCGCCGGAGGCGAACCGACCAAGTCAGCGGGCGAAGTCCCGCTGCATCAGGGCAGGAGGTCCGACGGCATGCTGGTCATCACTCGACGAGAAGGCGAAGAGGTCGTCATCGGGAACCCCGCGTCACCGATCGGCATCGTTCGCATTGCCTCCATCAAGGGTGACCGTGTGCGCATTGCCTTTGAGTTTCCTCGTGAGGTCGCCGTCCACCGCAAGGAAGTGGCGGAGCAGATTCTCGCTGGAGCAGTCGACCCCACCAAGAACGTCATTGGTCAGATTCGGCCCGCTGAAGGCGGCGCCTGAGCGCACGTGATCTCGTTCGCACCTGGGCGCTCCCTCCGGTGCCACCCTGCCCAAGTCTGTGTCTCCTCCTGCGGGCAGCCGTTCCTACTTGATCGCTTCGACCCCCGAAACCTCGGGGATTCGCTCGCGTAGCAACTGCGCCAGTCCGTCTTGCAACGTCATGCGGCTGGAGGGGCAGCCCACACACGCTCCATGCAGCCGAACCTGCACAATGCCCGCCGCGACGGCCACCACTTCGACATCGCCGCCGTCCGCCTGAATGTCAGGGCGCATCAAGTCCACGACGGCGCGAACCCGCGGCAACAGTGCATCGCTGCCGCCACTGTCACTGCGCGCTTCACTTCGGTTGGTTCGTGATGATGGCATATGGCGAAGCGAAGTGTAGATCGAACTCCTTACACTGCAGCCATGAACGCCACGGAAGGCACGCGCCCGCGGCTGCTGCGCCGCTGTTGGCGAGGGCTGCTGACATTCTCGTGCGTATGGATGGCGTCCTGCGCAGCAACGCCGGCAGGCGATCCGCTTGAGTCGCTCGGGCGCACCGACCTCGTGCCCGCACGGCAACTCGCTGCGATGCAACTGCTGGACGCGGATCCCACCAATCCCGCCTACCTGAAGGCGCTGCGGCGCATCGTGGTGCAGTCTGACTATGTGCGCGAACTGCGCGACGAGGCTTGGGAGCGGCTGATTCGCTACGACCCAGAGGGGCTGAAGTCCGTCCTTGAGATCAACCTGCCGCGCATGCTGCAGTACGAGTGGCGCACCGAGGTGTGTCGCCGCATCGCACTGCTTGGCTGGAAGGACATGACGCAGACGCTCGTGCGCGCGTGGGCGGTTCCGCTGCCGATCCTCGCGGTCAAACTCTTCGATCGCCCTGAGTATCACGCGCTGTGCAAACTCTGGGGGAAGGAGCGCGTGCCGCAGGTGCTGCTCGATCTGCTGCTGCGCAGCGATCCGATCAAGGAGGCGAACCTTCGCGCCCGCTGCTGGGAGCTGCTGCTCGCCACGGGTGAACGCCAACGCATTCTTGACTTGCTCGCGGACCAGTCGCTTGCAACGACCGACTCGTTTGTGCTTGACATGCGCCGCTGCGCCAACGATCTCGGCGTGATCCCGTCGAACCGTGAGGAGATTCTCTGGATGCGTGCGCTGCTGAGGCCCGAGAAACGAGCGTTCTGGGAAGAGGCTCGCGCTGCTGCGGCAAAGCTGCCGCCCGATGTCCGCGCTTCGCTTGAGCCGCGGGACATTGCCGTGATCGTTGCAGTCGCGCGAACGCAGCCGACGCTCCTGACGCGTTCACGCGACGAGCTCTTTGAGGACATTTCCCTGGCGCTGGCCGCACAGAATGAGCGGCGTTACAGCGCGTCCTTCGAGGGGTATGGCACGGAACTGGCGGAGACGCCGCGCGCGCATGCGTCGAACCTCGACTGGGGCGACTGCGCTGCGGTGCTGGTGGCCCGGGACGCGCTTCGTCAACCGCCGCTGAAGGGGCATCTGTTCGAGATCGCGGACCGTGATCAGGCGGATCGCCGCACCGAGTATGGCGGTTTGCTGCGGCTCGATGCGCAGGGGCGCTATGAACTGGTGGAGTTCACGCCCGTGCAGGTGGGCAGTGATGTGCGCTTCGAGGCATCCAACAACATGTTCGAGGCGGGCTACGACGCGCTCTTCCACTTTCACAACCACGCGCAGTCCTATGACAACCGCCGCTACGCAGGACCGCACTGGGGCGACTTCGCCTACGCGGACGCGACGGGCGTGAATGGACTGGTGTTCACCTTCATCGACCGCGACCGCATCAACGCGGACTTCTATCGCCGCGGCAAGGTGGTCATCGACCTTGGCGAAGTACGGCGACCAGACGCATGAACGCCATCCGCTTCAGCAAGATGCACGGCATCGGCAACGACTATGTGTATGTCGATGCCGACGCGGAGCATGTGCAGGATCCCGCGGCGCTCGCTCGCGCGGTGAGCGATCGGCACACCGCCATCGGCGGTGATGGGGTGATTCTGGTGGCTCGCCCGAGCGTGGGCTGCGCAGCCGATGCGCGCATGCGCATCTTCAACGCCGACGGCAGCGAGGCGCAGATGTGCGGCAACGGACTGCGCTGTGTGGCGAAGTTCGTGGTGGACCGCGGGATTTCTGCCGCGAATCCGCTGCGCGTGGAAACGGGGCGCGGCGTGCTCGCGGTCCGGTGGTGGCGCGGAGCCGATGGGCTCGTGTCCGAGGCGGAAGTCGACATGGGTGCGCCGATCTTGTCCGCCGCGCGGATGGGCGTGCGTTGGGGTGGCGCATCGAACGACGATCGGCTTGTGGGTGTTCGCTTCGATCAGGCGATGTGGCGCGAGGCGATCGCAGCGCATGCTGCTCGCGTCGGCAGTCATGCGGATGCCGACCTTGGGTGGTGGAACGCTTCGCGTACCGAGCCGACCGCGACGCTTGTGTCGATGGGCAATCCGCACATCGTGTTCTGGTGCGGTGATCCCGATCGCGTTCCGCTTGAGCGTGTGGGCGCAGCGATCGAGCATCACGCGTTCTTCCCGCAGCGCATCAATGTGCACTTCGCGGCGGTCTGCGCGCGCGATCATCTTCGCATGCGGACATGGGAACGCGGCTCGGGCATCACGCTCGCGTGCGGGACGGGTGCGAGTGCCGTGCTGGTGGCGGGCGCTCTGGAAGAACGTTGCGCGCACACGGCAGACATCGACTTGCCGGGGGGACGGCTGCGGATTGAGTGGGATGCGCAGGGTGGTTCCGTTCGTATGCGGGGACCAGCCACGCATGTGTTCGATGGCGTCTGGGGTGGTGCGCTGGAGGTGTGTCGTGGGCGGTGATGCGCGGGTCACCGCCGCCGAGCAGCGCGTGATCGATGCGGCGCATCGAAGGCGTGGATCGATGGAGGCGGATCTTGCGGCGCTTGTCGCAGTTCCGACAGGTTGCGGTCATCGGCCGGGGCTTGATGCGGCGCGCGTGTGGATGCGTACGCGGCTCGAGGCGCTCGGTGCGCGTGTGGAACGCGTGAAGGGTGGCGACCGTCCGCAGTGGCTGCGCGAAGGAGCGTCGGGCGACGATGAAGGCGATGTGCTCATCGCGCGGAGCGGCGGCAGCTCGGGCGGACCGAAACTGCTGCTCAGCGGTCATCTTGACACGGTGCACGATCCCTTCGGAGCGTTCCGATCACTGGGCGCGGAGCAGGGGGGCATGCGCGAGGGCCCTGGCGCAGCGGACATGAAAGGTGGTCTGATCGTGGCACTCGCGGCGCTCGAGTCGCTTGCGGAAGTCGGCGTGCACCCACACTGGACATTCCTGCTGAACGCCGACGAGGAGACGGGAAGTTTCCGAAGCACGGCGATCCTGGAGCGCGTGGCGCAGGAGTGTGATGTCGGACTCGTGCTTGAGCCCGCCGTGGGCAGCGACTTCGTGATGGAACGCCCCGGTTCTGCGCAGTTTCGCATCGATGCAAAGGGGCGCGCGGCGCATGCGGGGCGTGACGCGGCGCGCGGGGTGTCGGCGGTGCATGCGCTTGCGCAGTCCATCTGCACCGTGCTTGCGGCGAACGATCCCGCGAACGGCTGCATTCTGAACATCGGTCCGCTCGAAGGCGGTGGTGCGACCAATGTCGTGCCTGCCGATGCGGCAGCGTGGGGCAATGCGCGGTACTTCAGCACAGCGGCGCGCGCGCAAGTGGAACGCGTACTGCGTGCGATTGCGACGGGCGAGTCCGCGCTGCCGCGCGTGACGGTTCAAGTGCTGCACAACCGCCCTTCGAAGCCGGCGACCGAAGCGGTGCAAGCGCTCGCGGCGTGCGCAGTCGAGTGCGCGGCGAAGGTGGGATGCGTGTGCACTGCGGTTGCCACGGGTGGCGTAAGCGATGCGAATGTGCTGCAGCATGCGGGTCTGCCATGCTTGGATGGACTGGGTGTCCGCGGCGGCAACTTGCACCGCACGGATGAGTTTGTGGTGGTGAACAGCTTGTGTGAGCGCGCCGCGATTCTTGCGCTGCTGATGCAGCGGATCATGGAACGCCCGCCCGTACCATGCCGAACATGACCTCGGCGCCCACCCAACCCGCTGCGACTGCTGCGAGTGTCAGTGCGCTCGATGGAACGCCGCCGCTGATGCAGGTGCCCGCCGTTCGCGCCGCGGTCGATGCGATTCTGTCGGAACTGCGGCGTTTCCAGGCGGGAATCACCGGCGTTCGGCCAGCGGATCCTGCGCGCGCGGCCGCCGCTGCGGCGTGGCTGCAGCAGCACAACACGCTCCGCGGGCGGCCCACGATGTACCCCTACATCGGTGCGGGCATCGGCAATGGCGCGCTGGTGCAGCTCGCCGATGGCAGCGTCAAGTGGGACATGATCAGCGGCATCGGCGTTCACATGTTTGGACACTCGGATCCCCGCATGGTGGAGGCCGCCGTGATCGGCGCGCTCTCGGATATCTGCATGGGCGGCCACTTGCAGCCCAATGCCGATGTGCTCGCGGTCGCTGAGATCCTCCAGAAGGAGGCGGCGCGCACGAGCGCGCTGCGCCACTGCTTCATCACCAACTCCGGTTGCATGGCGAATGAGAACGCACTCAAGGTGTGCCAGCAGAAGACGGGCAGCGCACCGCGCATCATCGCCTTCGCCGACTGCTTCATGGGGCGCTCGACCACCATGAGTCAGATCGGCGACACGGCCGGCTATCGGCAGGGTCTGGTGCAGAACATCCTCGTCGACTACATGCCGTTCTACGACGAGACGCTCGGCGCTCGTTCGACCGAAATCGCTGTCTGGCATCTGAAGCAACTTGTCGCGCGCTATCCGAAGCAGCACGCGTGCTTCGTGATGGAGTTGGTGCAGGGTGAGGGCGGCTTCCGCGTTGCGCCGCGCTCGTACTTTGAAGCACTCATGCGCATCTGCCGCGAGAGCGGCATCCCGGTGTGGGCGGATGAAGTGCAATCGTTCGGTCGCACCGAGTGCATGTTTGCGTTTGAGACGCTCGGGCTCGGTGAGTACATCGATGTCGCCACCGTTGGAAAACTGAGTCAAGTGTGTGCGTGTCTGTTCCGCGAGGAGTTCAACCCGCAGCCTGGGCTGCTTGCGGGCACCTTCAGCGCGAGTGCGAGCGCATTCCATGTCGGTCGGCGTGCGCTCGAAACGCTGCGCGACGGCGGCTACTACGGACCGAGTGGGCGCATCGCTGCGCTGCACCGCGCGTTCCGCGAACGAGCCGAGGATCTTGTGCGGCGCCGCCCCGAGTTCTTCCCGCCTGTCCTCGACAGCTTCGGGCGACCGCAGCTTTCGCATGTCGGTGGCACGGGCGGCATGATGCGTCTCTCACCGCTCGGCGGCAGCAAGGAGCGCTTGAATGTGCTGCTCAAAGCGATGTTCGACGAGGGTGTCATTGCGCTCACCTGTGGTCACGATCCCTATCACCTGCGTCTGCTGCCGCCCATTGGCGTGATGGAGCCCGCGCAGTTCACTCCCGTCTTCGAGATCATCGAGCGCGCGCTCGGCAAGGTGGCGTGACATGTTCGTCATCCGTGAAGCGACCGTCGAGGACATGCCGCAGCTGCTGAAGCTTGCGCGGCTCGTGCACTCCTTCAATCTGCCGCAGGATCGTGATGCGCTCGCCGCGAAACTTGATCGGAGCCACCGCGCGTTCGCGGGCTCGGTGCGTGACGCCCGCGGACGCGAGTTCGTGTTCGTCCTGGAGGACGCGGACTCGGGGTCGGTGGTCGGCACAAGCACGGTGTATTCGCGGATTTCATGGCCAGGTCACCCGCACCTGTTCTTTCGCGTGCGACGCCGCGAGCACTACAGCAAGGATCTCGGAACGGGCCAGGTGCATGTGACGATCCAACTGGACAAGGATGAGAGTGGACCAAGCGAGATTGGCGGACTGATTCTCGCGCCCGGATACCGCGGTCATCCGCAGAAGCTTGGCGCGTTCCTCTCCCATACGCGTTTCCAGTTCATCGCCGCTCGCCCGCAGCAGTTTCAGAAGCGCATCATCGCGGAGATGATGGGTGCGCTCACGACCGACAGTCGATCGACGCTGTGGGATTATCTCGGACGCCGCTTCATCAATCTTTCGTACACCGAAGCGGACACGTTCAATCAGCGCAGCAAGGAGTTCATCCTCAAGCTCTTCCCGTCCGTCGAGATCTACACGTCGCTGCTGCCACCCGAGGCGCGCCAGTTGGTGGGCAAGGTCGGCGATGAAACGCTGCCTGCGCTGCACATGCTGACGAAGCTCGGATTCCAGCCGCAGGAGCATGTCGATCCGTTCGATGGCGGTCCCTATCTCGAAGCAGTGACGGCGAACATTCCGATCGTGAACGCATCGGCGGTGCTGCCGCTTGGTGGCGCGGGCGCGCGCGGTTCCCACCGCGGGATCGTCTCCTGCGCGGGTGCGCGAGGATTCCGTGCTGTGCGCAGCGGATTCTCGCTTCGCGCAGGAACACTGCTGCTGCCCGAGCGCGTCATTGAAACGCTCGGAGCATCGAAGGGAACGAAGATCGCCGTCACGGCGTTCGATGCGCAGGGGCGTGCAGTGCCGCTGACGGGCGCACGCCGCCGCAGCGGTGCAGCGCCGCGCCGTCGGAGCCGCGCATGAGCGAGGCGGTCCGGCGCGGGTTCCTGCGCCAAGCTCCCGCGGACTTCATCGGCGGTTCTTGGCACACGCTTCCCGCGGCGGGGGAGGAGATGATCTGCAGCGCCGATCCTTCGCAGCCGACCACCATCGTGTGGAACGCCGCCCCCGTGCGTGCGCACATTGACCGTGCGGTCGCCGCTGCGCGTTCGGCGGGGCGAGCGTGGGCGTGTACGGCTGCACAAGAAAGGCACGCGGCGCTGCTGCGCTGGCGTGATGTCGTGGTGGCGAACGAGTCGCGCATCGCGGATCTGCTGGTGCTCGAGGTGGGCAAGACGCGCGGGGAGGCGCTCCTGGAAGCGAAGGCGCTCGCGGAGAAGGTGACGATCACGGTGGAGGAACGCACACTCGATCGCGTGCGGGGGTTTGGCGTCGATCTGTCGCCGACGCGGCGCGGTGTCTGTGCGTTTCGTCCGCACGGCGTGATGGCGGTCTTTGGGCCGTTCAACTTTCCTGCCCACCTGCCCAACGGTCACTTCGTGCCCGCGCTGCTGCTTGGCAACACGGTGGTGCTCAAGCCGAGTGAACGCACGCCAGCGGTCGGGCAGCTGCTCGCCGAGCTCGCGGACGCGGCAGGATTTCCGCCGGGTGTCTTCAACGTGGTGCAAGCGTGCGCTGGGGGCGCTGCGGCGCTTGCCGCGCACGAGCACATCGATGGCATCTTGTTCACGGGATCGTGGCCCGTGGGTCGGCGGATCCTGCAGGCGAATCTCGATCGACCGGGGCGCATCGTGGCGCTTGAGATGGGCGGCAGCAATCCCGCCATCGTGCTCGATGATTGCCATCTCAAGCAAGCGGTGGTGGAGTGCGTGCGGTCCGCGTTCGCGACGGCAGGGCAACGCTGCACGTGCACGCGCCGCGTGATCGTGCAGCGCGGCGTCGCGGATGCGTTCATGCATTTGTTGGTGGAAGTCGCTTCACGGCTTCGTGTGGGTGGTGGCGACGAGGCGGGTGTGTTCATGGGGCCACTCATCCGTGAAGCCGCGCGTGAGGCGGTGGTCGCGTTCCAGTCGCGGCGCGTGCGCGAAGGGTGCGTGTCGCTGCTCGCGGCACGCGCGCCCGCACGCGAAGGCTGGTTCCTGACGCCAGGCGTGCTTCGTGTCGACCGTTTCAGTGCCGAGGCGGATGAGGAGGTCTTCGGTCCACTGCTGCAGGTGGCGGTGGTGGACAGCGATGACGAGGCGGTGGAGCAGGCGAATGCCACACGCTTCGGTCTTGCCGCGGCTGTCTTCACGGCGGACGCTGCGCGCTGGCAAGCGATCTCGCCGCGGCTTCGCGCTGGCTGCGTGAACTGGAATGTCGGCACTGCGGGCGCGAGCAGTCGCTTGCCGTTCGGCGGGCTTGGATTGTCGGGGAATCATCGGCCTGCAGCGGCGTTTGGCGTGGACTCCTGTGCGTTCCCCGTTGCCCACCTGGAGGAGCGAACCGACGCTGCGCCACTGCCGCCAGGCATGGATCCCTTCTGATCCGCGCCCGATTATCCTGCGCACATGCCGACAGAACTGCCGAGCGGAAGGGTTCAGCCGCGGTTCGCTGGGCTCGCCACATTCATGCGCTTTCCTCGATTGGAAGATGCGGCGGGAACGCACGACTGGGTCGTGTACGGCATCCCATTCGATGGTGGCACGACCTTCCACCCCGGAGCGCGCTTCGGTCCGCGTGCGGTGCGTGAAGCGAGCCAGTATGTGAAGCCCGCGAGCATTGAGTTGCAGGTGGACATTGCGAAGGTGTTCTCCTTGGCAGATGCGGGTGATGCGCCCGTGGCGCCCTTCTCCTGTGCGGACAATCTCGATCTGGTCACGGACTTCGCGAAGACGCTCGGCGGTGCCGGCGCGCACCTGTTGGCGCTTGGTGGCGATCACTCGGTGTCGCTCGCCAACATTCGCGCCGCATGGGAACGCTGCGGTCGGCCTGGAAGCGGACTGGCATTGGTCGTCCTTGACGCGCATGTCGACACGGTGGACCGCGTGTGGAACGAGCCGTTCAGCCACGCGTCCTTTCTGCGGCGGGCAGTCGAGGATGGATGCATCGATCCCACGCGCACGCTGCTGATTGGGCAGCGCGGCGGACTGAACACGCTCGATGATCTCGCCTTTGCGCGCGACAAGGGGATGACAACGATTCCTGCGGCTGCGTTCCATGCGAATGCGGCGGATGCCGCAGCGCATGTGCAGTCGTTTCGGCGCCGCATCGGTGATGCGCCGCTCTATCTCTCGTGCGATATGGACTGTGCGGATCCCGCCTTTGCGCCTGGCACGGGAACTCCCGTGTGTGGCGGACTGTCGTCGGGTGCGCTGCTTGCTCAGGTGCGCGCGTTCGCAGGCGCGCAGCTGGTTGGTGCGGATGTGGTTGAGGTCTGTCCCGCGCGCGATGTCGCCGGGATCACCGCGCTGCTTGCTGCGCACGTGGCGTTCGAGTGCATCGCGATCGATGCGGTCGGGCGCGCGGGCTGATCCGCGGTCCGTTTCAGAAGCCTGTTGCGGGTTCTTGCCCGATGGAGATGAGGCGCAAGAACTCGCTGCGCGTGGCTGGGTCCTCCAAGAACACGCCCGTCAACTTGCTGGTGGTCGTCCACGCATGTGGCTGGCGCACGCCGCGGTAGCACATGCAGAAGTGCCGCGCCTGGACGACGACCGCGACGCCGAGTGGCTGCAGGTGCTCTTGAATGCTGTTGGCGATCTGCGCGGTCAACTTTTCCTGCACCTGAAGTCGCTTGGCGTAAATCTCCACGACCTTCGCCAACTTGGAAAGCCCCACCACGCGTCCACTTGGGATGTACGCCACATGCGCCTTGCCGACAAACGGAACCATGTGATGTTCGCAGTGGCTGTGCACATCGATTCCGGTGAGCAGCACCATCTGGTCGTAGCCCTCGATCTCCGAGAAAGTGCGCGACAGTTCCTTCGCGGGATCCATCGTGTAGCCGACGAAGTGCTCGCGCAGCGCGAGCGCCACACGGCGCGGCGTGTCCAAGAGCCCCTCGCGCGTCGGGTCCTCTCCGATGTACTTCAGAAGTGCGCGGACGTGGTCGAGTGCGGCGGTCGCCTCTGCGTCGAGTGGTGCATCACGCTCCATGGGGGAGTGAATGATAGGCTGCAACCCCATGAGCGACTCAAGATCCGCGGCTCATGCGCCCAGCGCTTCAACTGCCTCCAATTCATCGATGGTGAAGAAGGTCGTTCTTGGGGGCGCGGTGCTTGTGATGGCCGTCGTGGTCATGGCACTGCTCTTTCTGGATGCTGTTGCGGCGCGCATCGTCTCGACGGCTGGGACGCGAGTGCTCGGCGTCACCACCTCGGTTCGATCAGTGCATCTGGGGTTGCTCTCTGGTTCATCCAACGTAAACGGGCTTGTCGTGGCACAACCCGAGGGATTCGCAGGGGATCCGATGCTCTCGGTGGACCGCGTTGAAGTGCGGGCTGGCTTGGGTGAACTGCTGAGCGATGACATCGTGATCGAGGAGGTGGCGATCACTGGTGTGACAGTCGATCTGTCGGAAGTCAATGGTCGCATCAATCTGCAGGTGGTGGTCGACAACATTTCTTCCGCTGGGGCAGGTGCGCCGACCACTGGTGCGCCTGCCACGCCCTCGAAGTCCGTGGTGACTGTGCGTGAACTCCGCATCACGGACATTCGAGTCAAGGCACGGCTCGAGAACGCACTCGCCTCCGGCAAGGTGCTCGAGGCGACCATTCCTGACATCGTGGTCAAGGACATCGGCACCAAGACCACAGTGGACCAGGTCACGGCGAAAATCTCGGCGCAACTCATGGATCAGCTGATCGTGGCGATCGCCAAGGCACAGATCGAGGGGTTGCCCACTTCGATCTCAAATGGTCTGCAGTCTGCCACATCGCAGCTGGGCAATGTTCTCCAGCAGAGCGGTTCCACGATTGGTGAAGGACTGCAACAAGTCGGGGATGCGTTCAAGTCACTCTTTGGCGGCAGCGACAAGTAGCGACGCGGAGCGACTGCGCAGCGTTCATGTGGGAACCGTAGGATCGCGGTTATGGCGTGGCAGTGGCGAGGCCGAGACGATGGACCGCAGCCCGAGGCGCAGCGCTGGCATCAGGCGATGCAGCCGTGGGATGCGGAACCTGCGCAGCGGCATCATCGCCGACCACTCGTGGTCATCGGGTATCCCTCGGACGCGGGTGTGCGGGCAAATCACGGGAGACCAGGCGCCGCGGAGGGGCCAAGCTCGCTTCGGACCGCGTGCGCGAACTTGCCCGCCCCGGCTGGATTCGCGCTGTTCGATGCAGGGGACATCTCAGGTCCCAAGAGTGATGTCCTCGCATGGCAGCGCGCGCTCGCAGCGGCCGTCGCAGCAGTGCGGGTCGGTGGTGGAATCCCGCTCGTGTTCGGCGGCGGTCACGATCAGGCGTTTGGACACTGGCTTGGCGTTGTGCAGGCGGCTTCAAGGGGTTCGGTGGTGGGATGCATCAACATCGATGCACATGTCGATATGCGCCCACTCTCGCGCGGGCATCCCCACTCGGGATCGCCGTTCCTGCAAGTGCATGGGCATAGCGCGCTGATCGGTGCGCCCTTTCGCTACCTGCTGCTTGGGATGCAGCCCGCGCACAACACACCCGCGCTGCTGCAGTCCGCCGCCGCGCATGGCGCACAGATCGTGGATGCGGATGCGTTTGCGGCATCGCAGGAGTCCGCTCTGGCAGCCATCGTCGACCGCTTCATCGGATCGGTCGATCTCATCTGCCTCAGCATTGATCTCGATGCGTTCCTCGCGTCGAGTGCGCCTGGCGTCAGCGCGCCATCGCCGATGGGCATTCTGCCCGATGCGGCGCTGCGCAGTGTGCTGCGGCGGATCGCAGGCAGCGGGAAGGTGGCGGGCATCGAACTTGCGGAGTGTTCACCGCCGCTCGATATCGGTGGGCGCACTGCGCGTCTTGGCGCCGCGCTGCTCGATTGCGTGATCCGTGCGCTCCCTGTTCCGTCATGATGCGCATTGGCATCGACCTCGGCGGCACGAAGGTCGCAGCGTGCCTGATGGATGCCTCCGGAACGGAAGTGGAACGCCCACGCGTCTCGACGCCGCAAGGCGATTACGCGGGGACACTCGCTGTCATCGCGCAGTTGGTGCGCCGCCTCGATGCGGTGGCGAAGTGCGAGTGTCCTCTCGGCATTGGCTACCCGGGCAGCGTGTCGCCACGAACGGGTCTGCACCGCAACGCAAACTCCACGTGCCTCAATGGTCGGGATCTCATCGGGGATCTGTCCAAACTGCTTCGCCGAAATGTGCGCGGAGCAAACGACGCCAACTGCCTCGCCCTCAGTGAGGCGCATGATGGTGCAGCCGCTGGCGCGCATGTTGTTTTCGCTGCGATCCTCGGGACGGGTATCGGTGGAGGCGTGGTGGTCGATGGTCGCATCGTGGTTGGGCGAAACGCGGTCGCCGGGGAGTGGGGGCACACGCAGATGCCGGGAACCGATGCTGCAGAGCGCCGCTCGCGCCCGTGCTACTGCGGCTTGTTCGGCTGTACCGAACAGTTCCTCGCGGGACCGGCACTCGAGCACGAGTACGCGGCGCTTGGTGGAGAGGCGGCGGCGATGTCCGTGATCGCAGAGCGCGCCGCGGCAGGGGAGGAGCGTGCGAAGCGGGTGATCGAACTGCTGTGCACACGGCTCGCTGATGCGCTCGTTGGTGTCGTGCATCTGATCGACCCGGATGTCATTGTGCTCGGCGGTGGTCTCAGCAACATTCGCGAGATCTATGAGCGAGTACCTGCGCTTCTTGGCGAGCGACTCTTCTCCGATGCTTTCACGACGCCGCTGCGCAGCGCAGTGCATGGCGACGCAAGTGGCGTGCGCGGTGCAGCGCGGCTTGCGCTGTCCTAGGCAGCGCGCGAGGGGCGGAGCCGCTGTGGACGCATGCACTCAAGCAGCTCGGGATCGATCTCCTGCTGTGCGCCACAGATATCCGCGGCAAGGATTCGGCCTGTCACGGGACCGAGCATCAGTCCCATCATCGCGTGTCCCGTTCCGATGAAAAGTCCTGGGATTGTCGGCACGGGTCCGATGACTGGCATGCCGTCGGCAGTGCACGGTCGGTAGCCCGCCCACTCGGCGGCGACATGCGCGCGGTCGACACCGTGCAGATATCGCCGCGCGGCTGCGGTCAGCGACTGAAGCCGCTTGCGCATCCACGGGCGTCCAGTCGGTCCGATCTCGAGCGTTCCCGCAAGTCGAAGTTGTGACCCCATCGGGTTGTACGCCACGAATGTCTCGTGCATGACGCCTCCGTGCCGCGGCAACACGCCAGTCCCCTCCAACTGCACGTGATAGCCGCGCGCGGCCTGCATGGGGACTGCAATGCCAAGTTGCGCGGCCAATGGATCGGACCAGATGCCCGCGGCGAGCACCACGCTCCCGCCTTCAATGACCTCGCCGCTTTCGAGGCGCGCGCCGATGCAGCGACCATCGCTCGCGCGCGCGAACCCGGCCACTTCGCAGCCGAGCCGCACCGCGCCGCCATGCGCACGGACCGAGTTCACCAGCCCGCGCAGCAGCAGACCTGGATGCAAGATCGCGCTGTCGAGGTAGTGGATCGCACCCGCAACCTCGTCGCGGTACGCCGGATCACGCCGCCGCAGTTCCGCACCGCTGATGCGGTCCGTGCGGTACCCGTAGGGCGCGAGTGATCGACCCTCCCGGTGTGCTGCATCGAGGTTGCGTTCATCGAGGATGAGATCCATCCAGCCGCATCGCCTGTAGAGGCAGTCGATGCCCTCGCGGTCGAGGACGTTTTCAAGCGCTTGCACAGTTCTCCAACCAAGTGCGCAGAGTGTGCGTGTGGCGCGCTCAAGATGCCCTGGTGTGCAGTGGCGGTGGAACGTCCACAACCAACGCAGGAGCGCGGGGGAGAGGCTCGGGCGAATCCAGAGCGGTGAGCGGCTGTCGAGCATCCACCGCAGACCGCGCCACGACGCGCCCGGCTTGGTGAGTGGCGCGTGCCCGATCGAGAAGAGCCCTGCGTTGCCAGCCGATGCGCCGTCCAGCGTGGAGTCGCGGTCCAGCACGATGACATCGTGCCCACGCTGCAGGAGTTCGTACGCAGTACAGAGACCCACGATCCCCGCACCAATGATCACGGTCCTGGTGCTGCTCATCGCCACTCTATGCTAGGGAATGACCGAGATCGGGCTTGGGATCGTTGGCTGCGGAGGGATTGCCAGTGTCCATGCGGACGCGGCGCGGCGAAGTGGCTTCCGCGTGGTGGCCTGTTGGGATTCACAGCCCGACCGCGCGCGTGGGCTTGCTTCCAAGTTCGGTGCGACGGCTGCGACGAGTCTCGACTCGCTGGTGGCGCACTCGGGGGTGACCGCTGTCGCGGTCGCCGTACCGACGGATGCGCATGCGCGCTGCGCTGAGGCGGTGCTGGCGGCGAACAAGCACTTGCTGCTCGAGAAGCCGATGGCGCTCACGGTCGCGGAATGCGATTCGATCTGCGCTGCCGCGGACAGATCGAAGGGGCGACTGCAGATGGGGCTTGTGTGCCGTTCATCTCCCGCTTCGCAGCATGTGATGCGCATGGTGCGTTCAGGAGCAGTCGGACCGATCGACTTCATTCAGGCGCGGGGCGTGCGGCGGCGCGGCATTCCAGGGCTCGGCGGCTGGTTCACGACGCGCAGTCGGTCGGGCGGCGGATGCATGATCGATGTGGGGGTTCATCTGATGGACTTGGCGTTGCATCTTGCGGGTTGGCCGCGTGTGCTGCGCGTGAGCGCATCGACCGCGTCACGGTTTGGATCGCCGATCGCCGCGTACCGATCGCCCGAGATGTGGGGCGGCCCGCCCAAGAGTGACGGGACCTTTGATGTGGAAGACGCCGCGATTGCGCTGCTGCGCTGTGAGGGTGGACTGTCGATCGAGATTGATGTGGCGTGGGCAGCGAACATCCCTGAGGGTGTCGCGCGCGATGGTCTGCTGCTGCGCGGGGCGAAGGCGGGCGTTCACTTCGAGATCTTCGGTTCCGAAGTGCGCAGCGTGGTGGAGCATGATGGCGAGCTGCGGGATGAGATCGCTGCGGTGCAACCTCCGTGTGGGTGGGATGCGGCGTGGGACGCGCAGTACCGCCGCTTCGGTGACTTGGTCCGCGGACACAGTGAGCCCGCCGCAACAGCGAACGACGGCCGCGAACTGCAGCGGATCATCGCGGCGTTCTACGAGAGTGCTGCGCTCGGGCGCGAGACAGACGTGCGGTGAAGTCCGCTGCCGCCCCGATCACTTCGGACTTCCGCCGCTCTCGTACTTCTTGAGCGTGTCCTTCATCTCGTCGAGCATGTCGCCCGGCGGCGTGTTCTCGATGGCGAGTTTCTGCGTCGCGACCGCTTCCGACACCTTGCCTGACTCGAACTGTGCGCGGGCGAGCGTGTCGAGGATCGCACCGTCCTTGCCTCCGCTGGCGGTCACGGCCGCCTCCGCCGTCGAGAGCGCGAACGGGAGATCTCGCTGCTTGATCTTCGGTGCATCGAGGACGTACCAAGCAAGTTGGTTGAGCCCCATGGCCTCCTTGCGCTGCGTGAAGTCCGCAGCAAGCGCACGCCCTAGCTCGTAGCCCTTCTCGGGCTGGTTCACGGGTCCGAGCAGGAGCTGGAACTTCTGCATGCGCAAGCCGAGTGCCGGTTCCGCGTCCGCCTTTGCGATCGCGTCGTCGAGCATCGTCATGAACTCCGTGAAGTCGCCGCTCTTGTTGGCGTCGCGAAGCGCAGCGGAGAGCCGCCGCTGCGCCTTCTTTGCCTGCGCGGCACCGAGGAATGATGTCTTTGCATCACTGACATTCCAGGAGCCGGCGACCACGCTCTCAAGCGGCTCGTCCATCTGCATCGGATGTCCAATCCACTGCACCGTTCCATCCTTCACGATGAACGCGCACGGGATGCCCGACTGCAACGCAGGCTTCATGTACTGGTCGTACGCCGATCGGTCGGGATCCGCGCAGAGCGTGTACCGCGTCTTGGCTGCCCACTTCGGATCGTCGAGGAACTTCGTGACAGTGTCGATCTTTTCGTCGCTGATGCTGATGATGCGAACTCCCTTGTCCGCATACTTCTCCTGCACCTCGCTGAGGTGCGGCATGCTCGACTTGCATGGACCGCACCAAGTTGCCCAGAACTCGATCACATAGGTGTTGCCAGGGCTGAACGATGAGATCTCTTCTCCCTTGACGAACTTTTCGATCTGCGGGAACGGAGCGGGCGAACCTGGCAGGAGTGTCGGCTCGGTTGGCTCTGGAGCCTTTCCCGCTTTCGCATCCTTCCCGGCATCCTTCGGCGGCGTGATGGGGGTGGCAGGAACGGTTTGAGTGAGCAGCAGGGCAGCAAGAGGGAGAGCGAGGATGGATGTGATCATGGTTGTTCCCGAGACGGGGAGTGTGCCGAACGTGGTTGACCGGGTCAACAGCATACGGGCAATCGCTACGCTGCTCGCATGGGAGCGCGCATCATCGATGGCAAGCAACTTGGCGCCGCCGTGCGTGCATCCCTGCGGGAACGCATCGCTCGCAGCGGCCGTTCCGTCCGGCTCGATGCGGTTCTTGTGGGTGACGATAGTGCGGCTTCGATCTACGCGCAGAACCAGGCGCGCACCTGCGAGGAAGCTGGCATTCAGTACCAACTGCATCAACTCCCCGCAAGCAGCGGATACGAGGAGATCGCGGGTCGGGTCCTGCTAATGAACACCGATGAGACGGTGACGGCGATGATGCTGCACCTGCCGCTGCCGAAGGGTGTCGACACCGAACGCGTGCAGTCGCTGATTGCGCCAGAGAAGGATGTGGAAGGGGTAAACCCAGCCAACATCGGCAATGTCGTCTACGGACGGCGCAGTCTCGTGCCGTGCACGGCGCTCGCAGTGCTCGAGATGATCGAGCACACGGGCACCACGCTTCGCGGTGCGCGATGTGTGATCGTCGGTGCAAGCAACATCGTGGGCAAGCCCATCGCAGCCCTGCTGATGCGCGCCGAAGCCACGGTCATCAGTGCGAATCGCTTCACCACCGAGCTGCCGAAGATCGCGCGTGAAGCGGACATCGTGGTGGCGGCAGCTGGCGTTCCTGCGCTGGTCACGCCTGAGTGGATCAAGCCTGGTGCTGTCGTGGTGGATGTCGGCATCAACCGCGTTGCTGGGAAGGACGGAAAGCAAGTGACCGTCGGCGATGTCCACCCCGATGTGGCTGCGGTGGCGGGCTGGATGAGCCCCGTACCAGGTGGCGTTGGCCCAATGACGGTCGCGATGCTGCTGCGGAACGTGGCAGAGGCTGCTCTTCGCTGAGCGCGCCGCCGTCAACGGCGCAGCAGATCCGCTGGTGAACGCGAGCCGAAGAGCCGCGTGAGCGCTTCACGGTAGCGCGCAGCCGTTCCATCAACGACCTCTGCAGGAATCTCTGGTCCTGGTGGCGTCTTGTCCCAGCGACCGGATGCGACAAGTTCCAACAGCCAGTTGCGGAGGAACTGCTTGTCGAAACTCTGTTGATCATGCCCAGCTTCGTATCCGTCGAGCGGCCAGTAGCGGCTCGAGTCAGGCGTCAGGACTTCATCCACGAGCAGCAGGCGGTCGGTCGGACGCCCATCGGGGGCGAGTTCGAAGCCGAACTCGAACTTGGTATCCGCCAAGATCAGCCCGCACGCGAGCGCATGTTCGGCGGCGAGTGAGTAGATGCGCAGCGTCAGATCGCGCAGGCGTTCCATCAGGGATGACCCGACGACCGCGGCGGCGCGTGCAAAGGAAATGTTCTCATCGTGCCCCTCCGCTGCCTTGGTCGCCGGCGTGAAGATCGGCTCCGGCAGCCGCTCGCACTGCCGCAGTCCGCGCGGAAGCGGCACGCCGCACACCTGCTGCGCGGCGCAGTACTCGCTCCATCCGCTGCCGGCGAGGTAGCCGCGCGCGACGCACTCAATGGGAACGACCTGCGCGGCGCGGCAGACCATGGTGCGTCCCTCGAGCGCATCGCGCTGAGCAGGATCGATGCCGCCGCACACGGGCACATCGAGACTGAGCACATGATCTCCGACGAGATTCGCGCGCCGAATGAGCCCGAACCAACCTGCCGAAATCGTGGTCAGCAATCTGCCCTTTCCTGGGATCGGCGTCGGCATCACCACATCGAATGCCGAGATGCGATCGGTCGCCACCAGCAGCATCCGTGGCGCGCCCTGTTCGGCGGGCAGCGAATAGAGATCGCGCACCTTGCCCGCGCGGCGCCCCGGCAGTGCAAGTTGCGTCTGGAAGAGCGAGTCGCAAGCGCGTGTCTGCATAGGAGGTGGCAGTGTAGGAACGGGGCTCGAACGCACGCGTGCAGAAGCGCTATCCGAGGGGGAGACTCGTGCAGACCGCTACACTCGCCAGTGCCGATGCTTCGCTTTGCGTTCGAGAAGATGGACGAGCCGCCTGTGCGGGTCGATGCGAGCCACGGCTATGTGCTTGGGGCGAACGATCTTTCCGTTGCCGGTGCGCTTTCGCTTCGTCCAGGAAAACTCGACTGCGAGAGCGAACTCGACAGTGCGCTCGCCGTGAATGTCGAGTGCGAGATGAGGTCCATGGGCAGGCTGGCTCTGTCGACCTGCCTGCTGCAGCAGCGGCGGGAGCGCTACTCGCTGTTGCAGGAGTTGGCGCGCCATCGCATCAAGCTGTTTATCGCCAAGTGTGAGGAGTGGCAGGTCTGGGATCACCCTGGGTGTGCGGCTTCCATCGCGCAGTGGAACGATGCGCGCAGCGACTTCACGGCGTCGATGACGACTGCCGATGCCGTGGAGGCTGATCGGAAGGCGGCTCAGGCGCTGGTGAAGGGGCTGGAAGCGGGTGAACGCCTCGCGGTGGCGCATGCGCGAATTGCACTGCACCGTCGTTACGAAACGCGTCCCGCAGGGCGGGTCACGCTGGGTGTTCGCGTGACTGGTCGAGCGGGCGAGCGGGCGATCGCCTCGGCAGCGGGTGGGTTTGACCTTCTGCAGATCCCGCTCGACTGGAGCGTGATCGAGCGGCAGGAGGGGCGATTCGACTTTTCATCGTTGGAGCCGTGGCTCGACTGGACGGCATCCCAAGGCAAGGTCGTCGTGGTCGGTCCGCTGCTCGATCTGCGCGAGCACGCGCTGCCCGAATGGTTGCGGCAGCACTGCGGCGATTTCGATGCGCTTCGGAGCGCGGTGTGGCGCTACGCGGAGGCGGTGGGCGAGTTGGTCGGTCCGCGGACTGGCATGTGGAACGTTGCGTCAGGCATCAACGACAGCGCCTGGTGGCCGCTGAAGTTGGAGCAGATGGTCGAGATCACCCGTCGCATCGCGGTCGGTCTTCGCAAGACGCGCCGCGAAGTGCCGATCATGATCGAAGTTCCGCGACCCTTTGCCGAGGGCGTTGGATCGCTGTCGCGCGCGGTCACACCGTCCATGCTGGTCGACACGCTCGGCACCGAGGGTGTTGGCATCGACTGTGTTCTCGTGAAGTTCTGCATGGGTCAGGCGGGCGCCGACCATCTCACGCGCGATCTGCTGGAGGTGAGCGCTGCGCTCGATGCGCTTCGTGCGCTTCGCAAGACGCTCTTTGTGTCGATCGATGTGCCGAGCGGTTCGGCCGAACCGAATGCCGGGTATTGGCGCGAGCCGTGGTCCGCAAACTCCCAGTCGATCTGGGCGAGGCAGATGTTCCAGGTGGCGCTCAGCAAGGGGCATGTCGCGACGGTCCTTTGGAACACCCTCGCCGATGATGCGCCGCGCGGCGTCGCGTGCGGCTTGACAACGTGTGATGGCATGCCAAAGCCTGCGTTGGAAGCGCTCGTGAAGGCGAGGCGCCGTCTCACGAAGCCGCTTGGACCGTGGGTCGCAGCGCCCGCGCAGCAGGCAAGGTCACAGACGGCCGCGAGTGGGGGGGGCGACGAGTGAACGCAGCCGCGCGCGGTGCGGGTGGACGCAGCCGTGTCCGATCGAGCGTGCGAGCGCGTCATGCCATCGGCGTGTTCGTCGCCGTCGTGGTCGTGGCACTCGCGGTGGACGTGATGTGGACGCGCCCGCGCACCGATGTTGCGGTGCATGAAGCGCGCATCGACATCAACGCGGCCGATGCGGCGCAACTTTGCCTGCTGCCAGAAGTCGGTCCTGCTGTCGCTCAGCGCATCATCGATTCGCGCGAGGCGCAAGGACCGTTCGCGCGGGTCGCAGACTTGCGGCGTGTGAAGGGAATCGGTCCAGCCACGCTCGCTGCCGTCGAGCCGCACGCCGTGTGCAGCGTGTCAGCACCGTGAACTCACCCCGTCCTTCGTGGTTCAGGCGCATCGCGTCGTCGAAGACCGTTGCGCAGATTGCGCAGCGCATCGCCCTGCCGCGTGGGAACAGTCCGATTGCGCTCCGAGGCGCTGCCGGTTCGAGTTCGGCGGTGCTCGCAGGCGCCGTCAGTCTGGCGGCGAACCGACCGCTGCTGCTCGTGACGGCGCACCGCGATGAAGCGGATGAGGCAGCCGCGGAACTTGAGTCGCTGAGCGTTCCTGTGCTGCTCTTTCCTGCGCTTGAGGGTGCGCCCGATGGGCAGGAAGCCGCCGAACTTCAAGCGCAGCGAATGCGTGTGCTGTGCGCGGTCGACGCCGCTGACGCGGCGGATGATTCACGCGAGTCTCGCGGTGCGCCGATGCCATGCGTGATTGTTGCGCCCGTTCCCGCATTGATGCAGGGAGTGCCGGCAGAGTCATCCATGGACGCAATGATGCGGACTGTTCGCATGGGAAGTCCACAGCCGCGCGGGGCGCTGATCGAGTGGCTGACGCGCGCTGGGTATGACCGTCTGCCGAGCGCCGAGCAGCCAGCCTCGTTCGCGGTGCGCGGGGGCGTGATCGATGTGTTTCCTGCCGGTGCCCTCGCACCCGTGCGGCTGGACTTCTTCGGCGATGAACTCGAAGGGCTGTTTGAGGTCGATCTGGCCACACAAGCCACGGACCGCAAACTCGACGCAGTGGATTTGCTTGGCGTTCATACGCTGTTCGATCCGAAGAAGCTTGAGGCAGTCGCGCCACGAATGCCGCAGGGCAGCGTGCTGATGCTCGCGGAGACGGCAGAGATCGCCGAACAGTCGCGCGCGTATCTCGATCGCATCACGGATGGCGCAGGCGTGTTCCCGTGGGCTGATTCGCTGCGTGCACTCGTGCAGCACTGCCACGCCACGATCGAAGCGGGGGTGCTCGTGCAGTCGGTGGATGACGCGGCAGGGATCGATGTTCCCGCCGCGCCGCTGCCCGTGTTCGCCGAGGCGCTGCCCGAAGCGACCGCGCAGGTGCAGGCACTCGCGGAACGCGCGGATGTTGCGCTGCTTTGCGAGACATCGGGCGACTTGCAGCGGGCACGCGAACTTCTCCCCGAGCGCGGCGATGCCCTGCGACTCGAACAGCAGCATCTGCACCGCGGGTTCGTCTGGCAGGATGGACCGCGAGGAATTGCCGTGCTGCCGTGGCATGAAGTGCTCCACCGCTTTGGAACGCGCAGCCGAAAGCCGCCCTCGGCTGCGCTCGGTGGGAGATCGCGCGAGGCGTTCCTCAGTTTCGATCCGGGCGATGCGGTCGTGCACCGCGATCACGGCATCGCGCTCTATCACGGACTCGTCCAGATGCCATCCGCTTCGGGGGATGCGGCGGACGAGGAGCATCTGAAACTGGAGTTCGAGGGCAACACGATCCTTCACGTGCCAACGAGCAAGGTCGCGCTTGTGCAGCGGTATGTGGGTGCGGGTGTCGTGCGTCCAAAACTCAGCGGACTCGGCAGCAAGCGTTGGAAGCGGCAGAAGGAGGAGGTCGCCGAAGCGGTCCGTGACTTGGCTGGTGAGCTCCTTCGCGTGCAGGCGGTGCGCAACTCGACGGTGGGCATCTCGTGTCCGGCGGACTCACAGTGGCAAGTGGAGTTCGAGGGTGCGTTCCCCTTCACGGAAACGGAGGATCAGGTGACGGCGATCGCCGCGGTGAAGCGTGACATGGAAGCCACACGCCCGATGGATCGTCTTGTGTGCGGCGATGTCGGATTCGGCAAGACGGAGGTGGCGGTGCGTGCGGCGTTCAAGTGCGCACAGGCGGGGCGGCAGGTGGCACTGCTCGTGCCGACCACCGTGCTTGCGGAACAGCACGAACGCACCTTCCGAAGCCGCATGGGTGCGTTTCCATTCGTCATCGAATCGGTCAGCCGCTTCCGAACCGATGCGGAGGTTCGTGAGATTCTCGATCGCCTCGCAGCGGGGCAGGTGGACATCGTGATCGGCACGCATCGACTGCTGTCTGCGGATGTGCGCTTCCGCGAACTGGGACTCGTCATCATCGACGAGGAGCAGCGATTCGGTGTCGAGCACAAGCAGCGGCTCTTTGAGTTCCGCTTGACGGCGGATGTGCTGACGCTGACTGCCACGCCGATTCCGCGCACGCTGCACATGGCGATGCTTGGGCTGCGCGACATTTCGAGTCTGACGACTCCGCCTCCCGATCGACGCGCCATCGTGACGGAGGTGATGCCCTACCAGCGTGAACGCCTCGCATCCGCCATCGCGCGGGAGTTGGCGCGTGATGGGCAGGTGTTCTGGGTGCACAACCGCGTGCATGACATCCTCTCTGCTGCGGACGAGGTTCGGCGACTTGCACCGGAAGCGCGCATCGTGGTTGGGCATGGTCAGATGAGCGACGGGGAACTCGAGGATGTGATGCGCCGCTTCATGCGGCACGAAGCGGACATCCTCGTCTCGACCACCATCATCGAAAGCGGCATCGACATCCCGACTGCGAACACGATGATCATCGATGACGCGCACCGCTTTGGCCTCTCGGAACTGCACCAGTTGCGCGGGCGTGTCGGACGATCAAGCCACCGTGCCTACTGCTATTTGCTGCTGCCTCAGGGTCGCACCGCCACGCCCGAAGCGATGAAGCGTCTGAACGCGCTCGAGGACTGTTCGATGCTCGGTGCGGGATTCAAGATCGCCGTGCGCGATCTGGAGTTGCGCGGTGCAGGCAACTTGCTCGGGCGTGAGCAGAGCGGGCACATCACATCGGTCGGGTACGAGATGTACTGCAGGCTTCTGGATCACGAGGTGCGCACTCTTCGCGCGGAGCCGACTGTGATTTCGATCGACACGATGGTGGATGTGGGATTGCGCGGATCACTGCCGCGCGCGTACATCCCAAGCGATCGCCGCCGACTCGAGGGGCACCGACGCCTGACCGATGCCGCGAGCCCCGAGGAACTGGAGAAGTCCATCGCCGATCTTCGCAGCGCCTACGGCGATCCGCCGGACGAGGTCCTCGATCTCTTCCTGCTCTCGGAGGTGCGGCTCCGGCTGACGATGCTCGGCGTGCGTGCGCTGCTCCGCCGTGAAGGCGATCTGATCTTCCGTGCACAGGATCCTGCGGGCGTTCAACGGCTGCTGTGGCGCGCACGCGGCTCGGTGCGTGTCGTGGGTGGTGCGGATGAGGCGGGGCTCACGGATGTGTATTGGCGTCCCGACGAGATGCCGCAGCCGCGCGCACTGCTGCGCGATCTGCTGAAGCGCCTTCGTGGACCGACCGAAACGGATCAGGCCGCGCGGCGGCGCTCGACATAGTGCAGCTCGAGATAGCGAGCCACATAGTCGAGGATGCTCGAACAGTCGGGAATCTCTGGATTGCTGGTGCTGCCATGCGGCTCAAAGCGCATGCCGCGGAAGCGCTCGCAGGCGTCTCGCAGCGGCAGGCCATGCTGCAGGGACAAACTGAACGCGCGGCAGAATCCCTGGATGAGTCCCGAGAGTGTGGACCCTTCCTTGCTCATCTTGATGAAGATCTCGCCCGGACGACCATCGGGGAAGAGTCCGATCGTGAGGTAGCCCTCATAGTTTTGGATCGAGAACTTGTGTGTCGTGGACTGGCGTGTTTCTGGAAGCACTTCACGTCGCGATCCGGCGCTGCTCAGGTCCATGGTGCAAATCTCCCTGTCGTGCGCTCTGCAGCGGCTTCGACACCGACGCATCGGTTACCGCGGCGCCGTGCATGCCGAGCGGCGTTGGAGGTCATCGACCATCCGAGCGGCCGATCTGCGGATTTCCTGTCGGGAGATTCGTGTGGCTCGCGCTCCGTCGGCGCCGTCACTCCGCTGCGGCAGTCTTGTCGCGGCGCTTGCCGCCCGACTTGCCTTCGGACTTGCCGCCCGACTTGCCTTCGGGCTTGCTGCCCGACTTGCCTTCGGGCTTGCCGCCCGACTTGCCGTCGGGCTTGCCAGCATCGCTCGTTGCCGCGTCCGCGGCATCGCTTGGCTCTGCATCCGCCGGAGGCTCGTCGCCGCTCGGGGCGTTTGCAGGAGTTTCAAGTTCGATGATGCGGTCTGGCTTCACGATCACCGTGATCTCCGCGATCAGATCGCGTCCAAACTGAATGGTGACGCTTTCCGTGCTGACGCGGCGGATCGGATTGTTCAGACGAACGGCGCGCATGTCGACGCCGTAGCCCTCGCTGATGAGTTGATCGCTGATATCACGCTGCGTGACAGCACCATAGAGAATGCCCTGATCGTTGCAGGCACGCACGAGCGTGATCGAGACGCCCGACATGCGGGCGATCAGCGCCTCGCGGTCGGCACGCTGCTTGGCGACCTGTGCCTCGGCGATCGCTCGCGCTTCCTTCAGCGCCTCGATCTTCTCTGCGGTCGGTGTCTCCGCCATCCCGTTGGGCAGGAGGTAGTTGCGTGCAAATCCAGGTCGCACCTTGACCACATCGCCAACGAGACCAAGGTTCTCGATCGACTCGAGCAGGAGGAGTTCGTAGTTGCGTGGCATGAGTCGCTGTCCTTTCAGTGGAGAGTTAGGGGTGCCGCCTGTGACCCCAGCGAGTTGTGCCGCCGCGCGCGCGGAGGCAAGGCGGGCAGAAGATGTGTCCCCAGTTCAGGGGAGCCGCGAATTGTCGCACAAATCACTCGGCAGCGCAAGCCACGAGGGCGACTGCCAAGCCCAGCGTTCAACCCTGCTTGCGCAAGTGGTTGATAAGGTCGATCTTGGTGATCAATCCGTAGAAGCGGCTGCCGTCATGGACGACCGCCACGCGATCCGCGCGGAAGATCGGGAAGAGGTCGCCGATCGGCTTCGAGGGCGCGATCGTCTCGACGCGGGTCACCATGTGCTCGGCCACGGTCGCGTCCGCGGCATTCGGTCGCTGCGCGAGCGCGAGCAGCACATCGCTCTCGTCCATGATGCCCACCAGGGTGTCGTTGGCATCCAGCACTGCGAGCTGGCTGACACCAAAGAGCCGCATGCGGCGAATGGCAATCGCAAGCGGAACGGTCGGCTGCAGCACAAAGTCCTCGCACAGGTCGTGGCGCCGCGCGATGAGATCGCGCAGGTCGCCCGTGGGTGTTCGCCCGAGGAATCCCTGATCCCGCATCCAGAAGTCGTTGTACATCTTCGACAGGTACTTCGCGCCGCTGTCGCAGATCAGTGTGACCACGCGCTTGGGTTCGCGCTGCCGACGACAGTAGGTCAGCGCCGCATGCATGAGCACGCCAACGCTCGATCCCGCAAGAATGCCCTCTGCGCGCAGCAGTTCGCGCACGGAAGCGAACGCTTCCGCGTCGGACACCGCGATCGCGCTGTCCACAACCTTGAGGTCAAGAATCGGCGGGACGAAGTCCTCGCCGATTCCCTCCACCAGCCAGGAGCCTGGCTTCACGGTCTTTCCTTCGTTCACGAGCGGCGCCAGAATCGACCCGACAGGATCCGCAAGCACGATCTCGCAGGACGGGTTGTGCGCCTTCAGGAACGCGCCGACACCGGCGATGGTGCCACCCGACCCGACGCCCGCCACAAAGGCATCGATGCGTCCGCCCATCTGCTCCCAGATCTCCGGTCCCGTTCCCTCGAAGTGCGCCTTCACATTGTTCGAGTTGCCGAACTGATTGACATAGAAGGAGTTTGCATCCTTTGCTGCCATGCGCTCCGCCATGTCTTGGTAGTACTCGGGGTGACCCTTCTCCACATCGGAACGGGTCAGCACGACCTCCGCGCCCATCGCGCGCAGGTGCGCCATCTTCTCTTCGCTCATCTTGTCGGGCATCACGACGGTCAGTCGGTACCCCTTCACGGCGGCGATGAGCGCCAGCGCGATGCCCGTGTTTCCTGCGGTGGCTTCGATGATGCGACCGCCCGGGCGCAGTCGCCCCTCCCGCTCCGCCGCCGCGATCATGGTGAGCGCGATGCGATCCTTGATCGACTGCCCTGGATTGAGGTTCTCGAGCTTCGCGAACAGCTCGCAGGGCCCCGTATCGAGCCGCTGGATCTTCAGCAGGGGCGTATTGCCGATGGTGTCGAGAATGCTGCTGTAAACGGGTGCGGTCGTGGCAGTCGGCATGCCGCGAGTGTAATACTGCGGGCATGGTTGAAGCCGACGCCACCGTCGTGTCACGCATCGATCCGGATGGACGGATGGAAATGGCATGGTCCGACGACCCAAGTGGTCGCGGGGTCTGTGTCGACTTCCGTCGTGTGTCGCTGCGCGGTGTGGCGAAGTTGGCGCTCGTGCGCGCGTGCGGCGGACGCGGCAAGATCGTGGATGCGACGGCAGGACTTGGCGGTGATGCCTGGCTGCTCGCGGCTGCGGGGAGCGATGTTCTCGCGATCGAGCGCTCGCCGATCGTGCTGCGTGTTCTCGCGGACGGGCTGCAGCGCGCCCAGAGCGATGCGAAGTTGTCTCTCGTGGCTGCGCGAGTCGAGTTGCAAGGCGGCAACGCAACCGAACTGCTGCCGACGCTTCGCGGCGAATGGTCCGCCATCTATCTCGATCCGATGTATCCGCCCAAGCAAGGCAGTGCGCTCGCGCAGAAGTCGATTCGCCTGGTGCGAGCTGCGGTTGGTGACGATGGGGACGCCGATGCACTGCTGCTTGCCGCTGCGGCGACGGGAACGCGGCGCATCGTGGTCAAGCGGCCGCATGGCGCGCCGAGCCTGCTCTGTCCACCGGACGCGCAAATCGAGAGCAAGCTGGTGCGCTACGACATCTATGCGGGCGCAGGGCGCGGCCTGCGCGCGCTGCGGGAGCGCTCGGCATGAGTGGGCCGTGGATCCATGTCCCTGCGTTTGCTTCCCCGGGCGGTGGACGTGTCGCGATCAGTGCGGACGAAGCACGCCATGCGGCGGGCAGCAGGCGCTTGCGTGATGGCGATGCTGTGACGCTCTTTGATGGGCGGGGGGCTGTGGCTGCCGCGCACTTGCTCGTGGGCTCGGGCGATGCCGTTCACGCGCAGTTCACGACGGTGGAACGCCGCACGCCATGCGCACCCCGCATCGAGATTGCCAGTGCCGTTCCCAAGGGGGATCGGTTGGCGACGCTGCTGGAAGCGATTGCGCCGCTTTCGGTGGCCGCATGGATCCCGCTGGAGTGCCGTCACTCGGTTGTGCATTTCTCCGCGGCACTGGCGCAGAGGGCGCAGCGAGTGCTGGTCGCGGCGTGCAAGCAGTCCAAGCAACCCTTCGTGCCGCAGATCGCTCCCGCGCGGAGTGTGGCGGAGTGCTGCGACGATGCACGCGCGCGTTCGCTGCGTGTGCTGCTTGCGCACCCGCCCAAGCACGCGGACGAAGCGACGCCCGCCTCATGTGCGGCAACGGGTTCGGCCTCGATGGCGGACGGCGCCGCCGGCGTGCTTGTGTTGATCGGGCCAGAGGGCGGTTTCAGCGCCGAGGAGATCGCCGATGCACACTCGCGCGGCGCGCGCCAAATGTCGCTCGGCGAGTCGATCCTTCGGATTGAACTGGCTGCCAGTTGCGCCGCTGCGATTTTGCGGCTCAGACAAGAGCCGAAGTGACCTGCGCGGGCAGCGGTGCAGCGAGGGGAATGGAGCGTATCGGGGTCGAACCGATAACCTCCGCCTTGCAAAGGCGGCGCTCTCCCAATTGAGCTAACGCCCCTGTCTGCAGTCGAGCGGGAGATGCTAGCGAGATCAGTGAATCGGTGCGCGAAGCGCGCGGCTGTTCAGTTGCCCTGCTTCGCGCTGAGGAAGTCGATCGTGCGCGGCGTGATGGTGTCGAGTTTCAGCGCGTCGTCGTAGGCCGTGTCACCCTTGACGCCGATGAGCGTTCCCACCATGGTCGACAGTTGGAACCCGTCGCCAGGCGTCACATAGGCGACGGTCTGACCGCTCGCGGGATCCTGCAGGCGGAACAGCAGTGGCAGCGTTTTGCCGTCGTACACGATCGATGCGTTGAGCACACCCACGGCCGTGTACTCGCTGCGTGCTTCGATCGCAGATGCCACGCCGTTGATCTGCTCGCACTCTTGGTTGAGGCGTGCTTTGGTCTCCTTCAGTTGTGCGATGCGCTCCTGCACATCCTCTTGCACGTCGATCTGTTCGAGGCGCGTTGCAGCGGTCGCCTTGATGGTTCGCTCGAGGTCAGGCTCCGCCGCAAGGGTCATGTAGCCCGCGTACAGCGCGGTCAGTTCCGCTGACTCGATCGGCTGGCCTTTCATCACCAGCCACTTTCCTTCGAGTTCCGCGAACAATGCGCGTCGCCGTTCCGCGGCAATCTGCTCGGCCGTCTTGACGGGTACAACCACTTCGACCGCCTCAACGGTCTCGACCGTCTTGCTCTCGATCTCGCGCGATCCGTCGATCGTCAGCGTCTCTTGGGTGACGGACTCCGCGGCACCTTCGCCGCCGCTCTGCGCAGCTGCGGGCTGAACAGTGCCATGGGATGCGGTCGCCGCGATTTCCTGGTCGTAGCCGCGCGCCTCATCCGCCGTCGCACGGCGCAGGAAGTTCGAGTTGATCCAGCCCTCGCCGCTGTCGGGGAGACGAACGGACCAGACCGATCCGCGTTCGGTGTCGATCCGCTGCACGACAGGCAGCGTTGCCCCCGCCTCAACCCGCGCGATCTGCTTCCACGAACTCTCGGGGGTCGAGTCGGTGCTGATGTTTGGGGCACGCACCTCAGTGACCGCGCTCGCGGTGATGGTCGAACCGTCGGTGGACATCTGCACACGATCATCCACGGTCACGTAACCGACCGAATCAGAGAACGCGCGACCACCTGTCTGCACGCGCGCCCAGCCGAAGTTCTCTTCCATGACGCGAACCACATCGCCGCGGTTCATCTTGCCGAAGGGATACGAGCTCTGCACACTCGGACCACTGCGGACATACACGTTGTCGGCAGTCACCGTGGCAAAGTGCGGCGTCGATTTGCTCGCGGACGCTGCTGCGGCGTCCTGCAGCGGTGCTGCAGACAACACTGCGCATGGAAGCAGCAGCGATGAAGCGATGAGTGCGTGCGTGAACAGGACGGTCGTGAGTGATGCTCTCTCCATTCCGTTTTTATCGGATACCATCCCTGAGTGCCTGAAGGAATTTTTCAAGTGTCGCGCGTGCGCATGGGGGCACTGGCTTGGAGGGGTACGGCCGCGCTGCTGCTGCTCGGCGGCTGCGAGGCGCCGATCGGGACAGACCGCGGCGACGACCAGTTGCGTGGTGCCATCGAGGCGGCGATTGCGAGGCAAGGCGCGGACCCCCCGGCACCCGGGGAAGCCACTCCGCTGCGCCCCGTCACGCAGGACACGAGCAAGATCGTTGAAAAACTGGCGCCGCGGCTCGCGGAACTCGATGCACTTGGTCCTCAGGCGCGCGATGGCGGAGCGGGCCTCCCGCTTGGAGTGGATGTCTCGGACGGTGCGGATCCCGTCGTGCAGGTCAGTCTGCGGTCGGCGATGCTGGCCGCGGTCCGAAACAACCTCTCGCTGCAGGGGGCTCGGATCGAGCAGGCGGTCGCCGAGGCGGATGTCGTCAAGGCGGAAGCCGCCTTCGATGCGGTGCTGCTCGCGGGCACCGGGTATCAGCTCAGCAAACTTCCGCCGCCGCCAATCAACATTCCGGGTGGGCTGAACAATGCATTTGCTCAGGAGAACTCGCAGACGACTGCGTCCACTGGGATTCAGAAGCGTCTGGTGTCTGGTGGAACGATCAATGCGTCTTTCAATTCGAACTACACCCAGCAGTCCATCCAGAGCATCTACAACCCCGCGAACTACTGGACCAACTCGGTCAACTTCAACATCAATCAGCCGTTGCTGCAGGGGTTTGGCAGTGATGTGAACGAAGCACAGATACGGCTCGCGCAAAACCGTGACCGTGCGGCAGTGGTGTCGCTGCGCAAGACGCTGCTCGATCTTGTCGCACAGGTCGAGACGCAGTACTGGACGCTGGTGTCCGCGCGGCAGCAGGTCGTGGCATCCGCGTGGCTGGTGAAGGTTGGCGACGATGTGCGCAGCGTGCTGGAACGCCGCATGAACTTCGATGCGACGGTCGCCGACTACGCGCTGGCGGTCGCGATCGTCGAGCAGCGAAAGTCAGCGCTCATCCGTGCCTGCCTGCGCGCGCGAGATGAAAGCGACCGCCTGAAGTTGCTGATGAACGACCCCGCAGCATCCGTGGGATCGGAGACCGTGCTGGTGCCCGTGGACACGATGTGTCAGGAGGCGATCCGATACAACCTGCGGGAGGCGCTTGTGTCGACGATGGAGCAGAACCCGTCGATCGCCACGGCGCTGCTGCGGATCGATGATGCGTCGATTGGGATGGTGGTTGCCGACAACGGGCGGCTTCCGCAGCTCGGGTTGCAGGCGGGCGTCACGCTGACGGGGCAAGACACCAATCCAGGATCTGGGTCATTCGGTGGAGCGATGAATGAGATCGCCGATGCGAACTTCGTGTCGTATCTCGGGCAGTTGGCGTTCAGCCAACCGATCGGAAACCGTGCGGCGGAAGCGGAGTACCGCCGTGCGCGGCTCGCGCGGTCGGGCGCGGTGATCGCGTACCAGTCCGCCATCGAGAATGCGGTGTTTACGGTCAAGACATCGCTCCGATCCGTGGTGGCAAGCTTTGAGTTGATCGAGCAGACGCGCGCGAGCCGCATCGCCGCAGCCGAAAGTGTGCGTTCCCTTGCTGCGTTCGAGGAGACGCTTGCCTTGCTGACGCCTGAGTTCCTGCAGACCAAGTTCGTTGCTCAGGATCGTCTCGCGTCGGCGTGGCTTGCCGAGATCGACGCCAAAGTCGGATACAACAGCGCACTCGCACGCCTCTACAACGCCATGGGCACCGGACTCACCATGAACCGAATCGACCTCGCCGTCATCGAGGGAGCGCCCTGAACGTATGGCAGCGATCCTGCCCTACACCGATGCAAGCATCGCGCTCGCCGCAAGCGAGCTGCGCGGCGGATCGGCCGTCGCGTTCGCCACGGAAACGGTGTATGGACTTGGCGCCGACACATTCAACGAACACGCGATCGCGCGCGTCTACGAACTGAAGCGGCGCCCTGTCGGCAATCCACTCATCGCGCATGTCGTCGACCTCGCCGCGGCGAAGCTGGTGTCGACAGGTTGGACGCGCCGCTCGCTGCGTCTCATCGGTGCATGCTGGCCAGGACCGCTCACGATCATCCTGCCGCGCCGACCAGAGGTGCCCGCATCGGCCACTGGTGGACATGACACGATCGCGATTCGCAGTCCTCGGCATCCGCTCGCACGCAGTCTGCTGTATGCGCTCGGTACGCCGATCAGCGCTCCGAGTGCGAACCGCAGCGGCGGCGTTTCGCCGACCACCGCACAGCATGTGGCCGACGACTACCACGAGCAGACAGGGCTCATCGTGCTTGATGGCGGTCCGTGCAATGTCGGCATCGAGTCGACTGTTGTCGATCTCACCGAATCCAAGCCTGTCGTGCGCCGTCTCGGATCGATCACGATTGAACGCATGACGGAACTGCTCGGACCGATCGAGGTGGATGTGGCCATCGAGCAGAGCAACAGCCCCGGCACATCGATCCGCCACTACGCGCCAACGCTGCCCGCGGTGATCGTCCCGCGCGAGGGGCTCGCGGATGAGTTGAGTCGCGGCGGACCCGCCGCAGTGATCTGTCTGCCTGGGACGGAAGTGCCTGCGGGTCATGTTCGGCTGGAGATGCCGGCGATGGGGGATCAGTATGCCGCGGCGCTCTACGGAATGCTTCGGCGCGCCGATACCTGCGGCTGCGAGCGGATCGTGGTGGAACGCCCCGAAGGGAAGGGCGGTGTGTGGTCTGCCGTGCAGGATCGTCTGACGCGGGCGACCTCGGCCTAGGCCGAGTGGCGTTCACCAATCACGCATCGGAATCTTCACCCCCAGCGTGTCTGCGCATCGCTGTGCGATCTCTTCGCCCGAGTCCGCGTGGCGGAAGATGCCCGTCATCGGATCATTCGTGAGCACGCGCTCCAAACGCCGCGCCGCTTCGGGCGTTCCGTCGGCCACGATCACCTGTCCGGCGTGTTGGCTGAAACCGATGCCGACGCCACCGCCGTGATGGAAGCTCGCCCACGATGCACCGCTCGCGATATTCACCGCAAAGTTCAGCAGCGCCCAATCGCTCACCGCATCCGTGCCGTCCTTCATCGCCTCGGTCTCGCGGTTGGGGCTCGCCACGCTGCCGCAGTCGAGATGATCACGCCCGATCACGATCGGCGCCTTGACCTTCCCTTGTGCAACCAGTTCGTTGAAGCGAAGCCCTGCGCGGTGGCGTTCGCCAAGACCAAGCCAGCAGATGCGCGCGGGAAGTCCTTGGAACGCGACGCGCTTCTGCGCCATGCGGATCCAGCGCCGCAGGCTCTCATCCTTGGGGAACAGTTCCAGGACCGCCTCATCAGTGACACGAATGTCCTCGGGTTCACCTGACAGCGCCGCCCAGCGGAAGGGCCCGCGCCCCTTGCAGAACTGCGGGCGGATGTAGGCGGGCACAAACCCAGGAAAGGCGAACGCGTCCGCAAATCCATGGTCGAGCGCGCGCTGACGGATGTTGTTCCCGTAGTCGAACACCTTGCTGCCTGCGCGCAGAAAGTCGACCATCAGCCGCACATGCCGCTCCATGCTCGCGGTACTCAGCTCCTGATAGCGAATGGGATCCTGCGTGCGCAGCGCATCCGCCGCTTCGCGCGTGAGTCCCTGCGGGTAATAGCCCTCGAGCGGATCGTGCGCGCTGGTCTGGTCGGTCAGTGTGTCGGGAACGACCGCACGGTCGGAGAGCCGCTGCAGCAGATCGACTGCGTTCGCGAGAACGCCGACGGAGATTCCTTCGCTGCGGCGCTTGAGTTCCAAAGCACGGTCGATGGCCGTGTCGAGATCCGTATGCCACTCGTCGAGGTACCGATCGTGGACGCGCTTCTCCAAGCGCTCGCGGCAGATGTCGGCGATGAGGCAGGTGCCCTCATTCATGGTGATGGCGAGCGGTTGTGCGCCGCCCATGCCGCCGCAGCCTGCGGTGACATTCAGTGTGCCCTTCAGCGTGCCACCGAAGTGCTGCCGTGCACACTCGGCGAATGTCTCGAAGGTCCCTTGCAAGATGCCCTGCGTGCCGATGTAGATCCAGCTGCCGGCGGTCATCTGACCGAACATCATCAGCCCTCGCGCGCACAGGTCATCGAAGTGCTGCTGGGTCGCCCAGTGCGGGACGAGATTGGAGTTGGCGATCAGCACGCGCGGGGCATCGGCATGTGTGCGGACGATGCCCACGGGCTTGCCGCTCTGCACGAGGAGCGTCTCGTCGGGAGCGAGCGAGCGCAGGCTGGCACAGATCGCATCAAACGCGGGCCACGAGCGCGCCGCCTGCCCTCGACCGCCGTACACGATCAGATCGTCGGGGCGTTCCGCGACTTCGGGATCGAGGTTGTTCATGAGCATCCGAAGCGCAGCCTCGGCGGCCCAGGTTTTGCAGGTCATCGCGGTTCCCCGCGGCGCCCGAATGACACGCTCTTGGACGGTGCTCATGCCGATGAGTGTAGGTCGATCCGCTCGCCGAACTCATACCCCAGGCAAGTCGAGCGCGGGCACGCGGAAGGCGCCCGCTGCGATGCGCGCTGAAATCGCGGCGATATCGGGTGCCGGCGGACGGTCCACGGTGAGCGGCGCGGCGCACTCGCGGACGATCGCATGTGCGCGCTCGACACCGCGACCGCTGGTGAGCGGACGCTGGTGTTCGAGCGACTGACCCATCACCAGCAGTTCGCACGCGATCACGTCGCGCGCAAGCCGAAGCGCATCGGCGGCGTGAAGCGCGCTTGTGGCTCCCATGCTGTTGTAATCCTCGATTCCCGCGCAGGTGGAGATGTTTCCAACACTCGATGGATAGGCAAGCGTGCGCAGTTCGTTGCAGCATGCGGCGGCCGCATACTGCACCACCATGAAGCCGCTCTGCAACCCACCGTCCGCCGCGAGGTGCGGGGGCAGGTGGCTCTCGCGGTCATGCCCCGACAACGCCCAGTAGATGCGGCGCTCGGCGATGCCGGCCAAATGACAGAGCGCGATGCGCAGGACGTCGAGCGAGATGGCCAGCGGCATGCCGTGGAAGTTCGCGCCGGACAGGATCGCACACTCGCCGCCATCGGTGAACACGAGCGGGTTGTCCGTGACCGCACCGAGTTCCGCCTCGATCACGCCCGTGGCGTGGAGCACGGCATCGAGGACGGCGCCGAGTACCTGGGGTGATGCGCGAAGCGAGTAGGGATCCTGCACGCGCGGATCGCTGTTCGCATGCGAGGGACCGATCGTGGATCCATCGAGCAGCGATGAGAGCGCCGCGGCGATGCGCGACTGCCCATGTTGGTTCCGCGCTGCATGGATGCGCTGATCGAGCGGTGCCGCGGAGGCGCGACAGGCATCGATCGCCATCGCGTTCGCACAGACTGCGGCATGCATCAAGTGCAGGGCACCATGTGCAGCGAGTGCACCGATCCCGGCCATCATGTGCGTTCCGTTGATGAGCGCGAGCCCTTCCTTGGCATCGAGTTCGAGCGGCTCGATGCCCGCTGCGCGCAGCGCGCTCTTCGCATCCAATGCGCCACCACGCACGGACACATGCCCTTCGCCGAGCAGCGCGAGCGCCAAATGCGCGAGCGGCGCGAGATCGCCTGATGCGCCAACCGATCCGCGCGAAGGGATGCAAGGGGTGATGCCCGCGTTGAGCAGCGCAACGATGCGCTCGACCACCTCCGCGCGAACGCCCGAATGTCCGCGCGCGAGGCTCGCGGCGAGCACGAGCATCGTGGCGCGAACGCACTCCGTCGGCAGCAGCTCGCCCACACCGCTCGCATGCGATCGGATCAGATTGGTTTGGACCTGGCGGAGTTGCTCGGCACTGAGCCGCACCTGCGCAAAGCTGCCAAACCCCGTATTGATGCCATAGAACGCGCCACCCGTGGCGACTTGCGCGAGCATCGCACGACGCGACGCCTGCATCCGCTCCTTCGCCGCGGGCGAGAGTTGCACAGGACTGCCATCCGCCACCGCGCGCACCTCAAGGAGCGTCAGCGGTCGACCATCGACATTCACGCTCATGAGCGCACTGGGCACGCGCCGAGAATACCCCTGCGAGGGGGGCGGCGCGCAGAAGCGCAGCGCGGGTGCGTTGCGCACTGCCGCGGGATGCGATACACCTGCAGCGTGAGCACGCACATGAACGCCTCCCTGCCGAAAGCCGATCCGCGCGCGGGGAGCGAACGCGTCGTCGCGCGTGGGGCTCTTCTCGCGGGCGGTCTGCTCGCCGCGACCGTCGTGGGGTGCGTCGCACCGTCGCTGACACGTGATGGACTGGGCATTCCTGCAACGACCGTGGTGCTCTCGCAGTCGCCTGTGGCGACGGCAGCGGTGATGCTCGGCACGTACGCCGCACTGACCGTGCTTGCCGCAGCGGTGGGGCGTTCCGTCAATGCCGTTGTCGGACTCTTCGTGCTTGGCTGGGGCTTGATGGTGTTCAGCATGGCAGGCGGCAGCGCATCGGATGCGGTTTTCACGGGCGCATCGCTGCGAGTCCTCGGAGTGGAAACGCTGCTGTGGGGGGTCGTCACAGCGATTGCCGCAGTGACGGTGTTCCGCTGGTCCGGACCGCTGCTCGATATCCCTCCCCGCGATCCAAGCGCTCCGTTCTGGCGCGAACACTTCGATGTGGAAGCGCTCCGAGGTGGTGTCGCAGGAGTGCTGCTGCCGCTGGTTGCGTGGTTTGTGGTGCGCACCATGATGAAAGGTCAGGCGATCGGTGGCGCGTTTCTTGGAGGCATCGCGGTCGGCCTCGTCTTCCGACTCGTGGCGGGTGCCGCGCAGCCTGTGTTCGCGTTCATCGCACCGATCCTGCTGACGGGTGCGGCGCAGATCATCACAGCGAGCGAAGTTCGCGCGCAGATCGATGCGCAGTTCGCCGTGGGATCGCTGTCGCCGCTTGCACGCATGATGCCGCTCGATGTCACGGCGGGCGCGCTGATCGGTGTCGCCATCGGCATCGGTTGGGCACGCAGCTTCAAGCGCAGCGATACGATGACCTCGTGAGTCTTGTCGTCACTGGCACAATCGGGATTGACACTGTGCACACGCCGCGAGAACGCCGAGAGGGCGTCTCGGGCGGGAGCGCTGCATACTTCGCCGCGGCCGCAAGCCGTCTGACGCCCGTGCGCGTTGTTGCCGTGGTGGGAGGCGATTGGCCGGAAGAACACCGCCGCATCATGAGCGAGTTGGGTGGCATCTGTCTCGACGGGCTCGAGACGCGCCCCGGCTCGCGCACCTTTGCCTGGGGCGGTCGCTACTTCAACGATGTCAATCGCCGCGAAACGCTCTTCACCGAAGTTGGCGTGCTGCAGGAAGCGCCGCCGCGAGTGCCGGAGGCGTTTCGCGACAGCACCTTCGTGTTTCTTGGCAACACGCACCCCGGTGTGCAACTCGGCTTCCTCGATCAGTTCCCGAAGAAGAAGTTGGTGGTCGCCGACACGATGGACTTGTGGATTCGATCCGCGCGCGGCGATCTCGAGCAGTTGCTGCGGCGCGTGGACGGCGTCATTGTGAACGACAGCGAGGCGGCGGAACTGACGGGTTTCCGGAACGCCGTCAGCGCTGGGCGCCGCATCCTCGAGATGGGGCCGAAGTTCGCCGTTGTGAAGAAGGGCGAGCACGGCGCGATTCTCTTTCACCCGCAAGGTCTGGCACTCGTGCCGGCGTTCCCTGTGGATGAGGCGCATGTGGTTGATCCCACGGGTGCGGGCGACAGTTTTGCCGGCGGCTTCATGGCGCATATCGCGCGCAAGGGGTCAACCGACTTCGCCACGCTGCAGTCCGCCATGGGATATGGAACGGTCGTCGCCAGCTTCGCGCTCGAGTCCTTCGGTCTCGATCGGATGCGTTCGCTTCAGCCGGCTGAAGTGCAGAAGCGGTTTGAGGAGTTCCAACGGAGTGTGCGGATCGGCTGATGGCGACTCGCGCTCCCAGCCTGCGTGCGGTTCTGCTGTGGACGGTGCTCGCCGCCGCGCACAGCGCGCATGCGGATTGGGTTCCGTTTGATGAACTCCCGGGCGCGGCGCAGGGCGTTCGGCAATCCGCCGCATTCTCGAAGGAACGTCGGCAAGGGTTCCGCGAGGTGCGGTGGGATGTGGCGCAAGGCAAGGCGTGGGTGCTGAGCGGAGGAAAGTGGCGCATCGTGGATCTTGGGGCAGGAACCGTCACCGACGCCGCAGAGGATGCGCAGCCGCCGGACCGTGTGCCGCGCAGCGATCGTGCGCCGCGGCGTGCGATGCCACCGGCGCGCGGGCGGCAGCAGCCCGTGTCCACTTCGGCGGATGGTTCGATGCGCGCCGAGTCAAAGCGGGGCAATGTCTCCGTGTCCTGCGTGGACGCGGATTCACGCGCGGTCACGACGGATGGTGGCGGCGGTCTCCGCTACGGCACGGCGAGCTGGGTGTACGGCGAGGAACTCGATCAGACGACGGGCATGTGGTGGAGCCCTGACGGTTCGCAGCTCGCGTTCTACCGCTTCGATGACAGCAAAGTCCCTGACTACACGCTGTTGTCAGGGCTCACGGGGCTGCGCCCGAAGGTGGAAACGGAGCGCTATCCGAAACCAGGTGATCCCAATCCAATCGCGGGTCTGCAAGTTCTCGATGTGGCCGCTTTCTGCGCCGATCCGAAGGGCGATCCTGCGGCGCACATACGCACGATCGATGTCGGGAGTGCGGATCAGTACATCTACGGAATCGAGTGGTCGCCATCGGGGCGCGAACTGCTCTTTCATCGCCTCAACCGGAGGCACGATGTGCTCGAATGGTGCGCAGCCGATGCGAAGTCGCTGCAGGTGCGAACGGTGGTGCGCGAGATGCAGCCGCGTTGGAATCATCACGATCCCGAACTGCGATTCCTCGCCGACGGCAGGCGTTTCATCTGGGCCTCCGAAGCTTCGGGCTTCAAGCAGTACGAGTTGCGTTCACTCGATGATGGACGAGTGGTGCCACTGACAAGCGGGACATTCCCCGCGGGGCGCATCGTGCAGGTCGATGAGAAGACGGGCGTTCTGCTGTACACCGCGCTTGCGAGCGAGACGCGGATCAACCCCCAACTGATGCGTGTCGGACTCGACGGCACTGGGCAGCGGCGCCTGACACCGAGTGATCTCCACTACTCACGATTTGACGTCTCACCAGATGGCGCGTGGTTCGTGGCAACCGAAGAGACGCTCGTGCGTCCGCCGCTGGCGAGGCTGCATGCGATGGATGGCAGCCGCACAATCGCACTCCAAGATGAGGCGGATGATCCATGGGCGAAGTCGGGCGTTCGTCCACCTGAACTGCTGACCCTGAAGGCTGCCGATGGCGTGACGGATCTCTACGGCATCCTCCACCTGCCGAGCGGTTTCTCACCGGAACGCCCCATCCCGCTCGTGGTCGATGTCTATGGCGGTCCCTACTTCGCGACGGTGTTCAACCGTTTCGGCGAACCGCGCGAGGAGTGCGAACTCGGCTTCGCAGTGCTGCAGGTGGACAACCGAGGCACACCTGGGCGCGGCAAGGCGTTTGAGGACGCGACCTATCTGAAGCTCGGCGGTCCCGATCTCGACGATCAGGCTGCCGCCGCGCGGCAGGTGGCGCAGCGACCTGGGATCGACCCCAAGCGCATCGGCATCACTGGCATGTCGTACGGCGGCTACATGGCTGCGCTCGCGCTGGTGCGCCATCCTGAAGTGTTCAGCGTGTCCGTCGCGCGCGCTGCGCCTGTGGACTGGCGGCAGTACGACTCGATCTACACCGAGCGCTTCATGCGGACACCCGCGGAAAACCGCGAGGGGTACGACGCGGGCAGCGCGGTCGTGCATGCGGACAAACTGCGCGGTCGGCTGCTGCTGATTCACGGCATGCAGGATGACAATGTCCACCCTTCGAATGCGTGGGCACTGTCGCAGAAGTTGTTGGACCGCGATTTCCCCTTTGACATGCTGCTGTTTCCGCGCGCTGGTCACGGCGGTTTCGGCGGCGCCGAGCGTTCGGCGACTTGGTCATTCTTCGTTCGCGAGTTGAACGCTGTGCCGCTGCCGCTGCCGAGCGCCGCGGGCGGTGAGCGCGGTGGCACGAAGGACGGAAGCGATGGAAGTGGCACAGCCGACGATGACGATGGAGGCGGCGCGCCATGACCCCCGAACTCCCGCCTGACCGCGGTCATGTTGCGACGGAGCAGCGCAACAGCCGCAGTGAGGACTTCGATCTCCGAACGACGCTGGAACAAGTGCAACTCATGGCGGATGATCACGCAGCGGTTCACCGAAGCGTGCATGATGCCTCGCCAGCGATCGCGGCATTCATCGACGCACTCGTCCCGCGCATGCGCGCTGGCGGTCGGCTCTTCTACTGCGGCGCGGGCACGTCGGGGCGACTGGGCGTGCTCGATGCTGCCGAGTGTCCGCCGACATTCTGCAGCGATCCATCGCAGGTGATCGGCATCATCGCAGGTGGTGATGCGGCGCTTCGGCGCAGCAGCGAGCGGCGCGAAGACGATCCGGAGGGGATTCAATCTGAACTCGATGCGCACGCCTTCGGCAAGGGAGATGCGCTCGTGGCAATCGCTGCGGGTGGGACGACGCCTTACGCCATCGGGGCGATCGAACAGGCGCGTTCACGCGGTGGCCTGACCGCGTTCATCGTGTGTTCGCCGCTTGCACGAACCGTCGCGTGTGATCACCTCATCATGCTTGCCACGGGACCCGAGGTGCTGACAGGCTCCACGCGGCTGAAGGCCGGTTCCGCCACGAAACTCGCGCTGAACTGCATCAGTACGGTGGTGTTCACGCGCCTTGGGAAAGTGCATGGCAACCTGATGGTGGATGTTGCTGCGACCAACGACAAGCTTGTCGACCGTGCCATCCGCACGCTGCGCATGATCGATTCTGGGCTCGCGCGGGAAGACGCATCAGCGCTGCTTGGTGCGGCGGGGGGGCGGTTGAAAGTCGCGATACTCATGCATGTTCGCGGGCTTTCCCGCGACGAAGCGGTCGCGCGGCTTGCGAAGGTGGATGGTGTGCTGCGCACGGCGCTCGGCGCAAGCGCCTAGGAACAACGCACACTTCGCCTGCGCGATTCGCTGTCGGCACGATGTCGGGCGCAAAAAGAAGCGCGCCCCTGCAAACACTGCAGGGGCGCGCGATTGTCGCATTCTCAAACAGCCGCTTCGTCGCTGCACGCAGCGCGTCGCGGAGATGTCTTCGAAGGGATCTTCTAAAAATCAGCTGACGAGGGCGTTGAGCGTCTTGGTCGAGCGGATGCGGACCTTCTTGCTCGCTGGCTTCGCCTTGAACACCTGCGTCTCACCCGTGAATGGGTTCACGCCGGTTCGCTCCTTGGTGGCGGGCTTCTTCACGGTCTTGAACTTCGCAAGACCGAAGAAGGAGAACACGCCAGGACCACGGCTGCCGAGATCGGTGCCGATGATCGTCGTGAGGTTTTCGAAGATCTCCTTCACGGTGCCACGCTTCAGTTCGCTCGCTGCGGCGAGTTCACCGATGACCTGGCTGCGCGAACGCTGCTTGGTCGTGGTCGTGGGCTTGAAGGTCTTCTTCGTGGTCTTCGTGGTCTTTGACGCCCACTTCTTGGGCGACTTCTTGGTCATTGTTGCCATCTTTGCACTGTCCTTTCTAAGACAATCGTTGCCGAGAAACTGGTCTCGCTCCCAGCCGCACAGCGTGCGACGGGGGGGAATGTAGACCATTTGGCCACCTCGCCGCAAGGCGCGCAGACCAAAAAGTGCATGATTTTCCGATGTTTCAGATCGGTCGGTGAGCGTTTGGGGATCACTTTGGGCGCACGGTGGCGCGTCCAACGGAGGCGTAGATAAACCCCGCCTCCTGCATTTGCGACCGTCGGAAGAGGTTTCGCCCATCAAAAATCATCGGGCGCGCAAGCCGCTTTCGGATCTCCGCGAAGTCGGGTGCGCGGAACTCAGCCCACTCGGTACAAATGATGAGCGCCTCCGCCCCATCGAGGGCGCTGTACATGTCCTCCGCGCGGCTGACGGCGGGCATCTCATGGGAAAGATGCTCGAGGGCCACAGGGTCATACGCCCGCACCTTTGCACCCGCCTTGATCGCCCGCTGCATCAGGGTCAGGCTCGGTGCTTCGCGTATGTCATCGGTCTTTGGCTTGAACGCAACCCCCCAGAATGCCAATGACTTACCGCGAAGATCCGACCCAATCTCCTGTTCCACTTTGGACCAGAAGTGCTGGCGCTGATCTTGGTTCACTTCATGAACCGCGGCATTCAGTTTGCATGGGAATCCCAGTTCGCGCCCCATCGATACAACCGCCTGGGTGTCCTTTGGGAAGCAGTTGTGAACGACCACCCCGCCACAGGTCACGAAGGTATGCGCGCCCGGAACTTCGACGGAAAAGACTGGTTCTGCGAGATCGACCTGGTGGACCGAAACCACGGTTACCGAGCCAATTCCTCCAGAAACAGCCGAAATGCTGCCTCCGTGGGGGGCGGGGGCGGCCGTGCTGGGGAGCAACAGGGCAGCACCACCAGAGCGGCGGATGCCTGAACCGCCATCCGAAATGGCATCCGAATCAGCACTTTCCCGAGTCCAGATGCCTGCAGTGGCTCCAGCCACATGAGGCAACTGATCGCCCACACACACGGCGCTTGCCGGGAACACCAGTGGTTCGGCGCCGCGGCGCAGCACGACAACGGGGTGGTCCGCAGTCATCACGATCGTGGTGCCGCATGAAGTCGTTATCTCCACGCCGCGCCCTCGGTACTCGCGCCGACTGATTCCTTCGGCAGGGCGGAACGCAGCGGGTCGGTCAGTTGGTGACCACGAGAGCACCTCGATGCCAGGCAGCGGATGAACGCCATCGCCCGCGCCGGTAAAGAGTTCGTCAAGTCGGAGCGTGCTCTCGCCATGATCATCTCGGATACGCACAAGATGCGATCCACGAAGGCAACTGCCGCCATAGCCGAGACCGGGGTAGAGGAACTGGTTGCCGATGCGCTTGTCTGAGCACATGCCCTCACGGACAGAGTTGATGTCCGCACCTGTTCGCTCACACAAGTTTGCGATCTCATTGATGAACGAGATCTTGCAGGCGAGCATCGCATTGCTTGCGTACTTCACCATCTCTGCGCTGCGAACATCCATCACGAAGATCGGATTGCCTTGGCGCACAAACGGGTCGTACAGCGTGCGCATCAGTTCACCCGTTTTGGAATCGTCGACACCGCACACCACGCGGTCGGGCTTCATGAAGTCATGGATGGCATCGCCTTCCTTCAGAAACTCGGGGTTGTCCGCGATATGGAAGGGCACCTTCGTCTTCGCACGGATCGCGTCGCGCACCTTGTGGCTCGTTCCAACGGGCACGGTGCTCTTCACAACGACCGTCTTTGGTTCGCCGCCCGAACCGACGCGCTCGATCGCATCAGCAATGTCCTCTGCCACTCGAAGCACATACTTCAGATCGGCGCTTCCATCATCGCTGCTTGGCGTTCCAACGCAGATGAAGATGATGCGCGCATCTCGGTACGCCTCCCACTTGTCCGTCGTGAAGTGGAGGCGATGCGCGTGGGCGTTCCGCTGGATCATCTCAGCGAGTCCAGGTTCGTAGATCGGACTCTCGCCGCGCTTGAGCGTTTCGATCTTGGACGCATCCACATCGAGACATGTGACCGTGTTGCCCATGTCGGCGAAGCACGCGCCCGTGACCAAGCCAACGTAACCCGTTCCAACCATCGTGACCTTCATGCGTGACTCCTTCGTTGTTGCGCTCGACCTGTTGCCCGTGGTGCGGGGGGGGAAGTGTATGAGGCATCCGCTTGCTCGTGCTCCAGCAGCGCGCACTTCAGCCGGATCGCCCAGTGCCCCTGCCGCTGCGGTGCGATACCGCAGAAACCGCCGATGCCGCCGCACGCAACAACGCGGTGGCAGGGGACCAAAGGAGGCAGCGGATTGCGCGCCATCGCTGAAGCGGCTGCGCGCGCTGCACCGGGGCGACCCGCGCGTTCAGCCAACTGCGTGTAGGTGCAGGTCGAGCCGCGTGGGATTCGCGCTGCGGCCAGCCAGCACGCGGTTGTGAACGCGCCCGCTGCAGGCAGCAGCGATGCAAGCGCGCGCGCGTCGACAGGCCCACCCCCTTGCCAGCGCCTGACCAGAGCCGCTCCAGCGCGAAGCAGCCGCGCATCATCGCCGCGGCGCGGTCGAAGGAAGCGTCGCCCTGCGGTCGCGCGCCAATGGGTGCGAAGCGCACCACCATGCGCCTCCAGTTGAAGCACGGCACCGCACATCGGCACGCACAGGGATTCCATCGGACGCGGCACGATATCGCGGTCGAACGGGCTACGATGCTCGCATGACGACTGCACCAGCGCGCACGCATTCACACGCCGCGACAGACCAATCCGACGCGGGCGGGCGGCTGCTTGACCTGGTGCGTTCAAGTGATCCTGATCTTGCCCGCATGCTCGCGGGTGAACGCGATCGCCAAGAGCACACGCTCGAACTCATCGCGAGTGAAAATCACGTCAGTGCGGCGGTGATGCACGCGGCGGGCAGTTGGATGACGAACAAGTACGCGGAGGGCTACCCAGGCAAGCGCTACTACGGCGGCTGCGAGTTCCATGATCAGGTCGAAGATCTCGCCCGCACACGCGCCAAGCAACTGTTTGGCTGCCACTTTGCGAACGTCCAGCCGCACTGCGGCGCGAACGCGAACATCGCCGCGTTCATGGCGCTGATGAATCCAGGCGACACCGTGCTCAGCCTGCCGATCAAGGCGGGCGGTCATCTCAGCCATGGACTGAAGCCAAACTTCAGTGGAACCTTCTACAAGATCGTGGACTACGGATTGCATCCGGAGACCGAGCGCCTCGACTACGACGAGATTGCCGCGCTCGCGAGAACGCACAAGCCGAAGCTCATCATCTGCGGATTCTCCGCGTACCCGCGCACGATCGACTTCGCGCGATTCCGCGCGATCGCGGATGAGGTGGGCGCCTTCCTGATGGCGGACATCGCGCACATCGCCGGGCTCTGTGCGACGGGCGTTCACCCATCGCCATTCCCGCATGCGCATGTCGTGACCACGACCACCCACAAGACGCTTCGCGGTCCGCGCGGTGGACTCGTGCTCACCAACGACGAGGAACTCGCCACGAAGATCGACCGCAAGGTCTTCCCAGGTTCGCAGGGCGGGCCGCTGATGCACATCATCGCCGCGAAGGCACTCGCATTTGGCGAGGCGCTGCGCCCGGAGTTCGCCGAGTACTGCGCGCAGGTGGTTCGGAACGCGCAGGCGCTTGCCGCCGGATTGATGCAGCGCGGCTACCGCCTCTGCACGGGTGGGACGGACAACCATCTGATGCTCGTGGATCTGCGCGCGCGCAGCGCGGATCTGACCGGCGCCGATGCGGAGAAGTGGCTCGAACGCGCGGGCATCATCTGCAACAAGAACGGCATCCCGAACGATCCGCGTCCACCGATGGTGACGAGCGGGCTGCGGCTTGGGACACCAGCGCTCACCACGCGCGGACTCGGCGAGAAGGAGATGGCGCTCGTTGCGGAGTGGCTCGACCGCGTGATGGGATCGAAGGGCGACGCCACGGTCTGCGAGAGCGTTCGGCAGGAAATCCGAAGTTTCTGCGGTCGATTCCCGCTGCCGCACTGAGCGGCGCGCCAACGCTGCGCGCGTTCAGGCGCGGCTTGCGTAGGAGCCGTCGGTCGTATTGATGCGCACGCGCTCGCCAGTGGTGATGAAGGGCGGCACGCGCGTCTTCAGACCTGTCTCGAGCGTCGCTTCCTTCAGTTGGTTGGTCGCCGTCGCGCCCTTGATGCCGGGGGGCGTGTCCGTCACGAGAAGTTCGACGACGTTGGGCATCTCGATGCTCACGGGCTTCCCATCGCACCACAGCACAACCACTTCCTTGTCGGGCAGTACATACAGCGGCATTTCGCCGACCACATCCGGGTCGAGTTCGAACTGCTCGTAGTTCTGATTGTCCATGAACACGTGCTGCTTGCCTTGCGCATACAAGTACTGCATCGGGCGGCGATCAAGTTCCACCTGCTCCACAGCTTCGCCCGAACGCAGCCGCTTCTCGAGCAGCGTTCCCTTCTCGATGTCCTTGATCTTGATCTGCACGAACGCCCGTAGGTTGCCTGGCGTGACATGGGTGTACTGCGTGATCACATACATGCGACCATCCAGTTTGATGGCCATGCCGGGACGAAGGTCGGTGGAGTTCATGGTTGCGTTGTCAGAATGCGAGGATGAAAGGGAACGGAGGGCGCCTCCAAATGCTGGAAGCAGATTCGCGAAGTGAGGTTCGCGAAGCGGGGGAGGATAGCCAAGCCAAGCGTTCGCCAAAAAAAACCCCCGAGCACAAGGCTCGGAGGCGGAGGGAGGGAAAAGGGCTTGGTTAATCAGCCAACCGATTCGGCTGACTGATGCAGATTCTCATCTGCAATCCCAACATAACCCCAATCTGGAGGTTGTAAAATTGCAGTGGAAAGATTTTGCCAATCCCCCCAAAAATGATGCCTTTGCACAAGAATCCGCCACTTGTGTTCCAAGGGGACCAATGGCGTACGAAATGTCCCTCGGTCGGCTACAACCGACCGAGCAAAGGGCCCCCTTGGGCAGTTTCCTCATGACAATTGGAACCCGCTGGCACATTCGATCTTTCGCCGCTGCAGTGTGTTGCATGGTGATGCCGCTCGCGGCTGCGCCTCCTGTGGAAGGGCAGGCAGCACCGCCGCCAGCGGATGCACCGAAGCAGCCTGCCCGCGGGCGCGAAGGTGCAACGCCAGCGCAGCCGCGCACCGGTGCGCCCGCGCCCCCACTCGCAGCCGAGCCGCCGATCGCCGACCTGGGCTTTCTTGCCCCCAACACGGCGGGGGAGGGAACGGTGCAAATCCTCAACACGGGCAGCACGCCGCTCACCATCACAGGGGTGCAGCCCTCGTGCAAGTGCACGACACCAAACGATCTCGTGGGCAAGGTCATCGAGCCAGGCAAGTCGATCGAGATGAAGTTGAAACTCGATGGCGCGCCGGCAGTCGGTCCGCGAAACTCAAGCGTCAAGATCATGGTCAATGGGTTCACTCGCGCGCTCGACATTCCCGTGCGAGCGGAAGTGACGCTGCCGGTGCGATGCGTTCCTCCCTACGTGAACGCCGTGGAAGGCAAGAACCTCATCGGTCGGTTGGTGCTTGAGTCGATCGATGGCAAGCCGTTCAAGATTCTTTCGATGTCGGGGGCGCAGATGGTGATTCAGTACGGCGATGGTTCCGAGGACGCGCCGCGCGCGTCGTGGGTTGTGACGTACGACGTCACCGGCACCGCGGAGGGCGCAGCCCTTCCCCCGTATCTGCTGTTCGAGACCGATGCGGCAGGCGCGGGGGTCGTGGATGTGCGCGTCCGCAGCACACGTGCGCCGCAGAAGCCCAAGATCCCGGTCATCGAGCAGCGACTGAACTTGGGTCGTGTTGCGGCAGGGACAAGTGGAACTGCGACCTTCGTCTTCAAGCTCAAGGACATGAAGGTGGATTCGGTGACGACCACATCGCCCGATGCGACCGTCGAGCTGGCAGCAACCGCGCCGGGCGCGGAAGATGGAACCGCAGTGTCGGTCCGCATCACGCCGCGTGCGGGGATCAGCGGCATCATCACGGTGCCGATCGCCGTGCGCGCGGGTCCGCGCGCCGCGGATGTCGAAGCGGTGCTTTCCGTGCGCTGATCGCGTGCGGTGCGTGATGTGTGCTTCGCTCGTCAGAGCTGCTGAACACGGTCTGCGATGTCTTTGATCGCGAGTGCGTCCACCAGCGGCTGCATGTCCCCTGCGAGCAGCGCATCGAGCGCGAATGACTGCTCGATGCGGTGATCGACCGCGATGTTCTCCTTCGCGCGGTAGGTGCGAATCTTTTCCGCTCGGTCGCCCGAACCGATCATCGCACTTCGCTCGGTGGCGCGGCGCGCGTGCGCTTCGGCGCTTCGTCGCTCCAAGACGCGCGCGCGCAGCAATCGCCACGCCTTGTCGCGGTTCTGCAACTGACTGCGCGTTTCCTGCATGCGCACCTCGATCCCCGTCGGCGTGTGCACCAGATGAACGGCCGTCGAGACCTTGTTCACATTCTGCCCGCCCGGACCCTGTGCAGTGGTGACGGTCTCGCGGACCTCCGATGGATCGATGCTCTCATCGATCGACTCGGGTTCGGGCAGCACGGCGACGGTGGCGGTCGACGTGTGAATGCGCCCCTGCGCCTCCGTGGCGGGAACGCGCTTTACTTGGTGTGTGCCGCCCTCGTAGCCAAGTGCGCTCCAGGCTCCATCGCCCGTGATCCCAAGGACAGCATGCGTGACTCCGCCAACATCACCCGCCTTCGACTCCATCTCCTCCACCTGCCAACCGCGGGCCTTGCAGTAGCGGCCGTACATGTTGATGAGATCGCCCGCCCACAGGCTTGCCTCATCGCCACCGACGCCAGCGCGAACTTCCAGGATGAGTCGCGTGACGGCTCGGTCATCGGCGGTCACCAGTTCATGCACGAGTTGTGCGAGCAGGGCATCGCACTCCTGTTCGGCGCGGCGCATCTCCTCGCGGGCAAGCGCCGCGATTGCTGCATCGGCATCACCTGCCAGTGTCGCTGCGGACTCCATCTCGTGTCGGCGCCATTTCCAGCGTTTCCACGCATCGACTGTCGCGCCGATCGTTGTGCGGCGAATCATGAGCGCACGAACCTGCGTGTGCTGTACGAGCACCGCGGGATCGTTCAACTGGCTCTCGATGCGACCATGTTCGCTCTCGATTTCCTCGAGCCTTCGGATGAGGTTGGCAGCAGGTTCGTTCATGCGCGGGGGAAACAAAACACCGTGCTCCTTGGGAGAGCACGGTGAACGGTGTTTCGAGAATGGCGAATCTACTTCTTCGCGTCAGGCTTCGCTGCGCCCTTCGACTTGGACTTGTCCTTGCCGAAGTAGTCGCCGGCGAACTTGCGCTGGAACCGCTCGACGCGACCCGCCGTGTCGATGAAGGTCTTCTGACCCGTGTAGTAGGGGTGCGACCCAGACCACACTTCGACATTGAGTTCTGGAACGGTCGCGCCGACTGTCATCACGACTTCGCCGCGGTAGTTCACCTTGCACTCTGGGTAATACTTGGGATGGATGTCTTGCTTCATGCTGTTGTCTCCAAGTCGGGTCGTTGAGTCTATGCCAATGGCCCGACAATGCAAGCGGGGCAGGTAAGTGGTTATCGCGAATTCGGTCTGAGAACTTTGCAGAAACCCTCTTCGCTTGACGATGAGGGCTACCCCGTTACTATTTTCGTTCCATTCCCCTATAGCTCAATGGTAGAGCGGGCGGCTGTTAACCGCCAGGTTGCTGGTTCGAGTCCAGCTGGGGGAGTTCAAGGCCCGCCTCGAAGTCGAGGCGGGCCTTCTCGTTGACTGGCGGCGTGGCCGAATCGGCCCGCGTGGGGCGTCGTGGCTGGCGAGATTGCGGGATGCCTTGCCTCGTTGAGCGGGCCAACGGGCCAACGCTCATCAGTGGTGGCCCGATGAGGACGATCTGGTCCGTCGATCGGCCAGCGGCATGACGACGATTGCGTTCGTTGGTGCCGGACAGACATTGGCGCATACGCCACACCCGGTACACGCGTCGGGTCGGATCGTGGGCTTGCAGGCGTGAACTTCGATCGCGCCAGGCACCGGGCATTGCTCGGAGCAGACGGTGCAGAACGAGCCAGTGTGCGCGAGACAGGCCATCGTCTGAATCCATGCCACACCCATGGCCCGCGGCTGGTCGGCCCTGAGTACTCCGGGCTTGCACGCGGTGATGCAGGGAGTGTCCGTGCACATGATGCACGCCGCCGTGTGGGGGTCGATCATGGGCGTTCCCGCCGCGGCGCGGAACTTGGCCGGTGCGTGAACGATCGCACCAACGGGGCAAGCTGTGACGCACTCATTGCATCGCGTGCAGCCAGCGAGGAACGAGACTTCATCGATCGCGCCGGGCGGGCGGTGGATCGGGAGAGCCAATCGACGGCCCATCGCGCCCGAGGCGGTCGGGTCTGGGTCAGCGGGTTTCGCTTGCGACGCGGCGGAGCTGGCGACAGCTTCCTGCACCGCCTGAACCTTGTTCGTTGCAGCTTGCGCGAGCCGACCGAGGAACTGACCCAAGAGCCGACCGCGCAGGAGGTCACGCCGAGAGAGACCCGGGTCCTCGTGCATGGTGCCTCATCTTATTGCCGATCGGCAGTGGTCTGCCCGTCGGCGATGTCGGGAATGCCGAAGGTTGGGGAGAGTTGCTCGAACTGCGCTGCGGGGACATGGCACTGAGCGCAGTTGCTTCGGGACAGATGGTCCGGGCGCCACCCGTCATATCCGTGCTCGCCGTGGCAACTGATGCAGTTGGTCCGCATGAACATGGTGTGCGGCATGACCGGTGGTGCTCCTGCCCACGCTCGCGTGCCGCCATAGCCGCTTGGACGAAGCCCGACGAACAGATTCCCCAGCGACAGATCGTTGGGATGGTCACCGTTGGGCTGCGATTCGACATGGCACTGCGTGCAGTTGGTGAGCGTGGTGTGCGAGATCATCTTGGCGACCTTGTCGCCAGCCTTGAGCCCATCGGCATGGCACGCGAGGCAGGATTGGATGTTCAGGTCGGCGACGGAGTGCGGGACGACCGGGGGCGCCCCATCAAACGCCCGCAGCGACGCGCGCTGCTCCATCGATCGAACCCTCGCTGCGAGCTTGTCCGGCACCGCCGCCGGATTCGCTCGTGACTCGGGAACGACCCTGGGCGAAGGACTGTTCAGTCGCCATGTGATCGTTTCTTGACGGGAATTGCCGCGTGGGATCTGCGTGTCCAGACGGGCTGGGGGCACGGGCTGCCCAGCGACTGACACGGACTGACTCGCCGCCGCGACCCCAAGCGTGGCGACGGCCGCGCCGGCCACCAGCAGGACGCTGCTCCAGAGCAGTTTGGGTGAGCACCGCGAGGATGAGTTCGCGTTGAACATGGAATCTCCTAGGGCTTGCGGACGATGGTCACGGCACACTTTTTGTAGTCGGGTTGCTTTGAGTACGGGTCGTACGCGTCGAGCGTGACCAGATTGATGAGTTTGCCTTCGTCGAAGAAGGGGACAAACACCTCGCCGGGTTGAGGGTTGCCTCGTCCGCCGATCCACACGGGAAGATCGATCTCGCCGCGTCGGCTCTTGACCGTGACGACTTCGGAGTTTTGGATTCCCAAGCGGCTCGCGTCATCCTTGTGCATCTCGACATACGCCCTGGGCATGGCGCGGTGGAGTTGCGGAATGCGGCGGGTCATCGTGCCGGAGTGCCAATGCTCAAGCACTCGGCCGGTGCAGAGCCAGAAGGGGTAGTCCAGGTCTGGCACCTCGGGCGGGAGCTCGTGCGCGCGGAACCAGATGAGTGCCTTGTCATCCTTGCTGACGGAGTGGTAGAACTGGAATCCCTTCCCCTTGGCCACGAACGGATCGTCGAACTCGCTGAAACGCCAACGGGTTTCACGCCATGAACCGTCGGGTTGTTGGACGACAGGCCAGCGCATGCCGCGGTGCTCGACATACTCCGAATACGGCGCCAGATGCTTGTGCTTCTTGGTGGTGAAGGGGCGGTACTCCTCGAACAGTCGCTCGTCGACGTTGGTGTCGTAGTAGTGCGGCCATTCCCAGATCGGCACTTCGACTCCGGCCTTGTCGGCGGTGTGGAAGATCCACTTGCCGTCCTTGTCCTTCATGCCTTCGACGCCCATGTCCATGAGCTTTCTCGAGACGGCGATGAGCTGCCAGCAGTCGTCGCGGGCTTCGCCGGGCGGCTGGACCATCTTGAACCACTGCTGCGTCCGCCGTTCGCTGTTGCCGTACATCCCGTTCTTCTCGACCCACATCGCGCTGGGAAGGATGAGGTCGGCGAGTTCGGTCGTGGCCGTCGGATAGACATCGGAGACGATGAGGAACTTGTCCGGGAGGTTCTTCTTTTCGCGGAAGTTCCGCTGAAGGTTCGGGAGGGTCTGGCCCGGGTTGGTGACCTGGACCCAGACGGTGGTGATGTCACCGCCCTGGTCAGTGGGCGTGTTGAAGCGTTTGAACAACTCGATGGTGTGGTACCCAGGCTTGTCGCCGATGCGTCCCTCGGGCACATTCCAGAGCGCTTCCGCTTCCTTGCGGTGCTCGGCGTTGGCGACCAGTCTTCCGCCGGGGAGAAGGTGGCAGAGTGTGCCAACTTCGCGCACCGTGCCGCAGGCGGACGGCTGACCGGTCAGACTCGTTGCGGCGTCGCCCGGCTTGCCGAAGTGTCCGCTGAGCAGGTGGATGCCGTGCACCAGACAGTTGATCGCGGTCCCCCTTGTGTGCTGGTTCATGCCCATGCACCAGAGGCTGTTGATCTTGAGGTCGCGTCGGCCAAACATCTCGCCGAGCATGCGGATCTTGTCGGCCGGGACGCCCGAGAGTTCCTCCACCTTTTCCGGGGTGTAGGGCTCGACGGCCTTGGCGAACTCATCAAAGGTCATGGGCACGCCCAGCATGTCGGGCGGGGTCTTGTCATCGGGCTTCGCGCCGAGTTGGCGGAAATTGCAGTGTTTCTCGACGAAATCCTTGTCGAACGAGTTGTTCTTGATGAGCTGGTGGGCGATCCCGTTGGCAATGGCAAGGTCGCCATTGGGCTTGAAGTACAGGACCTGGTCGGACTGTTCGCTCGTGCGGGTCCGGCGCGTGGTGAAGTCGATGATCGTGATCTTCTCGCCGCGCGTGCGACGATCCACCAGGCGCGAGAAGAGCACCGGGTGCATCTCGGCCATGTTGTTGCCCCACATGATGGCGACATCGCACTTGTCGAGGTCGTCGTAGGCCCCCGGCGGCTCATCGACGCCGAACGTCGAGAGGAACCCGGTGACTGCGGAGGACATGCACAGACGCGGATTGCCGTCGATGTTGTTGCTCCCGAGTCCGGCCTTCATGAACTTGTTGCCGGCATAGCCTTCTCCGACGGTCCATTGCCCTGAGCCGTACATCGCGAACGCCTTGGGGTTGTCGGCGATGCGCTTGGCGATGATGTCGATGGCCTCGTCCCACGAGATCGGGACGAGTTTCCCGTCCTTGCGCAACATCGGGGTGGTGAGTCGATCTTTGCCATAGAGCGCCAGGCCCACGTGGTAACCCTTCACGCACAGCAAGCCCTTGTTGACCTCGGCCTTCTGGTCGCCCTGGATGGCGACGACGCGACCGTTCTCGGTGCCGACCATGACATGGCAGCCGGTGCCGCAGAATCGGCAGGGCGCTTTCTGCCAGGTGAGCGAAGAACCCTCGGGCTGATTGTTCAGCACATGGAGTGAGACGGCATGAGCGGAGCCGGATGCCGCGGCGGTGGCGGCGGCCATGGCGGATGCTTTGACGAATGTGCGACGATCAATGGTGAGCATGGGTTTCCTTCGCAGATGTGCCTTGGGGAGCGTGATCGCAGTGGTCGGGATCTGTGTCGAGTCGGACATAGGCCACGTCAACATGGGTGACGCCGGGCAACTGACGGAGTTCGTCGAAGAGGTCGTGGTCGTCGCGCGCGCAGGGGGTTTCAGCGACCAGCGCAAGGCGCTGACCGAATCGTTCGCCGACCGTCAGCCGCGAGTCAGCGGTCAGGGCCGCCAGTGCCGTCTCGCCCAGGGGGTCGTCTGCGAGCGTCACCACGAGTCCACTGATCGCCATGTCCGGTCTCCGTCGTCATCCGACACCTTGGCCTCGCGCCACACGCCGAGCTTGCCGTGCCTGTTATATCGTAGACAAACATATCCGAAATTCGTTAGTGTGTAGACTTCGCCAATTTGGAGGCCAATCTGTGCAGCCGAGACCTGAACCTGTTCCCCCGATCGTGGCTGGCGCCGTTCCTGGATCCCGAGTCGATGCGGCGTGGCTGGGATGGTCGCTTCCGATGGGATTCGTGGCGCTGGCGATGGTGCTGTTCGCACTTTCGCGCGACGGTGAAATGACCTATGCGCCCGCCGCGATGGTCGATCGGGGGGACCTCGTCGTCAAACCCCGGCGGGCGGCGATGTCGGACCCCGCACACATCCTCGTCGACGGCAGTCCGCAGAACTGCAACGGATGCCACCAGATCTTTCAGTCCAACTCTGCGGCCGGCGCCAACCTGAACTTCCACGGCGACATTCGATTGCTGCACGGGCTGAACAACCGCTGCACCAACTGCCATGATCCGGAGAATCGTGAGCGACTGACGCTGCGGGACGGAGCCAGCGTGCCGTTTGCGCAGACCCCGCAGTTGTGCGCGCAGTGTCACGGAACGGTCTTCCGCGATTGGGAGCGCGGAACGCACGGGAAGACACTCGGATCGTGGATGACCCACTCGGATGCCCAGCGTCGCCTCAACTGCAACGAGTGCCACAACCCGCATTCACCCAAGTTCGAGCCCACCAGACCACTCCCTGGTCCCAACACGCTCCGCATGGGAGCACAACCCGCCAGTCCTTCGCACGATCACGGCCAGATGCACAGCCCGCTGCAGCGGTGGCTCCGTGAACTCGACGCGGCGAAAACGATGAACTCGACCAGCAAGGGAGGCCACCAATGACCGACATTCGGATCTGGGAGGGACCTTCCAAAAATCATTCCGGTTCTGAATCGGAGCAGACGCGGCGAAGTTTCCTTCGCACCGGGGCGGCGGCCGTGGGTGGCATGGCGGCGCTGGCGGCTGCGTTGAGCCCGTTGCGCGAGCTGTCGTCGGATGATGTCCCGAACTTCGATGAGTTCCTGCAGAAGCACTACAAGGCCATGACGCCCGAGGAGATGGAGGCGGCGCTCGAACGCATCCGCAAGAAGGTGGAGGATCGATACGCGGTGCGCCCGCACCTTCGAGATGTGAAGCCGATGGAGGGCGTCGAGTTCGTCTATGCGCTCAATCTCTCGCGCTGCATCGGGTGCCGCAAGTGCGTGCACGCGTGCGTGGCCGAGAACAACCAGTCGCGCAGCCCGGAGATCCAGTACATCCGGGTGATCGAGATGCCCAGAGGATCGCTCGATGTCGAGAAGGGAAACCACCACTACGACCATCCGACCGTGCCCGATCCCAGCCACTTCTACATGCCGGTGCAGTGCCACCAGTGCGCGAACCCGCCCTGCGTCAAGGTGTGCCCAGTCGAAGCAACATGGCAGGAACCCGATGGCATCACCGTGATCGACTATGACTGGTGCATTGGGTGCAGGTACTGCGAAGCGGCGTGCCCGTACTGGGCACGACGATTCAACTTCGCCAAGCCCAGCCTGCCGAGGGAACAACTCAACCCCAACATGAGTTACCTCTCCAATCGCCCACGCGAAAGGGGCGTGATGGAGAAGTGCCATTTCTGCTTGCACCGCACACGCGAGGGGCGGATGCCCGCGTGCGTGGAGATCTGCCCGACCGGATCCCGCAAGTTCGGGAATGTGCTTGATCCGAAGTCCGAGGTCTCGGAGATCCTGAAGACCAAGCGCGTCTTCGTGCTCAAGGAGGATGTGGGAACGCTCCCTCGGTTCTTCTACTACTTCGACGAGCGGTACCCGAACACGCTTGATCCTGAGGCCGTGGCGATCGCCGAGCGGCTCAAGGCCGAAGAGGGTGACGCGTATGGTTGCCTGCCTGGCGCGGCCGGGCCTCGGAAGGACTTCGTGGCGTCGAGCACGCCCGAGTGGTGGAACGGAGCCCGGACATGAGAACCTATCTGACGTTTCTGTTCCGTTGTTTTCGCCTGAGCTTCGTCGGCGACGCCCGCTACTACGCGTGGATGTTTCTGCTGACCGTGTTCGTTCTGCTGGGCATCAACGCGTATTGCAAGCAACTCGTCTACGGCTTAGCGACCACGGGCATGACCGATCAGGTCTCGTGGGGCTTCTACATCGCAAACTTCACCTTCTTGGTCGGGATGGCGGCCGCGGCGGTGATGCTCGTCATCCCCGTCTACATCTACAAGAACCGCGAACTCCATGACCTGGTCATCTTCGGCGAGCTCTTCGCAGTGGCGGCGATCATCATGGCGATGCTCTTCGTCACGGTCGATCTGGGGCGGCCTGATCGCTTTCAGCACTTGATGATGCGTTTCAACTTCCCGGTCTCGATGCTCACCTGGGATGTGCTGGTGCTGAACGGCTACCTGCTGCTCAACCTGCACATCTGCGGCTATCTCGTGTACTGCGCCTACCGCCGGCGTCAGCCCAGCAAGATCTTCTACATCCCATTCGTCTTCGTGGCCATTGTCTGGGCCATCAGCATCCACACGGTGACCGCGTTCCTGTACAGCGGGCTTGGCGGACGACCCTTCTGGAACTCGGCCGTCGTCGCGCCTAGGTTCCTGGCCTCGGCGTTCGCGGCAGGGCCGGCGTTCCTCATTCTGTCGCTCTCGGTGCTCGCCAAGTTCACGACCTATCGGGTTCCTGAGAAGGCCTTCTTGACGCTGAGGAACATCGTGACCATCGCGCTCGCGATCAACATGTTCCTGCTCGGTTCAGAGGCGTTTACGGAGTTCTATACCGACTCGGCGCACGGGGCCTCGGCCAAGTACCTGTTCCTTGGACTGCATGGCCGGACGGCGCTCGTGCCGTGGATCTGGACCGCGATCGCACTGAACCTGGTCGCGATGGTCCTGCTCTTCATGCCCCTCAGCCGCAAGTTGCCCGTGCTGCAGACCGCAAGCGTGATGCTCATCGTGGGCATCTGGATCGAGAAGGGCATGGGCATGATCGTCCCGGCCTTCATCCCCACACCGCTGGGCGAGATCGTCGAGTACCTGCCGACGATGAACGAGACGCTGGTCACACTGGGCATCTGGGCGGGCGGCATCCTCATCTACACGATCCTCGTGCGAGTGACCGTGCCCGTGCTCACCGGGCGACTGACCGAGGACCAGGACTTTGAGGCCGCGACCACGGCCAGCTCCGCAGCCGCGGAGCACGCGGAAGTTCATCCATGAATCAACGCCCCACCGCCGAAGAGGCACAGCAGTCCCTTCGTGACCACATCGTCGCGAAGGCGATGGACGCGCGTCTGCGCCGCGGTGGTCCCATGGATCGTGGCGGGATGATGCGGCTGCTCGAGGATCGTTCCGTGGTGCGCTACCCGCTCGGCGTCCGATTCGATGCCGAGCCGCTCCAGCCCGGCGAATTCGCGTGTGTGGAGAGCCTGGGCGAGCACCCGTCGGACGGCTTCTGCCTGTTCATTCACCCGATGTTCGAAAACGTCGACGATCTGATCCCGTTGTTGATCGCGTACTACATTCCCTCTGTGAACTACGGCGAGGTCGCGTCTCATGTCGAGGCCGAACTCTTCGGAGCCACGCTGCTCGGCATCGATGTCGAGGAGTACTACGCGATTCTTTGTTCGGTCGCGGACACAGTGAACGATCCGTCCAACAGATCTTCAGCCACGCTGGCCTGCGGGAGCAAACACCCATGAGCGCACCACGTCAAAAAAAGTCACCCGCGAAGAAGAGCAGCAAGGTCCCCGCGACATACAAGGCCTTCGTGAAGAAGTACCCGGACCTCGGCCGCGCGCATGAGCACATCGCCTCAGCCGTCGTGGCGGCCGGCCCGCTCGACGCCAAGACGCTGTCCCTCATCAAGATCGGAATCTGCGTCGGGGCTGGGCTCGAGTCCGCGCTCCGCAGCCATGTTCGCCGAGCGATGCAGCACGGAGCAACGCACGCAGAGGTCGAGCAGGCGGTCCTTCTCGCGATGAACACCGTCGGCTTTCCTCGCACGGTCGCGGCGTGGAGCTGGGCGCACGAGCAGTTCGCTCGCGGTGATTGATGGTGGTGCAGAGCACGCGCGTGCGTGGAGATGTCGCAGTGTCGATGATCGAGTCCGCCATCCCGAAGCACCATGCGGCGGCTCTGGCCGCGCGGGATGGTCGCTTTGCGCTTGCCCAGTTCCCGCGCGCCACGGCGCCCTCACGCCCTGTACAACCTCCGCGCGCACCTGAGCACATCCGCGCCGTTCGCCGCATGCTCGATTCGCACGGCCGCGCCATCCGCGACCTGCGGATCAGCATCACCGACCGTTGCAACTTCCGCTGCACCTACTGCATGGAACCCGAAGTGCGCTTCGCCCCACGCGAGTCGCTGCTCACCACCGGCGAGATCATCCGCGTCGCTCGCATCGCCGAGTCGTTGGGGGTTCACAAGATCCGCCTCACGGGCGGCGAGCCAACGCTGCATCCGGACCTCACCGCGATCATCGCCGGCATCCGCGCCGCGACGAACATCGAGATCGCCATGATCACGAATGCCTCGCTCCTGACTCGCGACGCGTTGCGTGCGTGGAAGGCGGCGGGGCTGGACCGCGTCACGATCAGCATCGACTCGCTGCGGGCGGACCTTTTCGCCCGGCTCACGCGCTCGACCTCTTCGCCCGCCGATGTCCTTGCGGGTGTCGAGGCCGTGATCGCCGAGGGGCTGACGCCGCTCAAGCTCAACGCCGTGCTCATCCGCGGCTTCAACGATGACGAAGCGGCGGACCTCGCGGAACTGGCCCGACGGTATGCGATCGACATGCGCTTCATTGAGTACATGCCGCTCGACTCCGGTCACGCCTGGGACGCTTCCAAATGGGTGAGCGCCGCAGAGACGCGGGCCGTGATCGAGGAACGCTTCCCGCTCGTCGCGTGCCACGACGACGATCCCTCGAGCACCGCCCGCTCGTTCGCCTTCGCTGATGGTCGCCCCGGTCGCGTTGGCTTCATCGCCCCCATCAGCAGTCCCTTCTGCGGCGCGTGCAGCCGCCTCCGCCTCACCGCCGACGGCAAGATTCGTCCGTGCCTCTTCAGCACGACTGAGTGGGATCTGCGCTCGCTGCTGCGCTCCGCAACCACCGACGAGCACATCGGCGACTTCCTGATCGACGCGACATGGACCAAGCAGCCCGGCCACGGCATCGCGTCGCCCCAGTTCCGCCAGCCCGAGCGCCCAATGTCGGCGATCGGCGGCTAGTCGTTCACCATGCGCGACGACGCGCTCCCCATCCTCGGCGTCCTGTTCTTGATCGTCGGTGCGCTCTACGGCGCCGTCGGACACGCGGGCGCATCGGGCTATCTCGCGGTCATGGCGTTGATGAGCGTCGAGGCCGTGGTCATGCGCCCCACAGCGCTCGCGATCAATGTGTTGGTCGCCGCCATCGCGTTCGTGCAGTTCGCCCGCGCGGGGCACTTTCGTTGGCCGCTCTTCTGGCCCTTCGCCGCCGCGTCGATTCCGGCCGCGTTCTTCGGAGGCATGATTCAACTACCCGCTGACGCGCTCAAGGTCGCGATCGGCATCGTGCTCGTGCTCACAGCAGCACGGATGGTGTCTCTGGCGTGGCGGCCTTCCGATGCGACGCGCGAGATGCGCTCGCCACAACTGCCACTCATGCTCGCCGTGGGCGGCGTCCTGGGACTGGTCGCTGGCCTCACGGGTACGGGCGGCGGCATCTTTCTGAGCCCCGTGCTGCTGCTCCTGGGCTGGGCTGACACCAAGCGCACGGCGGCGACGGCGTCGCTGTTCATCCTCGTCAATTCCGCGGCGGGCGTCGCGGGTCTGGTTCAGAGCGGCTGGTCGCCGCCGGCGAACCTGTGGCCACTGGCCGCGTGCGCCGCGCTGGGCGGACTGATCGGCGCGACCCTGGGCAGCCGTCGGGCCACGCCGCGCGCGCTGAACATCACGCTCGCCGCGGTGCTCTTGATTGCGGGCGCGAAACTGGTGCTGGGTTGATCACGCTGGAGTGGCGGATTCGATGCGAAGGGCGCAAGCTCCTTACACCGCCCACACCGACCACTTCCAGATCGGGACATCCTGCTTCAGCCGATCGATGAAGTCGGCGACTGCGGCGAGGCTCTCGGCGCGGTGCGGCGCTGCGACCTGGAGCACGAACGAGACCTCGCCCACGCGCACGCGTCCTCGGCTGTGTAGCGCGACGATGGACTTCAGCCCATGCCGCGCTGCCACGCTCGCGGCCAACGCTTCGAGTTCGCGCTGGGCCATCGGGTCATAGGTCTGGTAGTCCAGCGCGAGCAAGTCACGCTCCGCATCCGCCGCCTCGGGGTCACGCTCCGCGCGGCGGACGATTCCCTCAAAGCGCAGCGTTGCCCCGATCGTGCCGTCACCCGAGAGCGAGCGCAGTTGATCCGCGTGGCCGAGCAGGGTGCGGGCCTCGAGCTCGGGTGTGAGCGGGCCGTCAATGATGAGCGCAAGGACCATCAGCCGCCCACGACGAGCGTGACGAGCGCGACTTCATCGCCCTGTCGGATTGCGTTGTCGCCCCTTGCGAAGGCGTGATTCACGGCGAGACGACCCGTCTCTGGGGGCGGCAGGGCAAACTTCAGCGCCGGGTGCTGCGCGTGCATGGCGGCCAGAACTTCGCGGACCGTCGGCGTGTCGCTCACCTTGACATGCACTCGGTCGCTCTTGGCCCCGAAGGACGCCGCGCCGAAAATGAGCACCTCAACCTGCACGACCGAAGTGTATGGTGTGACGGCTGCATTCGCCGGAGATTCGTGCATGAGCTTTCGAGGTCAGGACTACGCCTTCGACTCACCAACCGCTGCGGTGGCGGGAATGATCTCGCGCGTGATGCATGGTGGCGCGGGCCGTCCATCCGAAGTCGTCGCGATCGACGCCGCACGCGGGCGTGTGCTGGCCGAAGATGTCCGAGCTGATCGCGATAGCCCGGCCTTCGATTACTCGGCGATGGACGGCTACGCCGTGTGTGCAGAGCATGTGGACGCAACATGGCGCAGCGCGGAAGCGGGCGCAAGCATCACGCTCGCGGTCGTTGGAGAGTCCCGCATCGGGAACGCGCCGCCGGTGCTGTCAGGCGAGTTGCATCGTGCAGGCATGAGCGTTGCCACTGCCGGCGTGCAAGCGCGGGCCATCCGCATCGTGACCGGGGCGGCGATCCCCTCGGGCGCGGACGCGGTGCTGCGGCGCGAGGATGTCGTGGAACACGGCGCCGGGATGGCAACAGACCGCGAGTGCATCACCTCGATCTCGCTCACGCCGAGCGCGGCCACGCGACGCGGAGTGCGCGTTGGCGACAACATCCGGCGTCGCGGCGAGAACGCCCGCGCGGGCGAAACAGTGTTGTCGGCGGGGACCGTGCTCACCGCGGCTGCGCTCGGCACGCTCGCGGCGGTTGGTTGCGTGCGGCCGCGCGTGCATCCGCGCGTGCGCGTGGCGGTCATCACCACGGGCGATGAACTCGTGTCCCCGCAGGCGACGCCCAGCCCATTCCAGATCCGCAACAGCAACGCTGCAGCCATTCGCGCGGTGCTGGAGTCGCACGCGTGGATTGAGGTGGTGACACGCGCCGACGGCACGGTCATGCATGCGGGCGATGAGGAAGGTGAGCTCGACGAGCTCCTCAACGCCGTCATCGGACACACCGATGCCGTGGTGCTCACGGGCGGCGTCTCGATGGGGCACCGTGATCCGGTGCGCGCGGCGGTGGAACGCTGCGGTGCGATTGCGGGCGGGGCAAGCGCGAGCGGGGCAGACGCAAGCGGGGCAGAGATCGTCTTCCACGGCTTGCCGCAGCGACCGGGAAAGCCCATGCTCGGCGCGGTGGTGCGTCGCGCATGCGGTGCGACGGTCGATGCGCGAGTGCCCGTCTTTGGCCTGCCCGGCAACCCGATCTCGGCGATGGTGACGTGCACGCGGATCGTGCTCCCGGTCCTTGCGTCGCTCGCGGGTGCTTGCGCGGATCAAGCGCAGGTCGTGTGCGTGCCGCGGCTCGTGACGCTTGCCAATCCCGACGGCAAATCGCTCGATCTGTGGTGGCATCGGCTGGTGCGGATCAGCGCGGTGGGGGGGACGGGCATGGTCGAACTGGTTGACGGAAGCGGCTCGGGAGACATCATCGCCGGCGGGCGCAGCGATGGGTTCATCGAGTTGCCTCCGACGAATGCCGCGCACTGCGCCATGTCCGGGCGGGATATGCCCGCGCTCGTACCCTTCTATCCGTGGCCGATGTAGCGGGAACCGATGCGTCGTGCCTGTGACCACAGTCCCTCACTCGCGCCGCGGCTCCCACGCAGAGCTAGGATTGATCGATGACGAATCACCCTGGATCACCCGCGGCTGTCCCGCTCTCCCATGTTGCGACCGATGGCACCGCGCGGATGGTGGATGTGGGCGACAAGCCAATCACCGCGCGATCCGCGACCGCCGAGGGATTCGTTCGCATCTCGACGGAGCTCGCGCGGGCCATCCGAGAGAACACGGTCAAGAAGGGTTCGGTGCTTGAGGTCGCACGCCTGGCCGGGATTCTCGCCGCCAAGCGCACCGACGAACTCATCCCGCTCTGCCACACACTGCCGCTCGATGCGGTGGATGTGCAGGCGATCCTAGAAGAGGGGCGCGTGCGCGTGACCGCGACGGTCCGAACGCAATCGCGCACGGGCGTCGAGATGGAGGCCCTGACTGCCGTGAGCATCGCGTGCTTGACGGTCATCGATATGGGCAAGGCCATTGACAAGGGGCTCATGATCGAGGGCGTGCGCGTGTTGGAAAAGCATGGTGGGCGCAGCGGGTCCTACACCAGCGCGCCGACGCCGCCGGGAGTCCGCCCATGAGCGGCGATGCGAACCCCATTCGGGCCGCCGTGCTCACTGTCAGTGACCGCTGCTCGCGCGGCGAAGCGGTGGACACTTCTGGGCCCGGCCTCTGCGAGCTGCTGCGGTCGCGGCTGAACGCGGAGATCGTCGCGACGCGCTGCCTTCCCGACGAGGTCGATGCTCTCGCCGCGTGCTTTGTCGAGTGGAGCCGCGCCGAAGCCGGAATCGACCTTGTGCTGAGTACCGGCGGCACGGGCCTGGCCCCGCGCGATGTGACGCCCGAAGCGGCCAAGCGCGTCTTCGAGCGCGAGCACAGCGGCCTGATGGAACTTGCCCGATTGCGTTGCATGACCAAGACCCCGCGCGCGTTCCTCTCTCGCGGCGTGGCGGGCACCATTGGGCGCACGCTCATCCTCACGCTTCCGGGCTCGGTGCGCGGCTCCAGCGAAAATCTCGAAGCCCTGCTGGACATTCTGCCGCACGCTGTCGAGACGCTGCGTGGCGAAGTGCAGGACGATGGCCGCCCGGCCGCCGCCGCCGTGACCGGCAAGGTCATTCGTCATGTGCGGTGAGCACGCCTTCGTCTCACCCGAGTTCGTCGACAGCGTCCAGCCGATTGTGCTCGTCGGAGGAAAGAGTCGGCGCTTCGGGCGCGACAAGCTCCGTGAACCGTGGGGAGAACCGGGATGTGTTCTCGTGCAGCGCCCGATCGAGGTGTTGCGTTCAATTTTTGGCCCGCGCGTCAAACTGGTCGGCGAGTGCGACCCGAACATTCTTCCGCTCGCCGACGGCATCATCGCGGACCAGCACGCGGGCATTGGACCGATGGGCGGAATCGTGTCGGCGCTCCAGCATTGGGGCGGGCCGGTCTTCGTCTTGGCAGGCGACATGCCCAGCTTCGCGGCGAGCGACGGATGGAGCTTGCTGCACGCCGCTCAGCAGAAACCTGATTGCCTAGCGGTGTTGGCCGCGACCGATCGGCCCCATCCGTGCGCTGGCGTCTACCGTGCCGCGGCGTTGCCGGTGCTCTCTGACTGCCTCGCGCGCGGGGACTTTCGACTTGCCCAGGCGATTCCGGAGCGCGCGACGCTGATGGTGCCCGTCGCCGCGGACTCGGCCACGAACCTGAACACGCCAGCCTGATCAGCCGATGGGGGGGGACTGGATTGATAGGAATTCGCTTTTCGAGCGTCGCGGGCGCGCGCCCGACAAGTCCAATGTAAGCGGTGATTCCGTCCATTGAATGTACCAACGCGGTGCCGAACTTCACACACCTGGCGACAATGTGGCGCATTGGCAACCTTCGCACTCGCGGCGGAGCAGTTTCCGCCCGTTCCCGTGCCCCCGACGGTGTTCATATCGCGCGACGATTCCATGCGACATCCACGGCGACTTTCAAATCTTCAAATTTGAAATCTTCAAATCGCGTGTGTCATTGCTGCTTCAGCTTGCTCGATCGCAGTCTGAACTTGCAATACGAGCCCGCAGTCATCGTCCGGCATCGGATCGTCAAGCCACGGCTCGATGACGAGTTGGCCGCGGTCGAAGATGCCCGACACCGCCACCAATTCCTCCACCGGCGGCCCCGTGCTTGGCGAGATTCTTCCCACCCCATTCCCCTATAGCTCAATCGGTAGAGCGGGCGGCTGTTAACCGCCAGGTTGCTGGTTCGAGTCCAGCTGGGGGAGTTCAAGGCCCGCCTCGAAGTCGAGGCGGGCCTTCTCGTTGACTGGCGGCGTGGCCGAATCGGCCCGCGCGGGGCGTCGTGGCGGGCGTTCCGCGCTCTCGCGTTTGTGGAGAGTGCCCAATTGGAAACGACGGCCCTGATCCGAACGGCGGCGAAACGCCACTCCCCGGCCGGCTTACCCCGCAGCCGATGCACCCGAGGCATCGAGCCGTGCCCGGACTTCCGCGATCTTCGCTCGCTCAACCATCATCCAGGTCCCGAAGATGGCGCCGCAGATGCCGAGGATCGATCCGCCGATGCCGCCGATGAGTCCCCATGCGCTCCCGTTCTGCGGGAACCAAGCCTGAAGGACGCTGACCGAACCGATGCAGAGAGGCAGCACGACACCCGAGCCCCAGAAAAGGCCGAGCACTCGCTTGCGGCGCTGCGCGGCGTACAGCTCAGCCAGTTCCGGCGAGCCCGCCGCGTCCATCGGCTCGGGTTCGGAAAGGGTGCGCCGAAGGCTGCGGGGAAGGATGGCGAGCAGGAACGCGAATACCGAACCAAACACGACGAGCGAGAGAATCCACCGCGAACGCTCGGCTTCCGCGTAGGCGACCCGCGCGGCCTCGGGGTCGACCGCCGAGTCGCCCGGGTACGGGCCGACGCCGAAGGGCAGGAGTCCGCG
>VGXN01000001.1 GCA_016873335.1 Phycisphaerae bacterium | reverse complement strand
CAGCCCCAATGCGCGCGGTGATCTGCGTCAGTTCCTCTTGGGCCGCCGCAAGACGCCGTGCCGCATCGGACTCGCTGAACCGCTGCGCCGCACGCTCGCGTTCGACGCGCGTCATCAACTGCTCCGCGCGGTCGGCTTGGAACTCCGCCTCAATGGCAGCACGGCGCGCCATCTGCAGGTCGTGGTCAAGTCCATCCGATCGCTCTTGCGCCGCGCTGCCCAGTTCCGCGACACGGTTCGCTTCCGCCTGAACCTCCGCCATGCGAGCAGCGAGCGCCTGCTCGGACTCGGACAGTTCGCTCAACTCTGCACGCCGAATCACCGATCCGCCACCACCGCCGCGCAACTTGCCGACCGTCACCGCTCCGAGCCAGTCCACCACATCGCCCGCAACAGTCACGCAGCGCGTTCCCGTGCCACCAAGCGCACAGACCCGCTGCGCCTCGACCACATCCTGCACAAGCCACACGCCACTCAGCAGGGAATCCACAAGTCCCCCAACGCCGCCTGAGACGCGAATGACGGACGAAAGTGCACGTGCCCCAGAAAGCGCTCCAGAGACCGCGGTCGGCGCGGGCTGATGCGGGTGAGTCGGGGCGGGCGCAAAGGTCACGCGTCCGTCAAGTTCACGCGCATGGGCAAGCAGGGGAGTGCCGGCAAGGGAGGTGCCATCCACGCCATCGACGGACGCCAACGCGCCCGCATCCACAACAAGGCACTCAAGCCATCCGCCAAGAACCGCCTCGACCGCCACCGCGTGAATGCGGTCCGTCGACAGGAGATCGCCCAGGGCACCCCGCACACCAGGAAAGCGGTCCGAATCCGCAAGAACGGTGCGCGCAGCTCCACCAAGCCCCTCGCGCGACGCCTCCATTTCCTCGAGCAGAGCACGGCGGCTCTCAATGCGAGTCCGTTCCTCGCGAACGGCGGTCAAGCGTTCGGCAATCTCCACCCCCTCCTCGCCGTAACTCTCGACGGAACGCAACTCAGCCGTGACCTGCGCCTGCAGCTGATCAGCCCGAGCCTGTGCCTCTGCCTGCCGCGCACGAGCGGCATCGCGCGCCTGCACCTGCACTCCTGCCTCGCGTTCAAGTTCACCGCCGCGCGACTGCAAGCGCTGCGTCTCCGCAGCCACACCCTGCACACGCTCTTGCGCAGCATGGCGCCGCGCCTCGAGGCGTGCGCTCTCCCGCTCCAGCGCGAGATGCTGTTCACGCCAATGGAGATCCGCACTCCGAGCCGAAGCGGCATCCGCCGCGCAGGTCGCACGCGCCTCTTCGAGCGCACCCATCCGCTCCTCGCACACACGGACCTGTTCGCCCGCACGCGCAACGCCCTCCTTCAGTTGCTCAAGCGCAAGCGCATGCTGCCCCACTCGCGCATCGAGTGCGCCCATGGCGGCCGCATCCTGCTGGAGCGATGCCCGCGTGTCGCGGATGGCTGCTTCCGTGAACTCGATCCGCTGCTGCAACTGCTTGACCGAAGCAGCCGCTTCAAGGCGATCGCGCTCGAGTCGCTGCTGCTGCTGCATCACAGCATCCCGCGCGGTCTCACGCTCACGCTTCTCGTGCTCCGCTTGCTCAATCGCAGCGGTGAGCCCATCACGCGCAGCCGCGGCAGCATCCACCGCCGCACCGCACTCCGTGAGACGCGTGCGATGCTCGTGATACTGGTCGAGAATGACGGCAGACCGGAGCGCCTTGCGCCGCGCATCCAGTTCCACAAAGCGTTTCGCCTTCTCCGCTTGTCCACGCACAATTCGAAGCCGCCGCTCTGCGCCAGCCAGCTGCTCGCGAATCACCACGAGGTTGCGCTCGGCAGCTTCCAACTTGCGTGCCGCCTCCTCCTTTCGGACGCGGAACTTCGCCACACCGGCAGCCTCCTCGAGAATCGCACGGCGCTCGGCGGGGTTGGCTTCAAGCAGTGCAGCAACCTTGCCCTGCTCAATGATGGAGTACGCATCGGTGCCGATGCCTGTATCCATGAAGAGTTCCTTGATGTCGCGCAGCCGCACCTTGCGACCGTTGATCAGGTACTCCGATCGTCCATCGCTGTAGAGGCGGCGCGTCACTTCCACTTCGTCCGCATCCACTGGCAACGCACGGTGCGAAATCTCATGCCGTCGAACCAGTGATGCGCCAGCTTCAGACGCGATCGACTCCCCATCATCGAGCGTTCCCTCTGCGTCGCCAGCACTCCGCTGCACTGGCGTCGCCAGAACAGGATTCTCGAACACGAGCGACACGGTCGCAGACCCCATCGGCTTGCGCACGGCGCTGCCGGCGAAGATCACGTCAATCATCGCACCGCCACGCAAACTCTTCGCGCTCCGTTCCCCGAGCACCCACTTGATGGCATCAACAACGTTGCTCTTGCCGCAGCCGTTGGGACCAACAACCCCGATGATCGGTTCATCGAACCGAAACTCGGTGTGATCCGCGAAGCTCTTGAAACCGCCGAGAACGAGTTTGGATAGTCTCACTCCGACCTCCTGTCGCAACGCTGGTGGCTCATCGTCCGTGAAGAGCCGCCCCGACATGGGGCTTCAGCACTACTCACCTCGGCACAGTACCCGATTTTGCATCACTCTTCGCGGGTTTTCCACCACCTGCTGGAACGCCCTCGGTCGGCGTCAGCCCAGGCACCATCGCCGCCGCAGCCGCGGGCTGGTCGGAGGTGACCTCCTCGTCTTCGATGAACTCGGGCCGATCGGTCCGCTCCGCCTCTTGACCGGCCTTCGCAATCGCAGCGATGATTCGGTCCTGCTCCACCTTGAAGGCCGCAGGAATCGCCCCTTCGGAGGACAAGGCATAGATCGCGCCGATCGTCTGGCTGTAGGTCATTCCAACACCTGGGGCCGGACGGTCGCCCGTCTTGGTATGCCCAAGGAACCGAATCAATTCATGCAGTTTGAGCGAAGACTTGTCCACCCGAGCTTGCACGCCAGATGCCGGGCGAAAAAAGACCGTGGCAAAGTCCTCGCCCGAATCGACCTTGATCAGCAAGTTGCCATCCCATGCCCGCAGGCTCATCGGAACCTTCAGCATCTGGTCGGTTCCAAACACGGCGATCGATGGCTTCCCTGACTGGGACACATACACCATCGGATGCTGGCTCGGCACCACATCGAGTCGGAACTTCTCGTCGACCATGCTGCTCGAGACGATCGGATCGCCGCGCTTTCGGAGGGCCTCATACGCAGCCAGTCGAATGTCAATATCACTGTCCTCAAGGAGCGGGCGCAGCCCGAGGTCGATGACAGGATTGATGCTCATCCGCTCCAGCAGACGGATGGCCGGCGCACGAAGTTCGGCGCTTCCAGACTTTGCCATGGCGAGCAGTGGGGGCACGACAAGCGGATCATCCAAGCGCGCACCCGCCTGCAAAGCGGCGAAGCGTGGCTGCTCTTCGGGATAGTCATACAGCGGACGAATCGAGGTGAGGCTCTTCCGTCCAAGGGCCTGCCACCGCATGCTTGCCGCCTGCGCGCCGCCAGGATTGTTCACGACCGCCCGCGCAATCTCCGAAGCAGTCGCATCGATCGGACCAACGTTGATCGATGTGTGCCGAAGCATTTGGACAAACTCTTCGCTGCGCGAGTGCCACGATGGCGGAACGTCCACCGTGATCAGTTCCCCCGTTCTTCCTTGCGCAGTATCGCCACGCTGACGCGGCTCACGCGGGAAGTTCGAATTGATGGCGCTCGCGATGAGCCGCGCACGCGAATGGCTCGGAGTGGCCATCACCAACTTCACGGGCAGCGACTTCAGGGTCTTGCCGCCGTTGAGGACTCTGCCGCTGAGTTGGTTGACCAGCGACTGCGCGCGGTCGGAATCATCCGCAAACGGATTGACGATGATCGGTCCCTTCGCCTCCGCGACCGCGCGCACCTCGCGGCTGCCGACGAGCAGCACGCCAGGTCGCAGACCGGTTGTCCAGAGCGTCCCGCCCTCCAGACTGGTGGTGCTCGTGCCGGGCGAGGCGTACACCCGCACATCGAATGCCGTACCCTTTGGTGCGCCAGCGGGAACAACTCCCTCGACGATCACGATGGCGGTGTCCTCGGAGTTCAGCAACTGTTCCGGCTGCATGTTCCCGAGTCCCTCGCTCTGCTCGCCCACGCCATACCGCAGCATTTCGCGCAAGATGTACTGCCGCACCTCGGCAGGGGCGGTGCGACTGCCCGTTCCATTCAGTCCGACCACAAAGCCGTACCCCCGCACGATGACTGGCTGATAGCCAACCACGACCGTTTCGCTCGCAACGGTTCCACGCATGATCGGATCGACATCCAGTGGAATCGGCGGGCGTTCAGCCCGTTTCGGCGCGATGGTCGGATCCGCTCTCTCGATGTTGGAGCAGCCACCGACTGCAGCCAAGAGCAGCGTGGCGCACAGTATTCGCGGAGTCGTGCAGAATCGGGGCATCTTGTTCGGTGGAGGCTGGAGGGGGCGGGTGAACGAACGCTTCAGCACGATACCGCGGCGGGGCTTCGTGCTCCCTGGGTTTCGACTTTGAAATGAATGGAAACAGCAGCTGTTGCCCTTGCACTTCATGGATTTCGCGTTAGTTTTTACGCATGGACTGCCGCATCCGTCCACCACTGCATCGCTTTCTCGCTGCGCTGAGCGCAACAACGCTTCTTGGCACGGTGGCACGTGCGGATTGCCCAGGCGATGTCGACGGCGACAACGCCGTCAGCGGCACCGATCTCAGCCTGGTGCTGTCGGCGTGGGGCAGCGATGGGCAGGGGCAGCACAGCGCCGATCTCAACAACGATGGAACCGTCAACGGGAGCGATCTCACCCTTCTGCTTGGAAGTTGGGGCAGTTGCGTCACAGTTCCCGATTGGGCAACGCTCATCGAGGCGGCACCAGATCCGGCCGTCATCTACGACCCCGCGATCCGGCAGGCGATTGCGCAGTCCGGTTTCGCGTGGCGAGTTCGAGACAGTTTCACGCAGATGGAAATGCTGCTGATCCCAGGCGGCGACTTCATGATGGGCTGTCCAACGACCACCGGCTGCTACGCCGACGAGTACCCGCTCCATCCTGTGACGCTCAGCAGCAGTTTCTACATGGGGCGCTTCGAAGTCACTCAAGCGCAGTGGGTCGCGCAAATGAACTACAACCCGAGCTACTTCCAGCCGCCGAGTTTCCCGGGTTCGATCGACCGACCCGTTGACTGGGTGACGTGGACGAACATCCAAGGATTTCTCGCTGCCACGGGAATGAAGTTGCCCACCGAAGCGCAGTGGGAGTACGCGGCGCGTGCGGGCACCACGACGACCTACCACGGAAGTGCAGCGCAGCCCGCAGGCTCTGACGACCCATCGATTCTGCCGAGCATCGCTTGGTACAACACGGTTCCTGGCGATCCGTTCTACGGGACGCAGGTCGGTGGCGGGAAGCTTGCCAACGGCTTCGGACTGCATGACATGACGGGGAATGTGTGGGAGTGGGTGCGCGACCGTTACGCGGCGGACTACTACTCCTACAGCCCCGTGCTCGACCCAACGGGACCAACGACGGGTGGATACCGTCCGATCCGCGGAGGTGGCTGCGGCTATGACGCAGATTCATGCCGAATCTCTGCTCGCGGCGAGGCGCCAACAGGGTTCGCGCACGGCATGATCGGCTTCCGAGTCATGCGCCCGACCGACCAGTGATCCTCGGATGTTCAGGCGGGCAATCGCCACCGAACCAACAGGACGGATGGAACTGGGAGAAACGCGAGAGCAACTCGCACAAGGCGATCGTCGCTGGCTTCCTTGCCGAGTGTTTGGATCGCCTTCATCACAAGCTCTCCATACCTGGGCATTTCCACGAGATCAAATCCGTCGCCGAGGTCATCTCGGAGGAGACGCCGATCTCAATGGGGACGGTGTCGTCGGTTCGGGCGACTGGACGATCCTTCTCAGCAAGTGGGGAACTTGCCCATAGGCTTCGGGTAAAGGCGCATGAAGATTCGGGCGGATTCTGCAAGGGCAGCAGCACCATGACTTCATGGCGTTATCAACCCTCCCAAACTGGATTGTGTTGTCCCTCGTTGGATTGGGCGGACAACCCTCCTCGTCATGGCGGATGTTGCCATCATCGGAGGCGGTCCTGGAGGTCTGTTCACAGCCTATGAACTGCAGCGCATCGTCGACAGACCACTGCGGGTGACGATCTTCGAGGCATCGAGTCGGCTCGGCGGGAAAATGCAGACGGGCCAGTTCGCATCGACCAACGTGCGTTATGAGGTGGGGGCTGCGGAGTTGTACGACTACGAGCGACTCGGGCGCGACCCACTCAAGGATCTGGTCCTCGAACTTGGTCTACCGATTCGTCCTTTGAGCGGTCCCGTCGTCGTGGTGGACGGTCATCCGATTGCCAATGTGGATGATGTCCGCGACCGTCTTGGTCCTGCGGCTGCCCAGGCGCTCCTTGCGTTCGATCGTCAGGCTCGAGATCGAATGACCCCACGCGAGTTCTACGCATCCGGCGATACGGATCTGCCCGTTGCCCCTGAAACAGCGCGCTTCGACACGACACTTGCAAGCATTGCAAGTCCACACGCACGCCACTATGTCAACCATCTCATCCACAGCGATCTCGCGGCGGAACCTGCGCAGACCAACGTGGAGTATGGGCTTCAGAACTATCTGATGAACGACCCCAAGTACATGCAGCTTTACGCCATCGATGGGGGGAACGAGCGGCTGATGACCTCGCTGGCTGCACGACTGGACGCCGATGTGCGGCTTCACTGCCGCGCCACGCAGGTGGCACGATCCTCAAACGGCAGGCTTCGCGTGCGGATTCAGGAACGCGGTGTGTCGACGGAGAGGGAGTTCGATGCGGTCGTTGCGGCACTTCCGCACGACGCCATGGCGCAGGTTGATTTCGCAGGACAGCGGCTTGCGACTGCAATCGCGAGTCATCAGTCGCACCACAATCATCCGGCCCACTACCTGCGCGTGACGCTTCTTTACGAGAGGCCCTTCTGGCGAAGTCGCGTTCAAGGCTCGTTCTGGATGCTGGACCGTTTCGGCGGGTGCTGTCTCTACGACGAGGCGCTCCGCGATCCCACAGTCACGCAGGGGATTCTGGGATGGTTGCTCGCAGGCGATGCAGCGCGCGAGATGGCGCTTGCCTCCGATTCGGAGATCGTCCGCCGAGTTCTGGAGTCGCTCCCGCCTGCACTCAAGGACGATCGCAGCAACCCCCTCGAGACGCGCGTTCACCGCTGGGTCGGTGCCGTCAGCGCCATGCCGGGCGGCACCCACCCCATGCCGATTGACCGTCGCCACTGCCCAGAGCCCATCGACCATCCCAACCTGTTCGTGGTCGGCGATTACCTTTACGACTCGACCGTGAACGGTGCACTCGAGTCTGCCGAGTACGTCGCTGCATGGATCGCAGCCAAGGTCGCGCAGCAATGTGATCAGTAACCCGCCACTCCATCCAATGGCAACCACACCACACCCAACGGCCGACAACACGACAGCACAGCAAAGCGGGCTCGCAGGCGCGATCGCTTCCGACGCGACCATCGAGGAATCCGCACCGATCGGACACGATGGGGCCAGCATGGGACTTCTGTGCATGCCCAGATCCGACGGCGACCTTCCTCATGCTGTTCGGCAGTGGGTGGATGCCGATCCATCGGCGCACGGCCGGGCTGCACTTTGGACGGCGTTCCAGGGCGCGCACCTGTACTGGTCGATTGGGCGGTGTGCAATCCTTGCACCAGCCGATCGATTGGAGTCGCTTCGAAGGGTCGTTCTGGAGGCAACCAAACATGAACGCGAGTTGCAAGCGATCGAGCGGAGTATCGCCGAGTGCTGGCCCGCTTTGGAGTCGGACGCGCCGCTGGCCTTTGAGTTCAACGAAAGGTCGGTCGCCCGCCGCACCGAACTGCAGGGGCGGCTGACGCAGGCGGTGGTTCTTCGGTCGCGCCTCGCGCGCATCGCACCCTACCTTCTCTCGCCGCTGGAGCATCCGCCGACTTTGGCGAGCCAAGTGGCAGAACGCATGCGCGAACGCCTCTGCATGGCGTCACGATTTGAGGCCGCAGGCACACAACTGGATGTGATTCGCGACACCTATGAGATGTGTGGTCAACGTGCAAGCGACTTTTTCCTCGCGCGTACCGGGCATCAACTCGAATGGGTGATTATCGTGCTGCTCGCCGCACAACTCCTCTTGTGGGCGTTTGAGTTTCTGGCCGCAACCACCTCGTGACCACGCGCTTCCCTTCGATCGATGTACTGCGAACCATCGCGATCATCGTGATGGTGTTCGTGCACTTCAGCGAGAATCTCGCCGGCTATACCCCGGACATTGCCGGGTTTGGCGCGCCGCTCTTCGTGTTTCTCTCGGGAGCGAGTTACTTCCTCTGGTCGGATGCGAAGTTGGCCGGGGGATCGGTTGCACAGGATGTCTCGAAGATCTCCGTGCGCCGCGGGCTGTTCGTGTTTGGCGCAGGCTTCGCCTTCAACGTGTTGGTGTGGCTGCCGGAGGATGTCTTCAACTGGGATGTGCTCACCTTCATCGGGAGTGCGCTGCTTGTTCTCAATGGATTACGCCGCGTGCCGCAGCCGATCTGTGTGTTGATCGCTTGCATGGCGGTGCTCATCTCGCCTGTGCTTCAACACATGGCTGACTATGCAGCCTTCTGGGAACAGAGGCACTTTGATTACGACTGGACGCTCTCCGATGTGTTGACTGGATTTCTTGTCACTGGCTACTTCCCCATCTTCCCGTGGATCGCCCTCTCGATCGCCGGCTATCTGTGCGCATCACGACTCTTCGCGCGCGCGGGCGCCGACTGCGATCGTGTTCGTCGGACCAGGGACCTTGGAATCATCGGACTGTCACTGGCTGCGGCATCTGTCGTTCTCATCATGGCTCGACCCGTGATGCCAGATGGGGTCGCCTTGCGGTACTTCATCGGATGGGACCTGTATCCGCCGAGTACGGAGTATGCGCTTGGCACCATTGGCATGGCGATCCTGCTGTTCGCAGTGGGGCATCGATTCCTTGATCTTCAGCCTGCGCCGAGTCGGCTGAACGGCGTGCTCGCCATCGCCGAGTCATTCAGCAGATACTCGCTGACGATCTATGTGCTGCACCACATTGTGCACATCTGGCCGCTGTGGATGTACGGGCTTGCGCAGACGGGCGATCCAACCGCGTTTTGGGAGGATGCGATGCCCGTTGGGACGGCGTGCGTGCTTGCCACGCTGTTCCTGCTGGCTTGCTGGCTTGTCTTCCACAAGTTTGGGGCGCGTCGCATTTGGGGCCTCGAGCGCTGCATGCGCTGGGTCTGCGACTGATGCGACCCAGGATCCGCGCAGCACCCCTTGCGCGAATCGCCCTCAGCACGCGCACACCGATTCCCACACCAACCAAATGGGCACTACAGGATTCGAACCTGTGACCCCTGCCATGTAAAGGCAGTGCTCTAGCCAGCTGAGCTAAGCGCCCGATGCACAGGGAAGGGTATCCGCTCCCGCTTGTCTGCGGCTGCGGTCGATTGATACCCGTGACCTGAGAACGGCCTCAAGGGCGTTCTGCGAAGCCGGCGAGCCAAGATCCCGTGGGGAACGCATACGGTCGAAACTTCTCTTGCGTACCTGCGTCCTCCTGATGCAACAGCGCGCGCTGCGGACCAAGTTTGCTCGCGGCGGGGGAGTCGATGAGTGTGCTCGAGTCGGTCGCGCTCACTTGGAAGAGCGCCCGCCACGAAAACTCACGCAGCGCGTTCCGATCGATGGAACGCGCCAGATTGGTCGCACTATCCACCGTCACAAGCACATGAACGCCAACGGTCGGACCGTCGCGAAGGATCTCCGCGAGCAACTTGTCGCCACTGACTGCTGCCGCGCCGCCAGAGCCAAAGCCGTAGTCATCCTCGTTCCGCCGCAGGGAACGGAACCGGTGCAGACTGTGGACGACAAGCAGGATGGGCTCGCGCTTCGACTCTCCCGTCGCGGCACGGCGGCGAACCTCTTCAGCCACCTGAGTGATGAGCGCATCCGCGTCACGGAATCCGCCGCTGTCCCCGAGCAGCCCGAGTTCGCGGCGGAGTCCGGCGAGCGTGTCGTACGCCGCATCGTCGACGGGCGTTCCATCGAGCAACACGACCCGTGCATTCGATCCGCACTGCGCGGCCATTGAAACAAGCGCCGCTGCCACCACTCCAGCGGACGCATCTTCCCGTTGCCCGATCACCATCAGATTGCTGCCAGACTGCCGACGCAGTGGAACACACGTTGGATCCTGAATGGCAACAGCATCCCCGAGCCACAGCCTTGGCGCGAGCACCACCTCGCGCCCTCGCCGCGTCGCTGCTGCCTGCAGCATGGCGTTGGCCTCAAGCAGTGCAGGCGCACTGCCCTCAAACACGATCATCGGAGGACGGGACGCGCAGGCATGCGACTTCTCAAGAGCGCGCACTTCAGAGAGCAGGCGATCACGATCCGCATCGGCAAGCCAAACGACTTGGAAGGGATTGTTTCCCTCGACCAGACCGCCTGCATCGTTGTAGATCGCCTCTCCAGGACGGGCCAACAACCGCGCCGCGACATTGTCATCGGCAAGGATCAACTGCGAATCAGCCTCGTTGCACTGAAGCGCGATACGAACACCCATCTGTCCCATCGTTGCCCGCGCAATCGAGTACGCGCCGCCAAGCGTCTGCGAGCCGAGTACCACATGGATGCCAAACGCGCGACCCTGTCGGACGAGTCGGTCAAGCAAGAGAGCGGACTCCTCGGAGACCTTATCGTCTTCCGTGAACAGTTCCTGGAACTCGTCGACAATCAGCAGGGTTCGCGGCATCCGCTCGGCCGGCTTTCCACGGCGGAATCCAGCAAGATCCTGAACGCCGATTCCACGAAACAGATCCCCGCGTCGCCGCAGTTCGGCATCAAGCCCGCGCAGGACCGAAAGCCCGAACTCGCGGTCGCTCTCCACCGCGACCACGCGCGCGTGGGGGAGACCGTGCGATGCGTAGGTGCGAAACTCGACACCCTTCTTGAAGTCGATCAGCCAGACCTCGGCCTGATCGGGAGAAAACCGTAGCGCAAGGTTCGTGATCAGCGCATGCAACAGCGTTGACTTGCCCGATCCTGTCTTGCCAGCAATGAGTGCGTGCTGACTGGTACCGAATCCAAGTGCGAGCGACTGAAGGCGCGTGGCTCCCGAACGACCAAGCGGAACAGTGATCGATTCATTGGTGGTCTCGGACCAACGCCGTGCCGGCTGGGGCGCGATCACCGAGAAGGGAACTTCAACGCGCTTGGCGCGCTTCGCCGAGGCCGCGATGCGCTTCAACAGTGCAGTCGCTCGGTCATTCGCGGGCGGCGATCCGGCGGTGAATGGGAAGGGCTCGAGCGGTGTGCCTGCCACGACAAACCGCTCAGACTTCCACACCAAGTTCAGTGCGCGTGCCCGCAGATCACGCAGGTCCAAGTCGCTCGGAACGGTCTGCCGCGTGTCGTGCAGCAGAAGCGTGAAGACACCGCACCGAGCGCCGCTTGTGATGACACTGTTGAGTCGCCGAAGCGCGCTCTCGTTCAGACCTGCCGGGAAATCAGCCATCACGAGAAAGCGATAGGGCTCTGCGAGTTCACCAGCCTGGCGGTTGTACGCGGCGAGATCCGAGTACTCGTTCCGCAGGAACTTCTGGATGACCGTCTCCATGTGCTCACAGAGATCGGTCAGGCGCTGCTCCATCTGCCGCTGATCCGTCCAGATGCGCTCGCCCACCAGATGCTCCGCATCATCGCTCAAATGCATGAAGGCAGCGAAACTCTCCCCAAGCCCAACAGGATCGAAGATCGTGAATCGCGCCTTGCCGGGCGGCAGCATGGTGAGGAGCCGAAGCATCGACTCCTGCAGCAGAGCAACGCCCGCTTCACGCCCCTCCATACCCGCCTCAATCAGCAGAGATGCCTGTGTCGGAACGGAGAGTGTCACAGGCACATGAACGATGCGCGGCGTGCCTGCGGGCCACGCCAAGTCGGGTGCAACTGGGAGTGCACCCTTGATCCCATGGAGCGAGATGGTGACGTGTCCGAGGCTGATCGCAGTCCGCGGCTCGGCAGAGCCATCAAAGCGCTCCCATGTGGGATCGCTCCACGGCAGGAACTGTCGGCGCTCAAGGTCGCCGATCCACTGCAGGTCTCGGACCACTTGCGCCTGTGCCGTGTGCCATTCGCTGCGCAGCGCAGTGCGACGCGCTTCGACAACCGCCGCGATCTCACGGGTTCGGGCAGTGTGGCGATCACTCTCGCGCTGGAGCGCCGTCGCATGCCGAGCATCGATCTGTTCCATCAGATCTTGAACCGATTTGGCGGCACTGGTTTGAATCTGCTGGAGTTGACCGTCGTTCTTCGCGCGAAGTTCAGCCGCCGCCGCCTTCACACGCTCGAGCCGCTGCGGCAACTGCGATTGCAACGCCTCACGCCGCTCGGCAAGGCTCGCGCGAACGCTCCCGACCTCCCTTTGATGTCGAACCGTCGCTGCTTCTGTCAAACGAACTCGTGTGACATCGCTCCAGTGCATCACCGCAGCGAGCAGTTGGGCGAGATGCGCCTCACGTCGAGACACTTCCTGAGCGGTGGTGCGCAGGGCACGCCCAGCGGACACAAAGACGACCACTTGCATGATCACGGCAAGAACAAGCGCGCCCGCAACGACCATCGGTCCCGTCGAGTCTGCCCATCCCACAGTGAATGTCACCGCGCCAACCGACAGCAGCAAGACCACGAAGAAGCACGCCGCTTGTGAAATCTTGTTGCGAAGAATGAGCGCGAGCGACATGCGACGAATGCGACCAAGCAGCTCTTCTGCAGCGGACGCCTCGAGTGTGAAGTCAGACATCGGATCAACTCCAAGAACTGGCGCAGCAAGATCCGAAACCGCAGTGGGAATCGCGCGCGCCCGTCCGAGCAGATCACGAGCTCGGATGAGTGTCGTGCACGCACCGTCATAGGTCGTTTGCAACTGCTTCGTTCGCTCCTCGTGCTCCTTCAGAAAGGACGGCTCCTGCTCCTCATAGATCGAGTCGGCCGTCCAGATCTTCTCGTCCATGCGTTGCTGCAGTCCGTCGATTTCAGACTCCAGTTGATCCTCCGCGCGTTCCAGTGTGCGTCGCTCTTCGTCATCGATCTTGGCTGTGTTCGCGGCATGTCGCTGCGTTGCCTGCGCCAGAGCCGCAGACGCCTTGGCATCCACTTCTCCACAGACCTTCTCACGTGCTGCCTCAAGTCGCTTCAACTCCGTCCCATGCCGAGCTTGCTCAGGCGGCTCGACAGACTGAACGAATGCCGCGAGCGCAGCCTCTGCCTCGAGGCGTGCCGCGGGAGCCGAAACGATGAGCGAAGCCACCTCGTTCGCCACTTCAGAGAGTGGGCGCTGTCCCACATCTGCAGCAGGGGTTGCCATGGATGTCGCGGCAGCATGCTCAGTCACATGCCACCGCCCTCACTGCAGTCGCTGCGGGCTCGCGCGATCGCCTCGCCGAGCTGGTCAAGCGCCAGAACCGCAAGACGCACGGACTCTTCGGCGCGCGCGACCACCTCATGCTGCACACGGTCGCTCTGCGCATCGTTCCATTGGCTTCGAATGACACTCCACTGTGCCTGCAGGGTACGCACCGCATCCTTCAACTTTGCCTTGTGAGAGGAGTCGCTCATGAATGCGCTCCATCGGCGTCCGGGTGATCGCTGCCTGATCGGCGCATCGATGTTGCCGCGTCCTTCGGCGTGACATCGCTGGTGGATGTGTCGACAATCGGAGAAGCCTGCGCCGCGAGATAGGCATCGACCGATTCCGCCATCCTGTTGAGCGCGGCAACCGACGATGGCGCAACCTGATCGACGAATGTCCCGAGTGACCCCATCCCCGCGCGGAAGTTTGCCAAGACCCGTTGGTACTCCATGACCCAGTGCCGAGTCCGCCGCAAGCGATCCTCTGCAGAGGCGAGCGCTGCCTCGGCGCGAGAGACCGCCTTTCGTTCATCGACTGTTGATGGCGGCCGACCATCCGCTGTTGGCTGCATCTGCTTCCGCATGAGTTCAGACCGCGCCTCATTGAGCCGCGTGGTGCGCAGACGCACCTGTCGTTCCCACCCAGCTTGTGCTTCCCCCGACAGCCACATCGCAAACCGTTCCGAATCCGCCTGCGACTCCTCGAGGACCGATGCCATGCTGCGCGCAGCCTTCACGATCACTGCCTTCGCATCCAGAATCGCCTTGGTATCGCGGATGTTGGCGCCGGAATCCACGGGGTGCTTCAGCGTTGCTGCAAGTACTCGTCAATGCGGTCCGCCTTGCGAAGCAGGAAGGGGATGTGTTCTTCGCTCGCCTTCAGCAGCCGCTGCAATACCTTGATCGTCTCCTCAAACTCCTCCGCGAACTTCTGCTGCTCCTGATCGCGCCATGTCTGCTGCAGCGTGTTGAGACGCGCATGAATCGTCGCGATGCCACCCTGCATGTCAAGATTGAACTTGCGGAGTTCCGCTGCAAATCGCCGAAGCTCCGCGGGATCAACAACGGCACGCGCCATGCCGAAAGTCTACCGCTGCTACCTTGCATCGCGTGCGCGGCGCAAACCTCATTGGTGGGCATTGGATTGAACCGGCGGGCAGCGCCTCCCTTCATGTGCGCGATGCCGCGACAGGACAGGTCATCGCACATGTCCCAGCGATGGCGAGCGATGGGGCAAAGGCGGCGGTCGACGCTGCCGCCGCTGCGCTTCCAAAGTGGGCGGATACCAGCTTGTCCGATCGTGCCAACCTCTTGCGCCGCTGTGCACAGCGTCTGCGCACACAGCGGGACCGCCTTGCCGACATCATCACGGCCGAAGCCGGAAAGCCACTCGCTGAGTCTCTCGGCGAAGTGGACTACAGCGCCGACTACTTCGATTCGGCTGGCGACGAAGCACTCCGCCTGACCACGGAAGCGCTGCCTCCGCGACGACAGGGCCGCGCTCAGTCGGCAGTCCCAGAGCCAATCGGCGTGGTCGCCGCGGTGACGCCATGGAACTTCCCGCTGGCCATGCTTGCGCGCAAGACGGCACCCGCACTCGCCGCTGGCTGTACGCAGATCGCAAAGCCCGCCGAAGAGACGCCCCTCAGCGCGTTGGCGCTCGCGGAGATTCTTGTCGAGGAGGGCCTGCCAAGGGGCGTCGTCAATGTCATCACCGGAGAGCCAGGTCCGATCGTCAACGCGTGGCTCCAAGACGGCCGAGTACGGAAGCTCTCGTTTACAGGTTCGACCGAAGTGGGGCGTCTCCTGATGCACGGCGCAGCGGCACAGGTCGTGCGACTCTCGCTGGAGCTTGGTGGACACGCACCGTTTCTTGTTTTTGCCGACGCGGACATGGCCGCGGCGGTGGATGCGGCGATCCTCGGCAAGTTCCGTGTGGCAGGGCAAACCTGTATCTGCCCCAACCGATTCATCGTGCATGCCTCTGTTGCCGAAGATTTCACCGCCCGCATGACACGTGCCGCCGCAGCGCTGCCCGTCGGCATGGGCCGCACGCCAGGCGTTCGGGTTGGACCGCTGATCAGCGACCACGCGGTCGCGCGCGTTCATGCGCAAGTGAAGGATGCCATCGACCGCGGAGGTCGCGTGCTGACGGGCGGCAGTACGGTGAAAGTTCCCCACTGCGTCGATCGATTCTTCGCACCAACGGTCATTGCAGGAGCAACCCCATCGATGCGCTGCTTCCATGAGGAAACGTTCGGTCCAGTCGCACCCATCGCCACGGCGGAGGATGACGATGCGATGATCCGTCTGGCGAACGCCACGCCATTTGGACTTGCGGGGTACGCCTTCTCGGCAGACCCGGATCGTGTGGCATGGACGGCGAAACGGTTGCAGTGCGGGATCGTCGGGTGCAATACAACTGCAGTCAGCGATGCCTACGCGCCATTTGGTGGGCGAGGATGGTCAGGCTTCGGGCGCGAAGGCGGTCGGTGGGGGATCGACGAGTACATCTCGTGGAAGTACATCTGCGAAGCCCGCAGCGACGGACTTGCCTCACGCTGACGGCACCGATGACGGTCTCGCGACCGTTCAGTCCACCGACGGCGGCAGTTCGATGTTGCCGTCCGTCTCGCCTTCGCCCTCCATGAAACTGGTGAGGCGCTGGCGGCGGACGGGATGCTGCAACTTGCGGAGTGCCTTGCTCTCGACTTGGCGGACGCGCTCGCGCGTCACCTTGAAGATGCGCCCGACCTCCTCGAGCGTGTAGGTGTGACCATCGCCAATCCCATATCGCAGTTTGAGAATCTCACGCTCGCGGTAGGTCAGCGTCTTCAGCACATCGTTGATGCGCGCACGCAACATCTCGCTCGCCGCAGAAATGCTCGGCGCTTCCTGCCGCTCATCCTCGATGAAATCGCCGAAGTGAGAGTCTTCGCTCTCACCGACGGGGCGATCAAGCGAGATCGGGTGCCGCGAAATCTTCAACACGCGCTTCACCTCATCGATGGGCATCTTGGCGCGCGCGGCGATCTCGTCGTGGTTCGGCTCGTGGCCGAGTTCCTGAAGCAGGTGCTTCTGAATGTTGCGAAGCTTTGACATCGTCTCGATCATGTGGACTGGCACACGGATCGTCCGGGCGTGGTCCGCAATGGCGCGAGTGATCGCCTGACGAATCCACCAGGTCGCGTACGTGGAGAACTTGTAGCCACGCTTGTACTCGTACTTGTCGACCGCGCGCATGAGTCCCGTGTTGCCTTCCTGAATGATGTCGAGGAAGGGGAGACCACGATTGCGGTACTTCTTCGCGATGGAAACCACCAGGCGCAGATTGCCGCCCGAAAGCGCGCGCTTGGCGAGTTCGTGCTCGACGAAAATCCGCTGGATCGCCTTCACACGCTTCGCCAGGTCCGCCGGCGTTTCAAGGACCAGCCCCTGCAGACCGAGCAGTTCGTCGCGGCGCACCTGCACATCCTCAGGATCATGGTTTGCAGGATCCGCATCCGCCTGCGCAATCTGGCGCGCCAGTTCCTCGCACTTGCGGTTCACCGAGTTGAGTTTGCGCATGAGCGGCTGAATGCGCCCCGTCCGCAGGCAACACTCCTCGATCAGCGTTGCCACGCGTCGACGGTTCGCCCACAGGCGCTGTGTCACCACCTCCGCGCGTTCCGGGGGAAGGTCGCCCTCTTCGAGCTGCGCCCAAAGCCCCGTGTTCTGCTCGAGCTTCTGGCGCACGGTGCTCAGGTTGTACGGAATGCGCGCTGCGATGCGGTCCTTCGCGTTCGACTCCGCAGTCGAAATGCGCATGGTGCGGTCGAACGGCAGCGAACCATCATGCACCTGCTGCAGAATGTCGACCGCCTGCTGTGCGCAGTAGTCGCTCTCGAGCACCATGCGGCGGAAGATGTAGCGGCTCATCTCGATCTTCTTCGCAAGACGGATCTCCTCCTCACGCGTGAGCAGTGGAATCGAACCCATCTGTGTCAGATACATGCGGATCGGATCGTCGATGCGCACAGGCACGACCTCCTGCACGAAGTCGAGCGTTCCCTGCAAATCGTCATCGAGACCGTCATCCTCCGATGCGAAGGCATCGGGACCGCCGGGCTGCAGGGAGTCCTGCTGGCGCATCTTCGCGCGGGCTGCAGCGACCGCAGCGGCGGCAGCACCCACGAGTGGACGGGGCGCGCTGGGCACAGCGGGCGTGGCGTGGGCGTTCTCGGGAGCCTTGCGAACCTTCTTGTCGGTATCACGGAGGAAGCGAAGATCCGTCTGGAGATCAGCCGGGAACGCCTTGTGCCCCTCGCGGCGCATCTCGATTTCATCGATCAGTGCGACGCCGTTCTGCGTGATCAGCACCAGCAACTCATCGAGCTGATACGGATCGACGAAGTCGTCGGGCAGGCAGGTGTTCAGCTCTTCATAGCTGATCCAGCCGCGCTTGCGACCGGCATGGAGGAGCGAACGGAGGACGGGATGCAGTTCCTGAAGCACGAGGCTCATGAATCGATTCTCCTGGCAATGGCACTGGGTCTTGGCCCCGCCGCTCGGATCAGCGCGATCCGCTCGGCAAGAGCCTCTGGTGTGGAAACGAAGGCAGGCTCCGACAAGGCATGCCTGCGGCGAGTCAGTTCAAGCGCCCGCGCAGCGGCGACCAACCCCTCGCGAGCCTTCGGCTCATCGGGGTGACGCTCCTGCGCGGTACGGAAGAGTGTTGTCACAAATGCCTTGAAGGCGTCGTCCTCGAACTCCGCAAGCACATCCTGGATGTTGAACGCGGATGCGCCTTCGATGCGCTCGAACAGCGGTCTGTACACCTGCGCGGCAGGAGCGTCCGTGAACGAAGTAGGAATCACGAACTCGCTGATGGGCAGCGAATCGCCGTCCACCGTGTCGATGCGGGACGCGGCGAGCATGGGCCACGCCAGCAGAAGCCCCACGAACTCACGCTCAGCCCGCGCCAATGCTGTCGTCGCTTCTGGAATCGGCGCGCCAGATGCCACAACCTCGTCTCCAGCGCCCTCGGTGCGGACACGCACGGTCGAGCGCGCGAGTTCAGCCTCGATCTCATGTGCGGGCACACCAGCGGCGGACGCGATCGAATCGATCACCATGCGGCGGCGCAGGCCATCCAGTCCAGCCAAGCCAAGGGACGCAAGCCTTGACACCATCGCCTGAATCGTGCGCTGTCGAGCGGACATGCCGGAGCGTTCTGCAAGTTCGCTTCGGAAACGCCCAACGAGACGAACAAGCGCATCCTCGGCGGCGGCGATCGCCGCATCGAAACGCTCGCGACCATCAGGTTGGCGAAGCAGTTCATCGGGATCGAGTTGATCAGGCAGCGTGCAGATGCGGACATCGATTGGGGCTGCGAAGAACACTTCGAGAGCTCGGTCCGCCGCGCGTTGACCGGCGGCATCGCCGTCGAACAGCAACACAACCGTGTCGCACAACCGCTGCAGAATCCGAGCGTGATCGCGCGTGAGCGCGGTGCCGAGCGTGGCGACGGCATTCTCGATGCCCGCGCGGTGACACGCGATCACATCGGTGTATCCCTCAGTGATGATCGCGGTGCGCGAGTCAATGATGGCGCGCTTGGCCAGATGAATGCCGTACAGCGATCGCGACTTGTGGAAGATGGGCGATTCCGGACTGTTCAGGTACTTCGGCTGATCTTCAGGATCGATCGCTCGCGCACCAAAGGCGACGCAGCGACCAATCTCATCATGGATGGGGAACATCACGCGGTTTCGGAAGCCATCCACAAGGCGTCCGGCACGCGAACGCAGGAGACCAGCCGACTCGAATGCGGCGCGGATCGCATCGGGTTCGATCGAGTCATCGCCGCCCGCACGCTGGTTCGCGGCGAGGCGTTCCACATGAGCGACCAGCGCATCACCTGAGGAGGGCGCAGCACCGAGCCCAAAGCGCTCGATCATGGCAGGCTCAATCGAACGCGCGGCAAGTGCGTTGGCCGACGCGGCACCAAGCGACGGGTCCGCAAGGCACCGCGCGAAGAATCGAAGCGCGGCTTCGTTCGCGCGCCTCAGCGCAGAAACGGTTTGGCTGCTGCCACTGGGGCCGTGATCCCCTTGTCGTGGACGAAGTTCAATCCCAGCTCGCTGCGCGAGGAATCGCAGCGCCTCGATGAACTCCATCTTGTGGTACTTCACCATGAAGTCGATGGCGTTCCCGCTCGCCTGACAAGAGAAGCAGTGATAGAACGCATGTCCCTTGTGGGTGATCACAGAGAAGGACGGGCGATGGTCATCGTGGAATGGGCACAGCCCGACATGCTCGCGACCCTTCAGTCGCAGTGCCACCGATTCGCCCACGAGGGACACCAAATCGGTCGCATCGAGGACGCGATCACGGTCCGTTGTGTCGTGGCGGGGAAGTGGCATGACGAACCTCTTTGGGCGGACAATCGGGGACCAACGCGAACAGGACAGAACACGGGGAAGACAGCAGAGGGACCGAACTACCGAGAATCTCGGTTGTTCATAAACCTTTGCTTCACAATCTGATACGAGAAAGAGGGCAGCCCTGTTCTGATGTCCCGACCGAGTTTGCGCGCTTGCGGCCAAGCCGCAAGCAAGTACGCGCAAAGAAGGTCAGAAGCCGATGTGCGCCATCAAAAATGGCAACACAACGATGTGGCCAACGAGACCACAAACCCGCACGGAGAGGCTCTCTTTCTTCCAGATACTGTGGTTCAAGACTGAAGCGTCACCGAAGCGACGGACCATCTCAACCTATGTCACCGGAAATCCGGCTTCGACGAGAGTTCGCGTCCCTACCGTGAAGCGCCAACCATGGCAAATCAGTGGTGGCATGGGACCAAAGTCGTTGTCGAATGTCCAATAGTAGCGCGAAACGAGCGATTGTCAAGCCAAAGTTGGCTTTCCGCGCAAACAACCAGCATTTCCCCCTTCGCGGGCAGCGCTGCGAGCGCAATCCGTGGCGCGCCAACTCGCCTTTAGCCCTTTGCCGTAAGCTTCCGCGTGTAAGCAAACTTGCGCCGAATCGGCTTCACAACCAAGCCAGAACGGATCGCGCGCGTGCTCGCCAGAACGCGGGCTGGCCGCCCGTCCACGACCGCCTTCACTCGCTGCAGATTCGGCTTGAAAGTGCGCTTGGTGACGCTGGTCGTCTTGATGCCGACGCCACCGAGGTACTTCGCCTTACCACGGCGAGTCATGCGGTTTCCGGAAGTCGTTCGGGCACCAGTGAAGTGGCAGCGTCGTGGCATGGGTGGTCCTCAAAAGGGGAGCCGAGCAGCGTAGCCGCCACTCGCGGTCGGCGCAAGCGGTTTCTGCGGCAAGGCGGCTTCCAAAGGTCGGAGGGCGCTGCGGCTGTCCAACGATCACCGAAAGGGCGCAGAGAGTCCAGCCGCCTCCAGGCTCCGCTGCAGCCCAAGCGCATCCGCGTCCGAGAAGGCACCGACGAGGTGACTATCGGCATCGAGAACGCCCCACGCACTGCCGTCAGGGCGCAGGCAGGGGACCACCACCTCACTCTGATCGAGCGGATCGCACGCGATGTAGCCCTCTCCAAGATCACGCACGTCGCGAACAACAAGCGGCTTGCGCCCAAGCAAGCACTGACCGCATGCGCCATGAAGCCCGATCGGACTGCACGCGGGTTTGTCGCGGCGGGCGCGCAGAATCATTTGCGGCGCACCGGATGGATCCGCTTCGTAGAAGCCGATCCATGACACGCCGTGCGGGTGGAGCGCGTTCCACAGCAGATCGACCAGCGATTGCATGGCGTCCTCACGCGTCGCCGATGTTGCCGCGCTGCGCGAGGCAGCGCGCGCAATCTCATCCCACTGTGCAACTGGCGTCATGGGCACACCTCATGCGGCAGTGCGAACGCCCGATCAGGCGCTCTCGCGAACGCGGTGCCGAATCGTCTCGGGGCTCAGTCGCCCCGATCGCACCGCGGCTTCATCCACGCGGTACAGGATGTTTGAGTTGTCGAGGTCGGGCAACTGGTACATGAGATCCGTCATCAGCTCATCCATCACCGAACGCAGACCGCGTGCACCCGTTTCGCGCGCAAGCGCCTTGTCGGCGATCGCTTCGAGCGCACCCTGCGTGAACTCAAGCGAAGTGCCCTCGAGTCCGAACAGATGCTGGTACTGCTTGGCGAGCGCGTTGCGTGGCTCGGTCAGAATCTGAATCATCGCCGCGCGACTGAGCGGCATCAGCGCACAGGTGACGGGCAGGCGCCCGATCAGTTCTGGAATGAGCCCAAAGTCGAGCAGATCTTCCGGTTGAATCTGTGCGAGCATGTCGCTGTCGTCCTCGGACTTGGTGCGCTCAACTTGCGCCTCGACGGCAAAGCCGATGCGCTTGCGGCCGATGCGCTTGCGGACGATGTCCTCGATGCCGACGAACGAGCCGCCACAGATGAACAGGATGTGCTGCGTATTCAGCTGGATGTACTGCTGCTCGGGATGCTTGCGACCGCCTTGCGGCGGAACATTCGCCACCGTGCCTTCGAGCATCTTCAGCAGCGACTGCTGAACGCCTTCACCGGAGACATCGCGGGTGATGGAGACGTTGCCGTTGGTCTTGCCGATCTTGTCGATCTCGTCGATGTAGATGATGCCGCGCTGTGCCGACTCGACATCGAAGTCGGCAGCCTGCAGCAACTTGAGCAGCAGGTTCTCGACATCCTCGCCCACATAGCCAGCCTCGGTGAGCGTCGTGGCATCACCGATGGCAAACGGCACATTCAAGATGCGCGCGAGAGTGCGCGCAAGCAGCGTCTTGCCGGTGCCTGTCGGTCCCACCAGCAGCACATTGCTCTTGTCGAGTTCCACCGGCGCTTCCGCATTGTCCGCCTGCGAGAGACGCTTGTAGTGGTTGTGCACGGCAACGGCGAGCGACTTCTTCGCGCGCTCCTGATCGATCACATACTGATCGAGGTACTCCTTGATCTGACGCGGTGAAGGGATCTGCGTGATCGGTGGCGCGCCACCCGACACTCGGCGCTTCTCCTGCTTGAAGATGTTCTGGCAAAGGTCCGTGCAGTTGGCGCAGATGAACACATCGTTCGGCCCTTCCACCATCGGGCCCACTTCGCGGCTCGTCTTGCCGCAGAAGCTGCAGGTCGTGACCTTTCTGCCGCGGAAACCTCCATCGCCCCCGCCCGACCCGCCACCCGATCCCGACGATCCGCCACCGCCGCCACCACCGCGAGTGACAGCGTCCTCCCGCAGTGGGGGACGCTTGCCTGGACCGGAAGGGGTGGTGTTCATCGTGGTCGTTTCAGCAGAGGATGGTGTGTGCAGGTTCGTGTGGATCAGCGTGGCGGGCGTCGACCATCAAGACTACCGCCGTCATCTGTCGGCGAAGACTGCTTGCGCACTTGGGAAATCATGGCATTTCGTGCTGCCTTGAACTCCTCTTCGGTGATCTCGCCGCTGTCGCGAAGTTCACGAAGGTCGCCGAGGGTGAAACCTGGCATGGAATCATCCGATCGCCGAGCCCAGTTCCGTACGAAGTAGATGATGACTCCGCCGAGAATGACCGCCGCGAGCACGGACAGCAGGATGGGAAAGACATCTTCGGGGACCGCCTGAGGCGCACTCTGCTGGACCGAAGATGCCAACATCATCAGGACTTCTTGCGCTTCGCGCGTGGCGAGCCTGCGGTGGCGGGGATGCCCGGAGTGGCCCCCTTGGCAGCGTGCTCCTTGTTCCACTCTTCCGCCGGGACATCGGTGATCGTCGCCTTCGCGATGACGCGGTCAGCCGCCTTGTGCTCGCGGATCTGCAGCGCGATCTCGCCGATGCGTCCGCTCTTCTCGAGTTCGGCGCGCATCGCATCGGGGCGCACCCCGCGACCCCTGGCGATCGCTGCGATGCGACCGTTCACTTCGCCATCGGTCGCCTCGACGCCGAGCGTCTCAGCGAGGCGCGCGAGGAGGAAGAACAACTTCAGTCGGCGGCGCGTGTCGTCTGCCGTTGCGCTGCGGATCTCTGCGAGACGCGCTTCCACTCGCTCGTTGTCCACGCCGCGGTAGAGCATCTCAAGTCGCTGCTTTTCCAGTTCGCGCGCAGCCTGCGCAGCGGACAGCCGCTGCGGGAGATCGAACTCGACCTTGGCCGCGAGTTGCTCAAAGACCTGGTCGCGAAGCGCGCTGCGCTGCTCATCATCGCGGCGCCGCTCGAGCACCCCGCGCAGGTTCTCCACGAGCAACTCTTGCGTCTCGACGCCGATGCGAGCGGCGATGTCCTCGCGCGTGGCGGGAGCGATGCGTTCCGCCCCCGTGATCGTGTACTGCACAACCAGCGGCTTGCCGCGAATCTCCGTGATTTCGTGCTGCTGCGGACCTTCCATCTCGATGGTCACCGAGTCGCCGACCTTGCGTCCCTCGAGCGTCTTGTCGAGCCCCTCGACAAGCAGTCCAAGGAACGGTCCCTTGCCTTGGTCCTCTTTCGCAGGCACCACAGCAAGCGCGTTCTCCGTCTCGAAGAAGACCTTCTCGTCGCCCTTGATGCGAACGACCGCCTTGCCGACCATTCGGTCGAGTGGCTCGAACGGCCCCTCGACGGGAGCGGGCATACCGAGCCGATAGGAGAGGCGTTCCACTTCCTCATCGACATGCTTGGGGAGGATGTCGAGCACGGGTCGACGCAGCGGGATGCCTTCCCATGTCGGCAGTTCGAACTCGGGCATCACTTCCACTTCGACGACCATGGTGAAGTCGCGCCCGCGTTCGAGCGACGGCTCGGACGCGCCCTCGGGGAGTTCGGGGTTGCTGATCGGGCGGATCTTCTCATCTTGCAGCGCCTGCTGGTACGCCGATGACATCAGCTGCTGCTTCGCCTCCTGCAAGACCGCATCACCAAAGCGCTTCTCGAGGAGACCGCGCGGCACATGACCTTTGCGGAAACCCGGCACCACCGCCTGCTCCGCAAGTCCTGCAAACGCCTGCTCGATCTGCTGATCGACCCGCGCCTTTGGCACCGTGATATCGATGCGCTTGAGGGCGGGACCTGCGGCGGAGACCTTGACGGTGTTGGGTGCTTCAGTGGCGGCGGTCATGGACTTCTCGGAGGAAATGGCGGGTGGCAGACTGCCAACCGCAGACGCGGATGAGGGTGAAAGAAACGGACGCGAGATCGTACCGCAAGTCTGCGGTCAGCCGACCCACAGGTGACATTGCGTCAGGGCGGATGCTGGCGTTGCTGCCGGAGCGCGTCAGGATGCGAACAGCAGTTCCGCGTAGGAGGGGATGGGCCAGAGATCCGCCGACACGACGCGCTCGAGCGCATCACATGCTTTTCGGACCTCCCCCATGGCAGGGATGACCTCGCCGCGGAAGTGCTTCACTCGCTTCTCGATTGCGGTTTCATCACGCCCGAGCGCGGTTCCAAGCGACTCGGCAGCCTTGCGGAGCGCGCTCACCATGCGCACGAGGTCACCGAGCGCCGCCTCCGTGTCAGGGCAGTTGACGCCCGCCTGCTGCGTGGCAGCGACAACATCCGCCATTTCCCCCTGTGCGCGGAGCGCGGTGGGCAGGATCTGTGTGTGCACGAGCTGCGCCAGTGTGCGCGCTTCGATCTGCACCAGTTTGCAGTACTGCTCCATTTGGATCTCTGCTCGAGCGTGCAACTCGCGTGAGGAGAGAACCCCGTACGTCGTGAACAAACTCTGCGCCTTCTTGGTCAGCAGTGCCGGCAACGCTTCCGCGGTGGATGGGAAGTTGGGAAGCCCACGCTTCGCCGCCTCGGCGTGCCACTCCGCACTGTAGCCGTTGCCATCGAAGCACACGCGGCGATGTTCCTTCACAAGGTCCTTCAGCATCGCACGCACCGCCGCTTCGAGCTTCGCGGCAGGCGGGTTCTTGCCCACCTTCTTCTCGAGTGCAGTTGCGATGAAGTCGAGACTCTCGGCAACCATCGTGTTGAGAACGGTGTTCGGCCACGCCACGGACTGCGACGACCCGACCGCACGGAACTCGAACTTGTTCCCTGTGAACGCAAAGGGACTGGTGCGATTTCTGTCGCTCGAATGACGGGGAATCTGCGGCAGCGTTCGTGCGCCGAGGTCGAGCTCGCCGCCCTTGTTCGAGCGCTTCGCCTCGCCGCGCTCAAGCTGATCAAGGATGTCCGTCAGCATCTCGCCGAGGTAGATCGACATGATCGCGGGCGGCGCCTCGTTCGCGCCGAGTCGGTGATCGTTGTGCGCCGAAGCGATCGATGCACGAAGAATGTCCGCGTGGAGATCGACGGCGCGGATGACCGCGGCGAGGAACACAAGGAACTGCATGTTCGAGTGCGTCTCATCGCGCGGATCAAGCAGGTTGGAACCCGTATCGGTCGACAGCGACCAGTTGTTGTGCTTGCCCGAGCCGTTGATGCCTGCGAAGGGCTTCTCATGAAGCAGGCACTCGAATCCATGTCGGCGCGCCACGGACCGCAGCACATGCATGACGGTCATCTGGTGATCGACAGCCACATTCGCCTTCTCGAACGTGGGCGCGAGTTCGAACTGGCGCGGCGCCACTTCGTTGTGGCGCGTCTTCACGGGGATGCCGAGTTCAAACAGGCGCTCTTCGCACTCGGTCATGAACGCGAGCACGGTCTCGGGGATCGCGCCGAAGTAGTGGTCTTCGAGTTGCTGCCCCTTGGGCGCCTGTGCGCCGATCAGCGTGCGACCGCAGATCAGGAGATCGAGCCGCTCGCGGAAAAGGTCTCGGTCGACAAGGAAGTACTCCTGCTCGCAGCCGAGCGTTGAAATGACGTTCGTTGCCTTGGTATCGCCAAGCAACTTCACAAGCCGAAGCGCATGCTTCGACACGGCATCGATCGAGCGCAGCAGGGGCGTCTTCTGATCAAGTGCCTCGCCCGTCCACGAGACGAACGCCGTGGGTATGCAGAGCGTCTTGTGTCCATCGGCGCCACGAAGCAGGAACACGGGACTTGTCGCGTCCCATGCGGTGTAGCCACGCGCCTCGTATGTGTCGCGAATGCCGCCGGATGGAAAACTCGACGCATCCGGTTCGCCCTGAATGAGCGCATCACCCGAGAACTTCTCGATCGCACCGCCATCGCCTGTGGGTGAAAGGAACGCATCGTGCTTTTCTGCGGTCGATCCCGTCAGCGGCTGGAACCAGTGGCAGTAGTGCGTCGCGCCATGCTCAAGCGCCCAGTCCTTGATCGCGGACGCCACGGTGTTCGCGATCGAGCGGTCGAGCGGCAGTCCGCTCTGCACCGTGCGCTGGAGGTTCATGAACACCTGAGGAGGAAGCCGCTTCAGCATCACATCGCCGCTGAAGGTGAGCGATCCGAAGTAGTCTGACGCGCGGGGAGCGGTGTGCTTGTTCATGGAGGCTGCAGCCGGCTTGCTCATGGCAGTGTCCTTGGCTCTTTCTCTGTTTGGGAATTCCAGACTTGGCGCCTCGGTTCGCGGCACCTCGCCGACAAACCGATCCACCATCATCGGCGAACGACCCGTTTGACGCAAGTGCCAAACAGGGTCAATTTCTTCAGGGTTTCTCCGGTGATCCCAATTCGTCCCCGCGTTCCGAGCGCCCGATCCATCCGCGGCGGCGGAAGGAAATCAGACTTCCGATGGCCACCAGCGCCATCGCACCCAGAACCGCCGGATAGCCCCATCGCCACTCCAACTCAGGCATGAACCGGAAATTCATGCCGTAGACCGAGGCGAGAAAGGTCATGGGAATGAAGATGGTGGCGATGACAGTCAGCACCTTCGTGACCTCGCCGATGCGCACATTGACCATGGCGAGCGCGATGTCGGAGATTTCGCTTGCCATCATCCGCTCGGAATCCAGCTGGTCCGTGAGGCGGATGACATGGTCGAGCGCACTGCGGAGCAGCAGCCTCCGCTCCATGTCGAAGTGCGCCTCCATGGTCATGAGCGCCGTGACCGCATCGCGCATCGGCCACATTGCCGCACGCAGGCGGTGGATATCCCACTTGACCGCTCGCACGAGATTCAAATCAATCGGTCGACGAGCCGTCATGATGTGCTCCTCGATCGCATCAAGCCGATCCCCAACGCTCGTCACGAGGGGGAAATAGCGGTCGATGACGCTGTCGACAATCGCAAAGCACAGCGCAGCTGCCGAGCCCGCATAGACCCCGCTCGCATCGTGCGTGAGTTGGCGACGCACCTGCTGCAGACAGTCGCCGCCGGGGCGTTCGCCGATTGTCAGCACGAAGTTGGTGCCGAGAAACAGCGACAACTGCTCCGTCTCCAGATCGCCCGCGGCGGGGTCTGGTGCGGGAAGGAGCGCAAAGAGGACTTGCCCAAAGGGCTCCACCTTCGCGCGGTGCGGCGGGTTCTGCACATCCTCCATCGCAAGCGGATGCAGGGCGAAAATCCGCTTGAGCGCGAGCAGCGTGTCGAGGCTCGGAACGGAGTCGTAGTTGATCCAACAGGCCGTGCCGCGCGCATGGAGCGCCTCCATGGTGGCGATGGTGGGCGCCGCATCGTGCACCCAGTGCGTGCCGTTCCAATGGTGACACTCCACCTTCCCATCCGTCGCACCGACTGCAGGGCGAAGCAATCCAGCGGGCGTACCGATCGGATGATTGAGTCTGCTGCGGCGTCGTCGGCGGTAGTGCTTTGTCATGGAGTCAGGCTCCCTCTCGCACGGGGTGCAGGCACTTCCACACGAGGATGGTCACGATCGCAGCGTGTGCAGTCCAGGCGAGCGTGCGGATCCAGTTGGTGGACACGAGCCGCTCATGCGCAGCCGCATCGAAGCCTGCGCCGAGCACATGGTGTGCCGGGACGGAGAACACGGCTGTGGCAATCCACGCCACGAGCACGCACCCAAGCCCCGCCCACACCAGCGGTACCGGCGCAGCGGGGGGGCGAACCACCAGCAGCGCTGCGGAAGTGCCCAGTTCCACCAACATGAGTGGACCGACAAGCGGCGTGATGCGCGCAACATGGCTTGCCTGATAGCGCGCGAACGCATCGGGGCCGACGGACGCGAACAGCGGATAGTGCACGCACTGCATTGTCCAGATGAGCCCAGCCATCGCCCAAGTGGATGCGAAGTTCACGAGCAACACAAGAAGCAGAAGTGGCGAGGCGGGTTCTGGCATGGTGTGGAAAACGATCAGTGAATCGGAATGAACTTGACCAGCCCGCTCAAGGGGCAGACGAGCGCGACGGTGTACGGATCGGCGCGAGAGAGCGCGCCTGGGTTCACCATGCGAGTGCCGTGAACCTGCGTGTCCATGGCCGTGTGCGAGTGACCGACGAACAGCCAAGGCACGCGCCGCTCGATCGCGGCATCGATGGCAGTACCGATGTGCCCGTGCGTGAACGCGACTCGGATGCCACCAAACTCCAACTCGCCTGCGGGATGGTGCACCTGGATACCGAGGCTCTCCGCATAGGAAGTGAGTGCAGCGGGATCATCGTTGTTGCCAAACACAATGTGCGCGTGCAGTCCCGCCAGTTGATCCAGGCAACGCGACGTTTCAAAGTCGCCGCAGTGGATGATGTGGACCGCGCCTGCACTGAGCAGCGTCTCCACCGCACGCTGCGTACGCTTCGATTCGCCGTGGCTGTCGGAGAGGACACCGAGCATCGCAGGTGATTCACCGAGCGCGCGGTCGAGGTCCATGGCGGGGGCATGGTAGGAATGTGCCGCGAAGAGCCCCATTTGCCATGAACGATCCCGCCGCCATCGTCACGCGATTCGCGCCAAGCCCATCGGGGCATTTGCATGTGGGTGGCGCACGGACTGCGCTGTTCTGCTGGGCGTTTGCCAAGGGGCGCAGCGGACGGTTCGTGCTTCGCATCGAGGACACGGATCAGAAGCGGTCAAGCGACGCGGCGAGCATCGGGTTCGCCAAGGATCTGCACTGGCTCGGGATCCTTTGGGACGAGGGGCCCATCTGGCAGGGGACAGGTGGCGGCGCGCACGGCCCGTATTTTCAGAGTGAACGCCTCGACATCTACAACGCGCATCTGCAGCGACTCATCGACGCAGGGCACGCCTACTACGCGTTCGAGACAGCGGCGGAACTGGACGCCAAGCGCAAGGCGGCAACCGCGGGCGGACGCGCGTACCGCTACGACCGTGCCGCGCTGCAACTTTCGGCTGCGCAGGTGCAGGAGAAACTTTCTGCAGGAACGCCTGCGGTCATCCGCCTCAAGTGTCCGGGCCACGATGTCACGATCCGCGACGAGGTGCTCGGTGAAGCCACCATCCCCGCAACCGAGATCGACGACTTCGTGATCCGCAAGGCGGATGGCTTCCCGACCTACCACTTCGCCGTGGTGGTGGATGATCAGTTGATGCAGGTCACGCATGTGCTGCGTGCGCAGGAGCACTTCACCAATACGGCGCGGCACATGCTGCTGCAGGATGCGCTCGGATTCCGCCGCCCCGCGTATGCGCACCTGCCGATCATCTGCAATCCCGACGGCAGCAAGATGAGCAAGCGCGACAAGGACAAGGCGCTGCGCAAGGCGGTCGCAGAGCGCGGGCTGTCCGCGCCGCCAGCGGCGACAGTCGACGCCACCGTCTGGAACGCGTGGCTCGGCGACAAGAACATTCAACTCGAACTCGATGCCGCGCAGCGGCTCGCGGACGCAATCGGTGTGACGCTGCCCGAGATCAATGTCGACGACTTCAAGCGCTCGGGCTACTTGCCCGAGGTGATCGTCAACTTCCTTGCACTCAATGGCTGGAGCCCTGGCAACGACATCGAGAAGTTCGACCTCGAGTTCCTGCGAACGCACTTCGATCCGCGGCGTGTGGTGAAGACGCCCGCCAAGTTCGATCGCGTGAAGCTGATGTCGTTCAACTGCGATGCCATCACGGGCATGACTCCAGAGGAGTTTGAACGGCGCGCCGCGGCGCATGGCAACATGTACCACCCCGACTTCATGGCTCGGCTCGGACCCGCTGGATTCACCATGCTTGCGCGCGCAAGCCAAGAACGCAGCAAGACGCTCGATGACATGTTCCGAGGCAATCGCTTCCTGCTGCTTGCGGACGACGAGCTTTGTTGGGAGACGAGCAAACAGGTGCAGAAGGCGATGCTCGATGGCTCGCCGTGCGGTGCGGATCATCTGGAGTCGCTGCTGCCGATTCTTGAGGCGCATTCGTCTTGGACCGCGACCGATTTGGAAGCGCTCGTGAAGCCATTCGCGGACGCGCACAGCGGGGGGCAACTTGGAAAGGTGGCGCAGCCGCTGCGCGTGGCGGTGACCGGCGGAACGGTCTCGCCACCGATCTTCGACACGCTCGCGATCCTCGGACGCGAAAGTTCACTCGCGCGCATTCGCCGCTGCACTGCGCACTTCAAGACCTTGCGTGCAGCCAGTCCGCGCTGAGCCGGTTGTCGGACTGCCGCGCAGCGGTAGACTTCAGAACAACGGACCGTTGGCGCAGTTGGCTAGCGCGCCTCCATGACACGGAGGAGGTCACTGGTTCAAGTCCAGTACGGTCCACTGCCATTGCCGCCCTCCGCCACGACGGAGGGCGGTTGTGTTTCGCGGCGTCACAGCCAAGCGACATGCAAGTGTGCGGATCACTCACCCGCGTCGGCGGCGCAATCGACTCGCGACCGCGCAGCCTGCAAGTTTGTAAAGCACCCGAGCGCCCACGGATCCGTTCCACTCGCCCCCGTGCCTATCGGGAGCCACCTCGCACAGGTCGAACCCCAGGATGCGGCGACCGCTGCAGCTCAGCAGTTCAATCAAATGGCACACCTCGGCAAATGTCAGCCCGCCGGGCACGGGCGTTCCCGTGTCAGGGCAGTACTCAGGCGTCAGTCCATCGATGTCGAAGGAGATGTAGACCTCGCGCGGCAGCGCAGCGATCACATCCTTGCACACCCGAGTCCATGTGGCGCCGCCAAACTGGCGGTCGCGCAGGCGCTGGTCGTAGAAGGTGCGTATGCGTCCGCGCGATTGCCGGACGAAATCGACTTCACGCGAACCCACATCGCGGATTCCGACTTGCACGAGCTTTCTCACCTGCGGCAGCCGCGTCATCACATTGTGAAAGATGCTCGCGTGGCTCCAGGAGAAGCCCTCGAAACGGTCGCGCAAATCCGCGTGTGCGTCGATCTGGAGGATGCCCATGCGCGGATGGCGGCGCGACAGTTCGCTGATCAGACCAAACGGAGTCGAGTGATCGCCGCCGAGCACCGCGGGAATCGCGCCACGCCCGATGATGCGTGCCGACTCGCGCGCGACGAATGCGTTCACCTTCTCACTCGCGGCGTTCACGGAAGCCACGGCCTTCGCATGCGATGTGTTGCGCGGGTTGGCGCCACCTGCGCGGATGATCGGCTCGGCCGCGGCGCGTGCGCGGCGCGAGAGTGCAGCGATGTCGCGGGAGATGGGAAGCATGGCGATCCCCGCCTCCCAGATGGGGCCAAACTGGATGTCCTCGAGATCCACCTGTTGACTTGCAGCAAGAACATGCGATGGACCGCGTGCTGTACCCGCGCGGTAACTGGTGGTCGCATCGAATGGCACGGGAATGACGACGACACCCGCGGTGCTCGGCTCGCAGTCGAGCCCGAACAGTCCGTCACCAGTCGCTGCCGCATCGGGATCGAAGGACGACTGACTCATAGCGGGGGGGAGGATAGGACACGCGCCGCACTCCCTTCCTTTCGCCCAAGCCCTCGTTGTGGGCACCGGCACGGACATGCCGCAGCGCCCTTGGCTGAGGGGGCTGGCTGCGAAGCAGCGGAGGAGACAGATCCATGTGAAAGCGCCCGCCGCGGATTCCGCAGCGGGCGCTGGTTTTCGAACTTCTGTCGACGGACTTCAGATCGGCATCAGCGGCGGCGACGGCTGACCAGACCAGCCACGCCGAGGAGCGCGATCGCGCCTGGCGCAGGCACCAGTGAGCCGTTCACATCCACCATCAGGCGGCTCGGCGATGCTCCCGGCGGGGTGCCGAAGGCGAAGAACGCCTGAAAGGCATTGCTGCTGTTGTAGTTGAACATACCGAAGCCATTGATGGACGCACCAGTTGTCGGGGCGTTCATGACGCGCCATCCATTGGCAGTGCTCGCAGCGTTGGCACCCGTGAATTGAACGCCGATCCACCAGCCGCCCATGCCAGCGTTCGAGACGGTCTCAAGGTTCAGGGTGACACCAGACAGCGCGCCAGTGCTGACGAGTTGGGTCACGCTTGCTGCACCGCCGCCAAGCGACGCCGAGGAGTAGATCAGGGTGTTGGCACCGCGGCCGAAGGTGGAGGAGGTACCGTCAGAGGTAAAGGTCATCTCAGCGGCGTAGATGTTGATGCCGACATCGAGCAACGCTCCCGCCGACGCGATGCGTCGGATGCCGACAACCGCGCTTTCCAGGGCGAGCTGAGTTTGACCCTCACTCACCGCGGTGAAGCAGTTCATGTATGTGATGACATTGGCGCCACCGTTGAAACGGCTGCCCGTTTCAGTGCCGCCGCCGTACACAAGGGCTGCGTCCGAGGCAGAGGCCACAGCAAGTGCGGCAACGAGGGAAGCAAGTGAAGTCTTCATGGGAGGGTTTCCAATCGAGGCTTCTGAACCAACCGCGAACGGGTTCAGCCCCTCACCCCCCTCCAGACGTATCGAAAGATGCACCGAGTTTTGATGTCTGCAAATAAAAGACAAAAATTATCTCACCAAGTTTTACGACTCGGGCGCGTAAAGCACTCTTTTGCATTCGCGGTAGACTTGCTGCCAGGGTTCAGCGCATGACTTCGTCGCGCAACTCAAGCACAACGCGCGTGTTCGCTCCAGCGGGCTGCTCTGCGGACTCGACCATGGTCACGGCCTGCTCGATCTTCTTGCGAGCATCTTCGGTATCACCCATGCGGGCGGCAATTCGCGCATCGAGGGCGATTGCAACGGCACGCGCGGCGCTTCCCGACGGGAATAGCCGTTCAAGCATCTCGACGGCGGTCTTGCAATCGCTCGCTGCCTTGTCGTATTCGCGCCTGTCATAGCGCACCCATGCACGGCACGCGAACGCACGCGCCGTCGCTTCGTGATCGCCCTCGTGGAGGTTCTGCCGCATTTTGATGGCCCGATCAAGCATGGGCTCTGCGAGGTCCTCGCGGCGGAGTGACTGCTCGACCAGTGCGAGGCTTACAAGTCCAGCCGCAACGGATGGGTCGTCGCCCTTGTGGATGCGCTCTTTCATGGCGAGTGCCTGGCGGAAGAGGCGTTCGGCCTCGACCGATTCACCAAGACTCTGCTTCACGCTCGCGAGATTGTGCAGGGCATCGGCAACGGCCCAGTGATCACCTGCGTGAAGTGCGCGCTGCATAGCGAGCGCGTCCTCGAGGTTCTTCTTCGCCTCATCCAACTGCCCGAGAGACTGCTGAACCCCGCCGAGCGAGATGAGCGCGGCGGCAATGTCGGGGTGGTCGCCCTTGTGAAGGGCACGGCGAATCTTGAGGGTTTCCTGAAGAACCTTCAGCGCATCTGCATAGTTGCGCTGACGGTCATAGATGTCCGCGACCTTCTGCAGTTCTCGCGCCGTTTGCCAGGCCTTTGGAGCAGTACGAAGCCAGATCGACGCCGCCTCCTCCGCGTACCGAGCAGCCTCGGGCAACTTCCCCTGCGCAGCGGCAAGTTCCGCCTGAACGCCGATGGCATCGGCAAGAAGTGGCGAGTCGCCTGGACTGATCCGCTTGGCCATGGCGAGCGCTTCGTCCGCGAGCGGTGCTGCCCCCGCAAGGTCGCCCGTGGCGATTCGCGCGCGCGCAGCGTCTGCGATGGCGTCCGCGAGTTCCTCATGATCGCTTGTGAAACGCCGCCTGCTGTCAACAAGAACATCGTCGAAGAGCTGCTGCGCGAGAGTCTCTTCGCCACTGTTGAGCAGCACTGTCGCAATCGTCGTCTGAACGAGGGCGCGTGCGGTAGGGTCGTCCGCGAGCGCGCCCGACTCAAGTTCATCAACGGCCCCGCGCATCACGCCCACAACCGTGGTGTCGGATGGACCGACCGTAATGGGGGCGAATGGATGAAACGCCGTTTCCATGAACTGACGAACCCTTCGGTAACGCGTTTCATCCGCGCGTGCCTGCGCCTTTGCCGCGTCCGCCTCGGCGCGCGCCGCGTTCGCCTCTGTTCGTGCGCTTTCTGCCTGCAGCTTCGCCGCGGCCAACTCCTTGCCGCGCTGTTCCGCCGCATCGAGCGCGTCTGTCAGGGCCTTGCGCTGCTGCGCCATCTCGGCTTGGATCGCAGCCACTTGCGCCGTCAGGCTCGCTTCACGCTTCGCGGACTCGCCAAGGTCGGCTGCAGACTTTGCCAACTGTGCGGACGCATCGGTGATCTTCTTCTCCGCCTCGTTCAGCCGTGCGTTTGTGGCTGTCAACTCAAGTTCCGCGCGCTTCACCCTCTCGCTCTGCACCCAGACGATCAGCAGGAGCCCGAGGAGCGCCGATGCACAGACTCCAAGTGCCCACTTGCAAAAACGGGGCTGCGGTTCCGCCATGAATCCATCCTAGAACGAGCAGTCCATATTGTGCGCCGCCAGTTCGCCGCTCGATTGTGCCCCAGTTGGATCAGCGAACGAGTTCGAGTTGACGGCGGACCGCACGCTGCGCGAGCGGGGGGGCGGTCTTGAGCGCTGAATCCACGAGCGCCCGCTCCCGCTTGAGTTCTGTGAGCAGTTTCAGGAGTTGCGCATCGACATTCAAGAGCCAGCGCTTGTGGAACTGCTCAAGCTCCTGCCTGTTGAAACGGCTCATGGGGTCATCCAGCCCGCTCTGCGCAACGGCCCACTCCACGAGGCGCGCGGGCGAACCATCAAAGCGGTAGAGGGCAAGCAGGTTTGCCAGACGCCGCGGAGGGGCGGCAAACGGGTCGAGTGCGTCATCGGAGACGGCGACCATGACATCGTCAATCTTCCGCTTGGAAACATCCGCAAGCCAGCCACCGCCGTTTGACATGTCCAACTGATGGACTGTCGGGCGATCGCCGACCATCTGCTCCGCGGCGGGGGAGTCCACGAGTTCAAGACCCGCAGCGCTTGCAAGCAGCGCCTTCTCGCCCATGGTTGGGAAACGCACCCACAGGCGCATGTCGGGCGTGCCACCACGCGACAGCGACTCGATGCGCGAGATCGTTCCTGTGCCCCACTCGGGGCGAGATGGATGGCGAACACGGTCGCCCTTCTTGAAGACAGTCTGCATCATGCAAGAGTTACGGCACCCCAACCGAGAGGACTGACGCCGCCAACTCCCAATAGAGTATAGCGATGAACGGCACATTCGCGCTCATCTTTTTTGGAGATTGTGTCGGGCAGCCCGGGCGGCGCGCGCTGAAGGCTGCCATGCCTATGGTCCGCGAGCGATTCGCACCGTCGGTGTGGATCGTCAACGGGGAGAACCTGCGAAGCGGGTCAGGCATCACGCCGGACCAGTTCAAGGATCTGCGCGAGGCTGGCTTCGATGCCGTGACGCTCGGTGATCATGCGTATCGCGAACCGCGGATCGTGCCGATGCTCGATGACCCGGCGGAACCGATTTGCCGTCCCGCGAACCTTTCCCCCAAGGGTCCAGGCAAGCGCTTTGTCCGCATTCCCGCCGCCGAAGGTCGACCCCGAGACGTGTATGTCGCCACGGTGCTCGGTCGCATTTTCATGAGCCTGCCCGCCGATGATCCGTTCGCCTGCGTGGACAATCTGATCGCGTCGCTGCCGGAGCGTGATGCGATCGTGATCATCGAAGCGCACATGGAGACAACCGCTGAAAAGGCGGCGCTTGCCCATCATCTCGACGGGCGCGTGACCGCGGTGATCGGATCGCACACCCATGTGCAAACTGCCGATGCCCGTCTGCTCCCCAAGGGCACCGCGTTCATCACCGATGTCGGCATGTGCGGACCGTATGCCAGCGTCATTGGTCGCGAGCCCAAGGGCGTGCTCCGTGCGATGACCACGGGCGTTCACACGCACTATGAGATGGGGGAGGGCGGTGAACGCGCCTGCGGATGTGTGGTGACCGTGGACGCGGCAACTGGGCGGGCACGGTCGATCGAGCGCGTCGATCTTCCACTTGCCGCGAGTTGAGAGCACGCGAACGGATTGCGTGCTACCGTTGCGCGCCGCCACGGCTGCCCATGTTGGGGAGCGGGGCCAGTGAATCGCACGCAACCACTCTGGAGACCTCGCCATGTCGCTCACTGTCGGATCCAAGGCACCTGCCTTCACGCTTCCATCGCAACCTGGAACACCTGTCGATGTGGGTGCCCTGATCGGCAAGGAGAAGCTGGTGCTGCTGTTCATCCCGCTCGCGTTCAGCCCAGTGTGCACCGTGGAGATGTGCCACTTTCGCGATGCGTGGCAACAGTGGTCGGCGCTCGGCTGCAAGGTGTTTGCGGTGAGTGTGGACTCGCCATTCACCGTGGCGAAGTTCCGTGAGCTGGAGCGAATCCCGTTCCCCGTGCTGAGCGACTTCAACAAGGATGTTGCTCGCCAGTACGGCGCGCTGCACGAGGATCTGATGGGACTGAAGGGCGTGGCGAAACGCTCCGCGTTCGTCGTGGATGCCAAGGGCACCGTGAAGTATGCGTGGGTGAGCGAAGATCCGCGCGTGCAGGTGGAGTTCGCTGCAATCGAAGCGGCGGTGAAGGGCTGCTGAGTTCAGCCTCTCGCCGGGGCAGGTGAACCCCAGCCGCCACCGCCTGGAGTCTCCACTTCGAACGCGTCCCCGGATGCGAGGTGTGCCGCGGTGATGCCTGGGACCACTTCGACTGTTCCATTTGCCCGGATGATGCGCTGTGCGCCACGAGCGCCGTCGAGACCGCCGTGGCTGCCGCAAGGCGAGGACTCGCGCCGCTGCGAGAGGAACGAAAGATCGACAGGCTCGAGGAAGCGCAGACGACGAATGATCCCATCGCCGCCTCGGTGCAGTCCATCGCCGCCAGACCCTCTTCGCAGTTGCAGCCGCTCCAGCCGAACGGGATAACGGCGCTCGAGTACCTCGGCGTCGGTGAGCCGCGTGTTGCTGATGTGCGTATGAACGGCGCTCGCGCCGCACGCCGCTTTGGTCGCGCCCGCCCCGCCTGCGATGGTTTCGTAGAAGCCGAGCGCGGTGCCGCCAAAGAGAAGATTGTTGATCGTTCCCTGGCTGCACGCGGCGATGTCAAGCGCTCGCCAGAGTGCATCGACGAGCCGCTGACTTGTCTCTGTCTGTCCGATCGCACAGGCAGGGCACTGATCGGGAGATCCCGAGAAGTTCGGATGCAGGATGCTGCCCTGCGGCACGGTGATGTCGACCGCATCGAGGAGTGCCTCATGCATCGGAAAGGCCGGTCCGTCACTGCCCATCTGCAGACCCGCAAGAACGCGCACGGTGTACATCACGACCGCCCGCGTGACCGCGAGTGGCGCATTCAGATTGCGCGCATGCTGCGGCGCAGAGCCCGTGAAGTCGATATGCAACCGTGTGCGGCAAGGTGAGCGTTCCACGCGAACACACAGAGGCGACCCATCGTCGAGCCGCTCTTCAGCAGTCACCACATCGCTGTGCAGCGCCGCGATCACCCGCTGTGCGGCCTGACGCGAGGCGGTTGCGAGCAGCGCGTCCACACGAAGCCAGCAGTCGCTGCCATACGCATCGAGAAGCCCTCCCATTCGAGCTGCCGCAAGGGCATTTGCCGCAATCTGCGCTTGGAGGTCCGCCAAGTTGTCCGCAGGCATCCGACTGGGATGCCGCGCCTCGCTCAGCACACGAGCGACACGGTCGAACTGCGAAGTGCCGCCTTCAACGATGCGCATCGGTTCGATCACGACACCCTCATCCGCGAGACAGGTCGCATCGGGTGGCATCGACCCAGGTCGTGTGCCGCCAATCTCCGCATGATGTGCGCGGTTTGCGGCGAAGGCAACGAGCTGTCCACGGTGATGGATCGGCGTGATGACCGTGAGATCCGGCAGGTGCGATCCGCCAAAGCGGGGGTGGTTGACGAGCGCGACATCACCTTCACGCAAGGGCAGCGCACGCGCGACGGCGCGCACGCACGGACCAAGCGCGCCGAGGTGCACGGGAATGTGCGGAGCGTTGACCACCAGTTGACCTTCGGCCGAAAGAATGCCGCAGGAGAAGTCGAGTCTGTCGCGAATGTTGGGCGACACGGCGATTCGGCGAAGCGTTTCCCCCATGTCAAGCGCAATGGCGACCGCTCGCGCGGCTGGCACTTCGTCGGCGCCGCAGGACAGCACTCGCTCATCGCGCGATGGCCGCACTGCCTGCGAGTCGCTGCGGCGGAGCATGATGGCTCCCGCAGGATGCGCTTGGGCCGCCCAGCCGTGCGCGACCCAGACCGATGCGCCGCTCAGCCGCAGAAGTCCGTGCGCATCGGGCCGAAGATCGCGCGCATCCGCGGCAGGCAGCGGCAGCTCCGTGGAACGCCCGACAGCCTCGACAAGCAGCGACTCGACCTCGATCGTGTGATTCGCCCGTGGCTCAAATCCGTGAACGGCGCGGTAGGCGTGGCAGAACGCTCTGGCGAGTGCGTGTGGATCGGATCCATTCGCTGCGACTGGCTCGGTACTCAGCGCAATCGTCGACTCCTGACCGATCAGGCGCAGGTTCAGTACGCAGCGCGCGACCGTTCCATCTGCGCCGTGCGGATCGGTCGAAGCAAGAAGAGACAACGCCTCATCGCAGGTGCGACGAATCACCTCGCCGATTGGTGCAAGGCCCTTCGCATCCAGCGGCCGAAGCAGAACGCGGTGCAGAATCCTGGTGGGCGGCGCCGTGAGCGCGCCGGCGGCGCACAGGATGCCTGAGTCGAGCGGGATGATGACCGTGTCGATGCCGAGGCGCTGGGCGAGTGAGCACGCGTGCAGACCGCCACTGCCACCGAAGGAGAGCAGCGCGTGCTGCGCCGGATCGACTCCCTGCCGAACGGTCACGGAGCGGAGTGCACCCGCCATGGTTTCTTCAGCGATGGCGACAGCCTGCTCAAGCAGCGCGGTCTGGTCTTGGCTCCTTCCGCTGCCCCTTATCTCGCTGCAGAGCGCGACGGCGGCGCACTGCGCGGCGGCACGGTCGAGCGGGATGGTGCAGACCGTTGGATCGATACGACCGAGCAGCAGATTGCAGTCCGTGATCGTCAGCGGACCGCCGCAGCCGTAGCTGGCGGGTCCGGGGAACGCACCTGCACTGCGTGGACCAACACGAAGTGCGGTCCCATCCCACCACACGATCGAACCGCCGCCCGCGGCGACGCTCTCGACCGCAACGGCCGGCGCACCGAGGATGGCGTCGCCAATCCGTGTTTCTTCCGTCAGTGCCGCGTGTCCGTCGATGCGCGCGACATCCGCACTGGTGCCACCCATGTCGAGCGTGACGACGCGCGCGAACCCCACCGCGCGCGCGATCGCCGCGGCTGCAACCACACCGCCTGCGGGTCCCGAGAGCAGACTCTCACGCGGACGAAAGTGCGCTGCGGCTGCGATGCCGCCCGTGCTGGTCAGCATGCGCACATCCGCGCCCTGCGATTGACTGGTGATGTTGGCCACAAATCGCCCGACCGGACCCGACAGTGCCGCATCGACGACCGCCGCACGCGCACGCGGCTCGAAGCGGCTCGATGCGCCAACATCCGATGCGCAGGATGTCCAAGTCCAGCCGAGCGCATGAAGTTCTCTCGCCACGGTGGACTCGGCGGAGCGGCTCGTGTCCGGTGCAACCGAACTGTGCAGCAGTGCGATTGCCGCTGCCGCGCCCGTTGGATGAGTCGCAGGGTCCGCGCGGCTGCGAAGGACCGCAGCATCAAGGGGAACACGCTCGCGTCCATCGGGCGCATGCCGCACTGGAATGCCAACGGCGTTCACCTGAACATGCGAAGGCTTCGATGGTGCGGCAGCGAAGATGTCCGCGCGGCGCTGATCGCCGATGGCGAGGAGATCTTCGATGCCCTCGTTGGTAAAGAGCACGACGGGCGTCGTCTGCCGCTCGAGCAGTGCGTTGGTGCCGCGTGTGGTGCCGATACGCAGTCGGCAATCGTGCAGCGGGGCGCTGCCACCGCGCCCGAGCGCAACCCGAAGCGCAAGTATTGGCGCCTCCCATGGCGCGCAAAGATCCACGAGCGAGCCGGTGGGGGGCAGGGGAAATGCCGCGCCCTGCACCCTCTCGCAGCACACTTCCACATCCGTCGTTCCATCGGCAGCACGGCGAAGGCGCGCCTCGTGCACCAGCGGTTGTCGTGCGCTGCTTCCCGAGCGATCCGTCGTGGGCGCAACGCGAAATCCGATCAGGAGTTGTGGATCCACCGTACACGGAATCGACACTTCGATGCGCAGGCGATCATCCGAATGATCCGATGCGATGACACGAGCTCGAAGTGCGGATGTGCTGAGCACCTTGGCGCGGCGGACATCACCACGATTGGAGAGGGCGATGCAGTCGGTGAACGTCCCTCCTGAGTCCACGCCGACATCCCACATGAGCGGTCGATGCGGATGGGATGCGGACATGCAGGCGAGACTATCGCGGTCGGCTAGCCTGCGCGTGCAATGCTGTTGCTGGTGGACATCGCGTTTGCGCTGTTCGCCCTCGTCACCCTGCCAGTCTGGCTGACTGCGCTCTGGTGGAAGGGAAAACTGCGCACGGACTGGCCCGCGCGTCTGGGACTTCGGCGACCTGTCGTGTCCTTGGGACCACGGCGGGTTGGTGTGCCACGCATTCTTCTTCATGCGGTGTCTGTCGGCGAGGTGCAGGCAATCGCCCCGCTTGCTGAACTGCTGCGCGCCGATGCGGAAGTGGTCGTGAGCGTGACGACCGACACAGGGATCACACGCGCACGGCAGCGGCTCGGCGACATACCTGTGGTGCGCTTTCCCTTTGATTTCTCATGGGCGATGCGCGGGCTTCTCGATGCCGTGCAACCCGATGTGGTCGTGCTGGCGGAACTGGAGTTGTGGCCCAACTGCACGGCACTCTGTGCGCGACGCGGCATTCGGATCGGAATCGTGAACGGACGGTTGAGTCCGCGCAGTTTCCGCCGTTACCTGCGCGTACGGTGGCTGCTGCAACCGATGTTCGGTCGGCTCTCCTTCGTGGCTGCGCAGGACCGCGCCTATGCCGATCGATTTGTGGCGATGGGGGTGGATGCAGCGCGCGTGTCGATCACAGGCACCATGAAGTGGGACAGCGCCACGAGCGGGGAGGTGCAGGGTGCGGATGCGCTCGCCGCAGCGCTCGGCATCGACCGTTCAAAGCCACTTGTGGTTGCAGGCTCGACGGCGCGCGGCGAAGAGGCGCTGCTGCACGCGGCATGTCCTGCTGGCGTTCAACTGCTCTGCGCTCCACGCAAGCCAGAGTGGTTCGCTCAGGCAGCCGCGGCCATGCCAGGCTGCGTGCGCAGGAGCGAGCGGCGCGAAGGACGACATGATTCTCCTGCGAGTGGGCGCTTCCTCCTCGACACCATCGGCGAACTGCGTGCCGCCTATGCGCTGGCGGACGTGGTGGTGATTGGGCGGTCGTTTGGCGTTCTGCATGGCTCCGACATGATGGAACCGGCGGCGCTCGGGAAGGCAGTCGTGGTTGGTCCGCGGGTCGGCGACTTCCAGTCCACCGCGGACGCGCTGCTCGCTGGCGATGGCATGGTGCAGGTGAACGCACCCGAGCTGCCAGTCGCGATCCGTGCGCTCTTGGCGGATCCGGCGCGCCGTGCGCAGTTGGCTGAGAACGCCCGCGCCGTGATCGTGCGAGAGCAGGGGGCCACTGCACGCAATGCGGCGTTCATCCGTGCCGCGGCCGCGGGACACTCTGCGCAGAGCGGGGGGCGATCATGACCGGCAGTCAATCGATCGAAGAGGCGGTCATTGCCCGCGCCGTGCAGCTCGCCGGGTCTCCGAGCGCACGGGCGCCGATCGGTGCGGGTGATGACATGGCACTTGTCAGCGTCGGCACTGCGAAGGTGTTGATCGCAGTCGATCAGGTTGTGGAAGGGGTTCACTTCCAAAGTGGAACGCCGCTCGATCTGATCGCGCGCAAGGCGGTCGGAAGGAATGTGAGCGACATCGCTGCGATGGGGGCGCTCCCCGCAGCATGTGTGGCTGCCGCAACACTGCCGATGGACATGTCCGCAAACGATGCAAGGACGCTGGTCGATGCCGTCGCACACTGGGCGCAGTCCTTCGACTGCCCGCTGGTGGGGGGCGATACCGCCGTTCATCGAAGCGCGGGGGCGCCGCTGACGCTGTCCGTCACTGTCATCGCATCCGTGCGGGCGGATGGCATCATCGCCCGCCGCAGCGGTGCGTGCGCGGGCGACACGCTGCTGCTCGGCGGCGCGGTCGGCGGCTCGTTCGGTGCCGATGGGCTGGGCCGGCATCTGCACATCGAACCTCGCGTGTCGCAAGCCCAGCAGTTGATCGATGCGCTCGGTGGGAGGGTTCACGCGATGATCGACATCAGTGATGGACTCGGGCGCGACGCGGCGCGTGTGGCACACGCATCTGGCGCGCGGACGGGGCGCGCGCTGCAGGCGCGGCTGCGCGGCAATCAGATCCCGCTTCGCGGTGGTGCGACGCTGCGGCAGGGGCTCTGTGACGGCGAGGATCATGAACTGCTTGCGGCGATCGAAGCGGGCGCACCCATTCCCGCGGGTTGGACCGCCATCGGAAGCATCGTCACCCCGCAGAGTGGCGACACGCGCGGCTGCGTGGTCGATGCGGCAGGCGGGGAGCAGGATGCATCCGATCTTGGGTGGACGCATGGGTGATGCGAGCATGATCGATCTCTCGGCGAGCGTGGAACTCGCCGATGTGACCGCAACCGAGGCGCTCGGTGCGCGGATCGGTCGCGCGCTGCGCGCGGGCGATCTTGTGGCGCTCGATGGTCCGCTTGGAAGTGGCAAGACATGCCTCGTGCGTGGCATCGCACAGGGCATGGGCATCGACCCTGCGCTCGTCACGAGCCCATCGTTCATTCTGATGCAGCGCTACGGCGAGGGACCGATCGGGCTCGTGCACATGGACGCTTGGCGCATGCGCAGCGAACAGGAGCTCGTGGACCTCGGGCTCGACGAGATCATGGCGGCACGGCGCGATGTGGTCGCCGTGGAGTGGCCCAACAAGGTGGCATCCGCGCTTCCCACGCGGCTGGTTCGGATCACCATAGCCATCGGAACACAGGACACTCGCACCGCGCGAGTGGACGATCAGCGGGAACGCGGCGGGGTTCGCGGCGACTGACTCTTCGCTGGGTGCACCTTGTGCGCCTCGGCTTCGGGGCTGACCGCGTAGATCTGGAACCGATGTCCGACCGGGCTCCAGCCCAGTTCCTTGCAGATGCGATTTCGCACGGCGATCAGGTCTTCGCTCTGGAACTCGATGAGCCGCCCAGTCTTCATGCAGACCATGTGATCGCGCGGCTGCTTCCCATAGATGAGTTGGAAGTGGGACTGCTTGGAGTTGAACAGCGCCTGCACAATGATGCCCGCATCCTGAAGCAGATGGATGGTTCGGTACAGCGTTGCCTTCGACACGCGGTGACTGCGCCGACGCAGTTCGAGCAGGAGTTCTTCAGCCTCGAACACACCATCGCGTGCGATGATGGCGTCGAGCACGTCCGCGCGTTCGTTCGTGTACTTCAGCCCGCGCGACTTGAGATAGCGGCGGAACACCGAGCACAGCGGAGCCATCGGCTGCTTGGGAGAGGGCGGTTGGGGATCGCTGGAAACCATGGATGGCACTCTTGAAATCACTGTGATACACGGGGGATTCGATACCCCAAAGGTCCGAGAATGGCTGTTCTGTAAAACGATCTATCGACTGCCGAACGGGGCAAGCAACCCATCGATGTCCGTGACCTCCGCCGAATTGCCCATGGCTTCGGCAACGCTTCGCGCCTGCTGCAGCCAGCGAACGGCATCGGCTTGGTTGCCGAGGTCCGCCGCCGCCCTGCCCGCAGTCTTGAGCGCCACGAGTCGCATCGCTTCCGGGATCGCTCCCTCGGGCGCCTGCGCATACGGAGTGGCCATCTCAAGTGCCTCCTTGGCACGCCCAACCTTCAGGTACTGGCGCGCAAGCGACACCGCAGCTCCGGCAGCCTGACGGTTGCCGACTCCGTGAATGCCGTGCAGCCCTGCAACGGACTCTTCCCAGAGCGTGATGGCATCGTCCGGACGGTTCATCTCATTGCCGTACATGAACGCCAGGTTGTGCAGCGCGTTCAGCGTGGAGGGATTGCGGTCACCCAGTGCGCGACGCTTCCGAACGATGTTGTCGAGATACACCTGCTCCGCCTCCGGATGGCGATGTTGCAGTTCGAGCACCATGCCAAGATTGCCCTGCACCGTGAGTGTTGCCTTCGCATCGGCCCCTGACTTCGCCTCGAAGCGCGCGAGCAAGTCGCGGTAGATCGACTCCGCCTCCTCAAGACGCTTCGTATCCCGAAGGATCCCGGCCAGATTGTTCCGTGCAACCAAAGTATGCGGGTGGTCGTCACCGAGCACGCGTGACATGCCCTCCGTGACCGATCGCAGTACCTCTTCCGATGGTCCGATCTCACCAAGCGACTTCAGCACGACCGCCAGACTGTTTCGAGCAAGCAGCGAATCGGGCGCATCGGCTCCAAAGACCCGAGTTCGGATGGCAACGGACTCCTCCAAAGTTGTCCGTGCCGCTTCCAACTTGCCCGTTCGGCGCAGCACATCGCCGAGGTTGTCGAGCGAGCGGAGCGTGCTCGCATGTTCAGCTCCAAGTGCAGCGCGCTTTCGCGCAACCACATCGGTGTAAAGCTCCACAGCTTCGGCGGGTCGCCCCTGCTCGTCACGAAGCCACGCAAGATTGTGCATCGAGATCAGCAGATGCTCATGCCCCTCGGGCAGAACGCGCTTGCGAATCTCGAGGACCTGCTCGAACAGCGGCGCAGCCTCGTCGCGTTGCCCGTTCAGCAGCAGCGCATTCGCCAACTCGCTTCTCGCAACCAGCAATCGACTGTCTTCCGCGTCCGTGTGCTGACTCAGAAGTTGCTCGTGAATGCGCAGGTGCTGCAGCGCAAGGTCGTACTTTCCGATGGATCGGTACGCGACTCCCGCCACGGAGTGCGCATCGGCGGCGAGTTCAACATCATCCGCGAAAGTGCGGTCAATGTCGGCCACGGCCTCCGCCAGAATGATCTCCATCAGCCGCGTATCGAGCCCCTTGGCCGTCTCCGGGTCCACGGCAGTCAGCATGGTCGTGTTGAAGTCGTACAGGCGCGTGGCGCGGGCAAGTTGAAAACGCGCCTCGGAGAGACCAATCGCCATCAGGATCACGCCCGTTGCCACCGCAGCCGCGACAAGTCCGCCCGCTGCAAGAGCAATCCTCTTTCGGCGTGCAAACAGGCGAATTCGGGTGAGCATCGGAGCCGGCACAGCCTCGACCGGCTCCTGCGCGAGGAACCGGCGAAGATCCTCCGACAGCGCGTGGCAGGTCGGATACCGATCGTCCACACGGGGCTCAAGGCAGCGCATGACGACCGCATCGAGTTGCCCGCCCACACGGCGGATCAGCTGCGAAGTGCGCATCTGCCGCTGTCGGGCACGTGCTTCCGTCTCCGCTGGCGCAGTGGCTGCAGCCATCTGCAGACGAACACTTGGGGGCAACACACGCGCCTCGAGCAGCCGCCGCAGTTCCGCGAGTGCCTTGGACTGCAGCACGCTGATCTCGCGCGCAGGAAGTCCCGCCATCAGCTGATACAGGACCAATCCAAGCGCATAGATATCCGCACGCGTATCGAGAACAGCCGCCTCATCGCACTGCTCGGGCGCCATCGCATCGGGGGTTCCGACCGATTCACGGGCATCACTGCCGAGCAGCGGTTCAATCCCCTCACAAAGACGCGAGACTCCAAAGTCGATGATCTTCACATGTGGATTTCCATCGACCTCCCGCACCAGAATGTTCGCCGACTTGAGATCCAGATGGATGATGCCGCGGGCATGCGCATGCTGCACGGCCAGCGCCACCTGCTGCATCACGCGCAACCGACCATCGAGCGACAACTGGCGCTCATCGCACCACTCCAGCAGCGGCTGACCATCCACCCACTCCATCAGCAGGTACGGACGACCATCTTCCATCTCGCCCGCCGAAAACACCTGTGCAATGTTGGGATGACTCAACTGTGCCAACAGTCGCCCTTCGGACACGAATCGAGCGCGCACGGATTCGCTCGGCAATACGGAACGAAGCACCTTGACCGCCACCTTGCGAACAAGGGTCCCCTGCTGCTCGCACAGCCACACGCAACCGAAACCACCGGATGCGATCAGCCGTTCGGACTTGATGCCCGCAATGCATGGCGGACGCTCATCCACACCCCCTTCACCGCCGCCCCAAAGAATCCTGCTTTGGACCCCGCTCATGCTCGCTCAGAATCGTGAGGAATCGATCTGCATCGCGATGGTTGCACCGCTTCCGAGCCCGAGGCCGAACGCCGAGTGCACCGTCTCAAGCGCGCGCTGACCGTCCTCGTGGTCGATGATGCAACTGATCTTGATCTCACTGGTCGTGATGTTGTGAATGCCAATCCCGGCATCACCGAGCGCGCGGAACATTCGGCTGGCGACACCTGCATGGCTCTTCATTCCAACGCCAACCACCGACACCTTTGCAAGCCCCACCTCGACGGACATTTCGCCCTCACCAAGTTCCGCGAGGGTTCGGGCCACGATCTGCTTGGCATCGCCGAGATCTCCATGTTCGAGGGTGAACGCGATCATCGTGGCAGCCCCCTGCTCGGTCTGGACGATGTCATCGACCACGATGTTCGAGTGTGCGAGCGCCGTGAAGAGACGCCCCTGCAACCCGACGGCATTCTGAACCTGGCGAATACTGACCCGACCGAGTTCGTCCTTCAACGCGCAACCAACGACAGCAAGTTCTTCCATGGATGAGTTCTCCCGTGAAATCATGGTTCCCGAATCAGGTCTTTGGCTGTGCCGCACGTGGATCGGCACCCCGTACTTCTCGCCAAACAGCACTGCGCGGGCGTGCATGACGCCCGCGCCAAGCGCCGCGAGTTCAAGCATCTCTTCATAGGAGATGCGCGGCAATTTCACCGCATGACGGACAAGCCGCGGATCCGCTGTGTACACACCATCGACATCCGTAAAGATCTCGCAGCAGCCCCCCTGCTCGCGCACGCGGAGGGCCGCCGCAATGGCGACCGCAGTCGTGTCGCTGCCGCCGCGACCGAGTGTGGTCAGTTCGCCCTCTTCGCTTGTGCCTTGGAAACCCGCCACCACTGGTATCTCGCCGCGCGAGAGCATTCGCTCGAGCCGCCCGCATTCGATTCGTGTGATGCGCGCACGCCCATGCACGCCGTCTGTGCGAATGCCAGCTTGTCCACCCGTGAGTGCCCCTGCCGGGCAGCCGAGTTCGCGAAGAGCCATCGCCACCAGAGCCACGCTCGCCTGCTCCCCCGTTGCCATCAGCATGTCCAGTTCGCGCCGATCGGGCACAGGGCTGATCCGCTCGGCGAGTTCAATCAGATCGTCCGTTGTGCGACCCATCGCACTTGCCACGACCACCACATCGAATCCAGCCTTGCGCGTATCTGCCACACGCGCCGCGGCCCGACGAATGCACTCGGGATCCGCAACGCTCGTACCACCGAACTTCTGGACAATCGTCGGCATACCCCTCGATGCTAGACGGATCCCGCAGAGGCACTCTCGTCGGCAGCGGCTGCCGCCTCGCGGTCCTTCTGCTGCCGAGTGATCCGCCGCCGATCGCTCTCCTTCAGAATGCGCTTTCGGATCCGAACTGCGGTCGGTGTGATCTCGACCAACTCGTCGGACTCGAGGTATTCGAGCGCGGACTCCAGCGTGAGCGGGCGCGGGGCCTTCAGCACGACGGTCGCTTCCTTGTTGGACTCGCGCACGTTCGACATCGCCTTGGCCTTCACCACGTTGACATGCAGGTCGTTGTCCCTGTTGTGTTCGCCAACGACCATGCCTTCATAGATGACCTCCGCATTGGCGACGAACATCACGCCGCGGTCGGAGAGGTTCAGCAGCGAGTATGTGGTGGCAGTTCCGGCCTCGACCGCCACCATCACGCCGTTGGTGCGCTTGCGAGGCGCCATCCGCACAGGTCTGTAATCGCAGAACGAATGATGCATCACGGCCTCGCCGCCCGTGGCGTTCAGAATCCGGCTGCGAAGTCCGATCAGCCCACGCGCGGGGATGTCCGCTTCGATATGCGCGCGCGAGCCACGCATGTCCACCTTCGTGACCTCGGCGCCGCGCTGTCCGATCAACTCCATGGCAGGCCCCATCGCGTGCTGCGCGACATCCAGGGCGAGGCGTTCATAGGGTTCATGCCGAACACCTGCGATCTCCCGCTCGATGACGTTGGGCTTGCCGACCGTGAGTTCGAATCCCTCTCGGCGCATCGTCTCGAGCAGGACGCCGAGGTGCAGCAGTCCTCGTCCAGAGACGTGGAACTCCTCGGCACTGTCACCTGGCGCAACACGAAGCGCCACGTTGGACCGCAACTCGCGCTCGAGCCGCTCGGCAATCTGGCGGCTTGTCACAAACTTGCCGTCACGCCCCACGAGCGGTCCGTCGTTGATCCGGAAGACCATATGCAGCGTCGGCTCATCGACATGAACGCGCGGCAACGGCTTCGGCGAATCCAACGGACAGACCGTATCGCCGATCTCAATGTCGGGGATGCCCTCGATCAGGCACAGATCCCCCGCTTCGATCGCATCGGCGGACGCGCGCGCGAGTCCCTCAAAGCGCTTGATCCCCTGCACCTGCCCCTTCCGCACGGAGCCGTCCGACTTGCAGACGGCAACCGGACCGGGGCGCAGCGTTCCATCGAAGACTCGCCCGATCCCAAGGCGCCCGACATAGTCGTTGGAGTCGAGATTGACCACCAGAAACTGCAGTGCGGCCTTGGGATCACCCGTGGGCGCCGGCACATGCTCGGCGATCACCGCGAACAGATCTTCCACGCCGTGCGTTCGATCCTCGCGGTCGCGGCTGGCCCAGCCTTCGCGACCCGAAGCCCACACGACCGGGAAGTCAAGAGCACGATCATCCGCACCAAGATCGACGAGCAGGTCAAACACTTCGTCGACCACCGCATCGGGACGAGCGTCGGGTCGATCGCACTTGTTCACCACCAGAATCGGACGCAGTCCAACTTCCAGCGCCTTGGAAAGAACGAAGCGCGTTTGCGGCATCGGTCCCTCCATCGCGTCCGCCAGCAGCAGACACCCATCCGCCATGCGCAGGACGCGCTCCACCTCGCCGCCAAAGTCGGCGTGCCCCGGGGTATCGATGATGTTGACGCGGATCGCGTCGCCCTTGCGCGGGCCCCGCGTCACGACATGATCAACCGCACAGTTCTTCGAGAGAATGGTGATGCCCCGCTCGCGCTCCAGTGGGTTCGAGTCCATGACGCATTCGGCGTCCTGCTCCACCTCGCTCGCCGCACTCGACGAACGAAGCAGCGCATCGACAAGCGTCGTCTTCCCATGGTCGACATGCGCGATGATGGCGACATTGCGGATGATGGAGCGGTCGTATGGCATGGGCGAGTCGGGTAGAGTCTTGCAAGGGTACACAGCATGGGCGAAAGCGAAGGCAAAACCAACAACGTGGGAACAGACACCACGGCGGGCTCCTCGGCAGCGACGGGCGCAACGACAACGCCAGCGGTCGGTGCGGCACCGCCGTCATGGCAGCGGCCCTCTTGGCTTCGCATCGTGCTTGCGCTTGGCATCGCCATCGCCTCGGATGTGTTCTCATTCCTTACGAGCAGCCTGATCATCACCTTCCCGGCGGTGTTTGCCGTCGATGCGCTGACGGCGACACTTCTGTGGCTGGCGCTCGGTCGGCCGCTGCTGATCCTGCCGATTCTCGCTGCCGAAGCGATCCCCGGCGTGGGAACCCTGCCGCTCTGGACTCTCGCGGTCGTCTTGATTTCCATCTTTGGTCGCATTCCAGGACGCGATCCAAGCAAGGCATTGACAGAGGTCTCCGCCCGCCTCACAAACCCATCTGCCGTGCAGACGCCGCCGGGGCAATCGAAGTCCTGAACCCGCGAGAGAGATTGCTCAAAGACCGTACAGCGGGCGAAGCTTGCCTTCGAGGTACTCCAGATACGGCTCGCTGCTGAGTGGCTTCCCCGTCGCGCGCGTGCACAACTCCGCAGGCGAGTAGCGCCGTCCATGCGCGTGGATGTTTGTCCGCAGCCACTTCAGAAGCGGCGCGAAATGGCCTGAAGCGAATCCATCCTCCAAGCCTGGCAGGTCACGCCGAGCCGCCGAGAACAGTTGCGCACTGTAAAGCGTGCCGAGCGTGTAGGTCGGGAAGTAGCCGAACGCGCCCATGCTCCAGTGCACATCCTGCAGGCAGCCGCGCCGATCATCGGGCACTTCGAGCCCGAGATAGTCGCGGTAACGACGGTTCCACTCGGTCGGAAGATCGGCTGGATCAAGTTGACCGCCAATCAGCAGACGCTCCAACTCGAATCGGACCATGACATGCAGGTTGTACGTCGCTTCGTCGGCTTCGACGCGGATGAAGCCAGCCTCAACGATGTTCGCTGCACCGTACAACTCGTCGACCGTGAAGGTGTCAACCGACGACCCGAAGTGCGAAACGAGATGCGGCCGACACCACTTCCAAAATGGCAGGCCCCGACCGACCTGATTCTCCCACAGCCTGCTCTGACTCTCGTGAATCGCCAGCGACACGGCGGTCCCGAGCGGTGTTCCGATGGCGCTTTCGGGGAGCCCCTGCTCGTACATGCCGTGCCCAGCTTCGTGCATGGTTGACCCAAGCGCATCGTTCAAGCAGGTCTCGCAGTAGCGCGTCGTCATGCGCACATCGTTGCAGTGGCTGCCACCACAGAATGGATGCGTGCTCGCATCGAGCCGCCCGCGCTCGAAATCGAAGCCGATGGCCTCGGTCACCATGCGGACGAATGATGTCTGCAAGTCGATCGGCAGTGCCGTTTCGTTGAAACGGTTCGAGGGTCCGCGCTTGGCTTCGCGCAGTTCTGCGATCAGTTTCACAAGTCTGGTGCGTAGCGGCGTGAACACCGCCGTGACCGAAGCCGCCGTGCAGCCCGGCTCAAAGGTGTCTGCAAGTGCATCCCACGCTTCACCTCCCGCAGGAACTCCCAAACACGCCGCCTTGTCTCGGTTCAGTTGCACCAGTCGCTTCAACCAGGGAAGAAAGTGCGCGAAGTCACTTGCCTTGCGCGCCTTCGCCCACTCATGCTGCGCCTCACTCGACACTTGCGCCAACTCGCTCACGAGCGACTCGGGCAGCTTGGTGGCCTTGTCGTAGTCGCGCCGAATCTCCCGCACATTGGCAGCCTCCGCCGAACCGCTCTCCATGATGGTGCGATCCGCCTCACACGCCGCGAGCAGGTCGCCCACCTCGCGTGCGGTCGTCATCTGATGGTGGATGCGAGCGAGCGCCGCCTGTTGCTTGCCACGGAGTACCACGCCGCCCGCGGGCATCATGGTCTCCTGGTCCCAGCCAAGAATCGCCGATGTCGCCTCGATCAGATGTGCACTTCGGCAGCGTTCAATCAGTTGCGCATAGACAGCGGGCGCAGTTGCAGCCCGCGCATCAGAGCGTGAGAGCGTGGTCATACCCGCAGACTTTACTGTCCTGCGGGCTTCCCAGAATCGGCTGCCCCACCCTGCGGTGGAACCGGAACGGCACTTGTCGCACCATTGGCCTTCAGCAAATCGTAGATCTCACGACCAGCCGCGTCCGTTCGGCGCTGCGCCAAGTCCAGCGCAGTCCGCCCAGTCGCGTCCTTCGCGGACAGATCCGCCTTCGCCTCGATCAGCAGTTTGACCTTCTCGGCGGTGCCCGACATCGCCGCGAGTTGCACGGGCGTGTACCCCTGCTTGTTCACGGTGTTGACATCTGCCTTTCGATTGATGAGCATCCGAACGCTCTCAATCTTGCCGCTGCGCACAGCGCGCATCAGGGCGGTGTCTCCAGTCACGCCGTCCTTCACTTCAAGCGGGAGGTTTGGATTTCGCTCCAGAAGGATCGCCACGGACTCTGGCTTCCCGATGCCGGCTGCCCAGATCAGTGGCGTCAGACCATTCACATCGGTGATGGTCGCATCGGCACCGCCGTCGAGCAGAACTTTCACGGACTCACCTGTTCCAAGTCCGCAAGCCCAAATCAGCGGTGTCCCGCCGATGGAGTCTCGGTTGGTCAGGCTCGCCCCCTTGGCAAGCAGGAGTTTCTCCGCATCAATGCTGCCTGTTTCCGCGGCAAGCGTCAGGGGTCCCTTCCCCGTTCGGTCCGAGGAGTTCGGATCCGCCTTTGCCGCAATGAGCAGCTCAATGATTTCAGTGCGATTCTCGCGAGCCGCCCAGTGGAGTGCCGTGCGTCCGGTACCTGGATCGGTTTCATTCACGTTCACGCCTGGCACAGCGAGAAGTTCCTTCACACGCACCGTGTTGCCTTGCTGTGAAGCAACCACCAGTTCGCTTGTCGGCTGCGTGGATGCGCGCTGCGTTGGCTCAAGAGGGCGCGGGCGGTCCGATGCGGTGATGGGACGCTTGACCATGACGCTGAGCGCGGACGCCTTCGGGTGATCTGTGGCGATCGTCAACTTGATCGGACGACCTTGATCCTGCCACTTTTGCCAGTCCACCTGCAGGATGTGTTCCTGTGATGCTGCATCACCGATGGACTGCACCACAGGCGGGTTCACGGCGGTGACCTTGAACGGCTGGTTGTCGACCGCAGCAAGCACAATCTTCCCAGAATCAGGCTTCGCGTTCTCGGGCGTTTCTGGACCATCAATGGCGTCGGGCGTCACGGTGATGTATGCGACCACCTGCCCTTCGACCGTGAGAATCACGGGCGCAGCGCCGTCGATTTGGAAGGTCACCCGCTTCGACATGGTGACGCCCTGCTTCGGACCTGGCTTCAGCGTGATCTCCATCTCCGCGAAACCACCGGGTGCGATCGGATCCTTTGGAGCGTTTGCCGTCGTGCAACCGCAGCCAGGAATTGCACGGGCAATCGTGACTGGCTTGTCCGTGACATTTCGGATCTTGATCACCCCAGTCTTCGGGATGTCCGCCTGCATTTCGCCGAGATTCAGCACCGGCGGATCGAAAACGATCGGCGGCGGTCCCGACGGAACTGCGAGGTTCGTTCCGTCGGCGGGCGGGGTCTTCCCAACCGCGTCCTGCGTCGGCGCAAGGCTTGGCTTGCTCGCCGTCAACTCCTTCGCTGAGAGACCTGGCTGATTGTTCCGGGATAGGACGCCCGGACTTGATGACGCCGGAGGCTTCGCAACAGGCGCGCCATCTGGCAGCGAGGGCGGCGCCTCTGGCTGTCCCTGGGGAGCCTGAGCCACGACGGCAAGCGTGATGGCGCACGCAACCAGACCTGCACCAAGTGCGGTCGCGCGGCTGGCGATGGAAACGGAGATGGATGATTGCGTCATGTTGATTCAGTCCTGTTGCAGTTGATGCCCGCTGAGTGGGCGGAGTTGGGCGGAGGATGGTAGTCGATCACAGCACTTCGGCTGTTCGCGGTCGTCTCTTTGATCGCTCGGCTTGGATTGTGCGAAATGGGAACTTCAGGGCGTCAATAACCCGCGCTTCGCACGTACACTCCCCTGCCCATGTCGGACCTCCCCCCCCACCTCGACCGTCCGCACATCCGGCAGTTCCACCCCATCGGCGTCGAAAATGATCAGAAGAAGGTCTTTGTGGCGCTCCGAGACCCTGCCAACCTGCGCGGCGATGGTCAATGCCCTGTGGTGCCGCCTGAGCTGCTCCCGCTGCTCGGGGCATTCCGCGGCGAGAAGAGTCTCCAAGAGATCGGCGAACTGACGGGCGCGCCCGCGGACTTTCTTCTGCAACTCGTGAAGGCCCTTGATGAGTCGGGACTCTTGTGGGGTCCCAACTGCGATCGGCTTGAACGCGAAGCGATGACGCGCGTTGCCACGGAGGGTGGATTTCGCACCGCCGCAGCGGATGCGGCGGGGACCACGGCTGAAGAGGCGAAGAAGAACATCGCTGAGTGGCTCACCGCGGCCGAGGATCCGGAACTCGATGGCGAACTCCTCGGCATCGTGACGCCGCACATGGATTATGCGCGCAGCAAATCGACATACGCGGCGGCGTACAAGTCGATCGGCTCGAGCCACACGTTTTCGCGCGTCGTCATTCTTGGAACCAACCACTTCGGCAGCGGCGATGGCATCGTGATGAGTCGGCACGGATTCCTGAGTCCGTTTGGTGCATTCGCGCCCGACACTCCACTGCTGAGTGCGCTCGAAACGAAACTCGGCGATCGGCTGTTCAAGGATGAGGTGGATCTGCTCGGCGAGCACTCGATCAGCATTCAACTGCCGTGGATTCATGAGGTGATCGGTCGAGTGCCGATCGTTGCCGCACTTGTGCCGAGTCCGCTTGTGCCGATGATCGCCGATGATGGTGCGCGCGTGTCGTTCGACGACTTCGTTCCTGTGCTGAAGGAACTGCTCAGCGCTGCCGATGGCAAGACGCTCGTCGTGGCGAGCGCGGATCTCAGCCATGTCGGGCCGCAGTTTGGCGACCAGACTCCCGTGGGCACGGAGATTCGCCGCCAAGTGGAGGCGTACGACCGTTCCCTGCTGTCCACATACCTTGAGGGCAACATGGAGGCGTTCCTCGGCAAGGTTGGGCACGACCAGAACCACCAGCGTTGGTGCAGCGTCGGGAACATGACCGCTGCAAAGCTTGTGACGGGCGGGCTGCCCGAACTGGTGGAATACAGCCAGTCGCCGGCGGATCTTGACCCGCAAGGCGCCGCGCTCGTGACCTGCGCTGCGATGGCGCTCCTAAAGGTCTGAACCGCATGATCGCGGTCGTGCAACGCGCCGCCGAGGCGAGCGTGAAGGTGAACGGCGAGGTGGTCGGGTCGATCGGTCGCGGACTTCTGGTGCTGCTTGGTGTCGCACGCGGGGACTCGGAGCGCGACGCGGAGTGGATCGCCCGAAAGCTTGCCGCCCTGCGCATCTTTTCTGATGCGGATGGAAAGATGAACCTGAGCGTCGCCGATGTTTCGGGGGGCGTTCTGCTGATCAGTCAGTTCACGCTTCTTGGCGATGCATCCAAGGGCAATCGTCCTGGCTTCTCACGAGCCGAAGATCCGGCTGCTGCGCGTGTCTTGTATGAACGCGTCTGCGGACTCGTGGAGACAGGCGGTCTTCCGGTGGCGCGCGGTCGCTTCGGCGAGTCGATGCAGGTGGCTCTCGTGAACGATGGTCCCGTGACAATCCTGCTCGATTCCAAAGGCATGAACGAGCCCAGTGTGGCGGACGGTCCACCCTAAGACCGCTTGGAGTCGTCCTTGGTGATTCTCGGCGGGTATCAAGCGGAGTTTCGAGAAAGAAAAAGAGCCCGCCGCAGAGTCAACGCGGCAGGGCTCCTCGTGGGGGTTGCTGTTGTGGGGGTTGCTGTTGTGGGGGTTACTGCTTCCACCGAACTCTACGCAGCGAGCGGCAATGAGTTCGGATAGGGAGTGAAGAATCTCGCAGTTTTTTTCCCGAACCACCAGGGTTGGTCAGGCGGATTCCGCCAGCCGATGCATGACAGCCTTCAGGTCCGACCACACCTGCGTACGGGTCTCGAGCGTGTAGTTGCGGAGCAGATAGGCGGGATGGAATGTAGGCATCAGCGGAATCGACAGGACCGGGCTGCCTGCCGGGGCGACCCACTGGGACCACTCGCCTCGCAGTTTCATGATCCCGACATCCGTGTTCATGAGCATCTTGGTGGCAGGACCGCCAAGGGTCATGATCACCCGTGGGCGAATGATCAGCAACTGCTCCACGAGGTATGGACTGCAGCGCTCGATTTCAAGCGGCAGCGGCGCACGATTCTCGGGCGGGCGGCTCTTGAGCACATTGGCGATGTAGCAGTCCTCGCGTCGCAGCCCGATCGCCTGAATCATCTCGTCGAGCTTCCGCCCTGCCTTGCCGACAAAGGGACGACCAAGCGTGTCTTCGGTTTCGCCGGGCGCTTCTCCCACGAACATCAGGCGTGCACAGGGATCGCCCTCCCCAAACACCGTGCGCTGATGCGCCGTGGCAGTGGTGCAGTGCGGACACTCCCGGTCGTGCCGCTCGCGCAGTTCCGCAAGCATGGCAGCGCACTTCGCACGCCTGTCGTGTGGCAGCGGAGCGGGCTCCGAGACCGATGTTGAACGCTTCGGTGGATACCAGCGTCCAAGGGGCACATCCACCACCCCCATCAGGCGGTCTGCCTCCACGCACGCCCGGTGGGCAGAGGCAGCAGTGCGATCGGGATTCGTATCCGCGTCCCCCGAACCACTGCGCGTCGGTGCGGTCACCGCGTTTCGCGCTGCGCGCCCTTGGCGGCGGGATCGTTCAACTGGAACATGGACTGCGTTCGCAGCACCAGCCCACAGTCGCTTCGCAGATGCCAGCCCTGCACATGGATCTCCGCGCGGAAGCGCTGCAGATCAACCAGCGAGAGGTTTGGCTTGCCGGTCGTGGCATCGTCCCACTGTACGGAGAGTGACCCGTTGTCCTTGGCATGGGCCATCATCTCGCGGTACGTGCCGATATAGAGATGGTCGGCCAGCGTTTCGGTCTGCACAGACGTCATGAAGACCAGATTTTCGGACAGCGTCTCTTCATGTTCATGCTCGCCCGCGCACAGCATGTTCTTGGTGAGCCCGCGCTCGGGCAGTGCGCTCGGGTTGTCCGTCACGATCTCACAGACGCACATCTTGTCCTTCTGGAAACGCACCACCTGTCCACCGCGGAAGATCCACGCCTCCGCCTCGATCGGACCGTTCTCGATGCGTCGGCGAGAGTCGATGGCAAAGAACTCCGGGTGCACAGCCTTTCGGTACAGCAGCAGGGTGTATGCCTGCAAACTGGTGGATTTCGTGGGCGAATTCATGGCTTGCCCGATTTTACCGATGTACGCCGCCTATTCAAGGTCATCGCAGAATCATCCAGCACTTCGGCATGCCTAAGCCTTGCATTGGCAGTGATTTGCAAATGCGTTTTCGACTCTGAAAATCGGCGGCATATTTCTCGCGCAAAAAAGGTGAGGCGGATCCCCTTTCGGAGATCCGCCCCGCGCGTGTGGTCGTAAGCCGAATTCTGTTCCCTTGCGGGCGGCAATCATTTCTCTCTGGACCAGCGTTGCCGCTGGACTCAAAGCACGCGACCCGTCCTCATGCCGCGGACAGCGGCTGGCGGAAAAATCCGCCGGAGGACTGCTTGCGCTTGCACGCGGTGGGGTTTGCCGTGCCCTTCTCGTCACCGAGAAGGCGGTGCGCTCTTACCGCACCTTTTCACCCTTACCGAGGCAGATGCCTCGGCGGTCTGTTTTCTGTGGCACTGTCCCGAGCCTGCGCTGAGGCTGGTGGCTGTTAGCCACCACCGTGTCCTGTCGTGTTCGGACTTTCCTCGCTCGGGGAGATCCCGAGGGCGATTGCCTGACCACCCAGGCATCGTAACTCGGCCGTGGCCGGAATGCGAGAGCATCCAGCCGCCTCTATCGTGATGGCGGGTGCTCCCCTGATCATGAGCAAGACGCGTTCAAACCTTGAAAGCGAGTCGGCAGAAGATCTGCAGGGGCCCTTGCTTGGCGTGTGGTCGAGGGAAGCGCTCCCCGACTGGGTTGTCCGCGGACTTCGCAGGCGCCCGGCTGGATCGGTCCGTATCGGATCGCCTCTTCGCGCTGTCCGCGATGCGCTCGGTGCGGCCAGCGCATCCGCGGGCGACCTGCGAAGTTTCTGCGCGGAGCATTCGCAGATGCCGATCCTGCATGTTGGCTTTGGGAACGCCGACGAGGAGTACGCGCTCGCAAGCCACGCAAGCGTGCTCTTCACCACCGAGCCGTGGATGCGACATACCGGTCGCGAAGTGCAGCGCACCATCGAGATGCCGCTGCCGGGGTTCCCTCACGAAGGATCATTCGCGCAGGCAAGTGAGTTCATCTCGCAGGGTGCGGCGCCCGAACTGTTGCATGCAGCGTCCGTGGCACCGAGCAACTGCGGGTCGCTGTTGGCGCGGCTGCAGGAGGTTTCCATTCTGTTGGTGCAGTGGCTTGGAATGCCCGAGCGTGTCAGTGCAGCGAGCACAGCGGAACGCCTGCACCGCTCCCATGAATCACAGCCCGATGCAAGTTCGCGCCTGTTTCGTCTGTGGGAGGGATCGATCGCGGTGACATGCGCATTCACCGATGGAAGGACCGCATCACTCACCGCCTCGAATCGACATTGGCACTGGCGGCGGTGTGCGCTTGTCAGCGGGTCGGTCGGTGCGATCTTCGTGGACGATCAGCACATGGAGTGGCGCAGCCCAACGAATGAGGTTCTGGAGACGCCAGCGCCAAGTTGTGCTGATGGCGAGGATTCGGCACCATCCGCACTGCTGAGCGCTGCGTTGACTCCCCCGCTTGCGGCCGGACTGCCGCCACTGCTGCTGCAGCGCGTCCGAGCCGTGATGGAGGCTGCGTGCCTGAGCGCACTCACGGGGGAGGCGGAATCCCCCCAAGCGATGATGGAAGTGCTTTCGCAGGCATAAGCCCGCGACGAGTGCTCACGCGGCGATGTCTGTGACGCGCACCTGGACCCGCTTTTGCGTGTGTCCCTTGTGGCGGCGGTACCCCTTGCGGCGCGAATACTTGTTCAGCGTGGTCTTCTCGGAAGAACCGCCAACGACTTCAGCCGTGACCGTTGCCTTGGCGAGATAGGGCGTGCCGATGCGAGCGGCGGTGCCGTCCTTCGCACCAACGGCGAGCACCTTGTCGAAAGTCACGGTGGTCGATCCCTCCGGGATTTTCCGAAGGTCGATGTCAATGACATCGTCCTTGTGCACCATGATCTGCGTTCCGCTGTCTTCGATGATCGCGTACATAGGGGGGGAGATCCTACATCAGACTGCCCGTTCCGCCAACCGGCGCGGTGGATTCGCCAGAAGGCGACGGCGCGCCTCAAGCATCGTCGATTCCCGCTTGCAGAAGGCGAAGCGAAGCCAACGGTGATCGGGATGTGCGGGGTCATAAAAGTGGCTCGACGGGATGGCTGCGACTCCCGCCTCCACCACAAGTCGGCGTGCTGCGGTGACATCGTCGGGGAAACCAGCCTCCACCGCGTCGACAAGGATGAAGTACGAACCCTCCGGCTCCACGCAGCGGAACCCCGCCTCGTTGAGGATGTCGAGCATCCGATTGCGACGAGCGGTGTACTCCGAGTGCAGTTGCTTGAGGTAGCTGTCATCGCGGCACACCGAGCTGAGCGCATCTGCGGCGGCTCGCTGCAGCGGCGTGGCGGCGCAGAAGGTGAGGAACTGGTGCGCACAGCGGATGCCGGCGGTGATGGCGGGAGGCGCGATCGCCCAGCCGATCTTCCAGCCCGTCAGCGAGAACGTCTTGCCCAAACTGCCGAGAATGACGGCGCGTTCCCGCACGCCCGGGATCTGTGCGATGGATCGGTGCGGCCGCGCGTAGGTGATCGCGTCGTAGACCTCATCGGAAAGGATGATCGCATCGTGCTGATCCGCGAGTTCAGCGACGATCGCATACTCGGCATCATCGAACATTCGCCCGCTTGGGTTGTGCGGCGAGTTCAAGAGGATCGCCTTGGTGCGGCTCGAGAACGCTGGCGCGAGCGTTGCGCGGGTGATGCGGAAGTCCGGACCTTCGAGCCGTACACGCCGCGCCACGCCCCCCGCCATCGCCACGCACGCCGCGTAGGAGTCGTAGGAGGGATCGAGGAGAACGACCTCATCGCCCGGCGAGAGCAGACCGAGCAAACATGCGGCGATCGCTTCGGTACATCCCGCAGTCACGGTGACCTCGCGCTCAGGATCCGCCTCGAATCCGCAGGTTCGCTGCGCCGCCGCAGCGATCGCGCGGTTGGTCTCTGGAAGTCCAAACGCGCGCGCGTACTGACCATGCCCCTCGGCGATGGCGCGCTGCGCCGCCTGCTTCACGAAGTCGGGACCGTCGAAGTCGGGGAATCCTTGACCAAGATTGACCGCCTTGTGCTCAACAGCGAGGCGGCTCATGGTGGTGAAGATCGACTCGCCAAAGGGCGCGAGCCGCGCGCTTGGACCGTGCATGGTGTGCGGTGTGGCTGACATGGGAACGACGCCCTTTCGGTGAAGCCTAGGATGCTAAGCGTGGATCATGCGCCCGCCGCCAACCCCGCCGTTCCATGCGCGGTGCTGCTGCGGGACGATGCCCTGCTCGCTGTCGAGAAACCCGCGGGGACGGTCACCCTGCCAGGGCTCGGGCATGCAAATGACTCGCTCTTGAACGGCGCGTTCGCAGTCGATGGAAGCGCACTCACCTCGCTCGGGGCGCAGCGCGACTGGGGGCTCCTGCACCGGCTCGACCGCGAGACATCAGGCGTGGTGCTCATTGCCCGAACTGCAGCTGCCTACGACTCGCTGCGCGCGCAGTTCGAGGCGCGTTCCGTTGCCAAGGCATATCTCGCCATCGTGAAGGGAAGGCTGCCGGGAACGCACGGCACATGTCAGGAGCCCCTTGCGGAGGTGCGCCGCGGTGATCTGAAGATCAGCGTTCCACAGCGTGGCGGACTTGCCGCGGTGACCCACTGGCGCGTGGTCGCTGCGGCGAGTGGCAGTGCGCTGGTCGCCTGCGCGATTGAAACGGGACGGCTTCATCAGATCCGCGCGCACCTTGCGTGGCTCGGTGCACCCGTCGAGGGCGACCGTGTGTACCGCGCCCTGCTGCCTCCCAACACGAGCGCAGCGCGCGGAGTTCCGAATGCTCCACCGCTTCTTCTGCATGCGTGGCGCATTGGGTTTCTCCACCCGCTTCAGCGCAAGCGAGTGGATGTTGAGTCGCCACTGCCAGGGACAATCCTCGCCGCCGCGGCGCACTGTGCAGGCGTGGGCAGTGATGCCGCGGGCCGTGCACATGTTGAACAACTGCTCGCACCCCTGCGCAGTGATTGGTGGGGGAAGCCCGCTGCGACCGACTCGGCCAGGGCATCGCCCCGAAAGAACCGCACATGAGCGGAACGCTCTTGGTCCTTCTTCGCCGCACCTTGATCACCATGCTGGTGCTGATCGCGTGGATCTGCATCGGTCTGGTGGTGCTGTGGAACTGGCCGACTGGGTTCCACACCGTTGTCTCTGCCATCGGGCGCAGCGTGTCTGGGCTGCGACTCGAGCACATCACTGTGGACGGTCAGACCGTCCCCTTCCTGTCGGGCGGCGGGCAGAACGATCCACTGGAGATGGAACGCGCTCCCGTTCTGCTGCTGCATGGCTGGGGAACGAGCAAGGAAGCCATGATGGGGCAGATGCGCTGGCTGGCGCCGTCGCGCCGCGTTGTGGCGCCCGATCTGCCTGGGTTTGGCGACAACCCTTTCCCGCCGGGTGCCAAGCCGCTCGATGCGGATGGCTACATCCAATGGATCGAGGCGTTCCGTGTCGCCACGAATCTCGGCAGAGTGGATGTCGTCGGCGAATCGATGGGCGGCGCGCTCGCGGCGGCGTATGCGGCGGCGTACCCCAAGTCCGTTCGTCGACTGGTGCTTGAATCGCCCGCAGGGCTGCTGCCCCCGAAGATCAATCCGTTCATGCGGGAGGTTGCGGATGGCGGCAACCCGCTCGACATTTCCAGTGACGCGGACTTTGATCGGATCCTCGGGCTTTGCTTTGTGAACCCACCGCCAGTCCCTGCGCCGTTTCGGCGATTCCTGGTCGCGCGTGCGGTGGAGCGACGGGCGATGCTCGCTGCCATGGTCGAGTCGATCCGTCCCTTCCTGCTCGACGGCAACGCCTCAAGGCTTGCGGCAATCAGCGCACCGACTCTGGTGATCTTCGGCGCACAGGACCAAATCACTGATCCGTCCCTGCTGCAGCCGTATGTGCGGGGCATCCGCGGCGCCGAGGGATTGATCCTGCCCGAGGCGGGGCATGTGATCTTTCATGACGCCCCTGCCGCCACACAGCAAGCGCTCATGGGCTTTCTCGACCCGTGAGAGTTCCAAGATCGGGCCGGTGCGCAAGGCCTTGTGAGAAGAACGCGGGTGCGCGTCAGAGACGATCGATGACGGCCTGCGCAAACTGCTTGGTGTTCAGGGTTCCGCCGAGGTCCCCCGTCTTGCACCCATCGAGAAGTGCACGGTCATACGCCTCGCGGATGCGCTTCGCTGTGGCTGCGAGCGCCGCATCGTTGTGCGTCTCCGAAATGTGATTGAGCATCATCACCGCACTCATGGTGAGCGCGAGCGGATTGGCGATGCCCTTGCCCGCAATGTCCGGAGCGCTGCCATGCACAGCTTCAAAGACCGACCCCGCCTCGCCATAGTTGGCGCCGGGCACGGCACCGAGTCCACCCACAAGCCCCGCGCACAGGTCGCTGATGACATCGCCGTACAGGTTCTCCATCAGCAGCACATCGAAACGCGTCGGTTCCTGCACCAACTTCATGCATGCCGCATCGATGATGAGCTCCTCATACTCAAGCTGCGGGAACTTCGCCTCGCGCACCTCGCGGGCACAGCGGATGAACATCCCATCCGACAGCTTCATGATGTTCGCCTTGTGGAACACCGACACCTTGCGGCGCTTGCGGTGCACTGCATAGCGGAACGCGAACTCGGCGATGCGCGTACACGCCTCGCGCGTGGCGACCTTCACGCTCGTGACGACACCGCGCGCGATCTCGTTCTCGATGCCCGCATACAAACCTTCGGTGTTCTCGCGGACAACGACAAGATCGACGCCGTCGAAGCGCGTCTTGACGCCAGGCAGCGAACGCACGGGGCGAACGGCACCGTACAGGTCGAGTGTCTTTCGCAGCGCCACATTCACCGACGAGAACCCACCACCCACCGGGGTTGTGCAGGGACCCTTGAGCGCGTACTTGTGCTCCTTCACCGCCGAGACCGTCTCGGGCGGGAGGAGTTCCTTGGCGCCCGCTTCGAGCGCCGCGACTCCTGCAAGCCGTGGAATCCACTCGATGGGCGCCGATGCCGCGGCGAGGATCGACACGACCGCATCCGCCACTTCAGGACCGATGCCGTCACCAGGAATGAGAACTGCCTTGTAGGTCATTGGAGGACGCGCACGATAGCAGCCGAGTGCACGAGGTTGCCGAATGAAAACCCCCGCCCTGCGAGGGGCGGGGGTCCTTCACGAACATCACCAAACGCTTGAACGGCGCTCAGCCCTGCCGCGCCGGGATGACCAACTTCATGCCCACCTTGAGTGCGCTTGGATTCGCCCCGATCACGCCCTTGTTGGCGTCATAGATGCGCTTCCAATTCGCGGACGATCCGCTGCCGTATGCCTTCGCCGCGATGGACGCGAGCGTTTCACCCGCCGCCACAACGTGCTGCGAACCAGCGCCGGTCGCATCCGATCCTGCGGAATCGGAGGATGCTGCCGACTTGGCTGACTTCGCTTTCGTGTTTCCACCCGCCAACTTCTCCGCGGGCGAACCGGCCTTCGAAGGCAGATTGATCTTCTGCCCAACGCGCAGCGACTGGGGTGAGAGCCCCGGGTTCACGGCCACAATGTCCTTCCACCGTGTCACATCGCGGAACCACTCGCCGGCGATGCTTGAGAGCGTGTCACCTGATTTCACTGTGTAGCTGGCGTAGTTGGTCGACTTTGCCTTGACGGTCGTTGTCGCGGCTGGGGCGAGACTTGGCGGCGGCGAGTTGGTCGGCGGAGCGACCGTGGGCTGAGCGGGGCCGACCGTTCCGACAACCGTCGTTGGTGCAGACGGGTTGAGCGGCTGCGGCTGGACGGGCAGGATGATTGGATCGGTTGGTGCCGAGGACGGCGGAAGCGCGGTGAGATCACCGAAGCCGTTCACGCTCGAACCAGCAGCAGGACCAGTCGTGGGGCTACTCGGCGCCAGCCCAGGCACCGTGCCAAGAGCGGATCCCGAGTCCGTTGTCGGGGTCGATGGAAGGCCCGGACCAGGCCCGAGTGTCAGCGAGTCAGTCCCTGCGAGCGGCGATGGCTCGGAAACGCCATCGATGTGCTGCTGGGCAGGCTTTGGTGCGAAGAATGCGAAGTAGACGCCTGCCAGAAGCAGGAGACCAAAGATGGCGCTAATGACGATCTTGGAACCGCGAGTCATAGTGAGGACCTCCATGTCCAGAAAAAGTGGTGGTGATGCACTTCCCGACTGCGACCATGCAGTCAGGCAAGAGAGTCGGCATACGCGCCGACCGTGAAGTCTGTGTCAAGCAGGGGTGGCTGTCGCGAGTCCACCCGAAGCGGAGTGTCCTTCCGCCGTCACGCTGCGATCCTGTTCCTTCGAATAGGTCAGCGGTCCTGCGATGACGACCGAACTGATCGTTCCTGCGATCAGCCCGATGATGAAGGTGAACGCGAATGGCTGGATGGCCGGTCCGCCGTAAATGTAAAGAACGCCCGCCGCAAGCATCGTGGTCCCACCCGTCATCAGCGTTCTGCTGAAGGTCTGGTTGATCGATTGGTTCACTGTCGACCATGATGCGTACCGCAGTTTGCCCTTGTTTTCTCGGATTCGATCAAGGATCACGATCGTGTCGTTGAGCGAGTATCCAATGATCGTCAAAAAGGCGGCAATGACATTGAGATCTATTCGAAAAGCTTCGAGCAGCGTCACCTTGGCAAGGTCCGTTCCAGTCAGGCGGAGCGAGAGGGCGAGAGCGCCAAGACAGATCACGACATTGAAAACGACCGCGACCACCGTTGCGGCGGAGTAGCGGAAACTCGAGAATCGCAGCCAGATGTAGACCACCATCCCGACAAGGCTGACGATGATCGCCACAATCGCGGATGCCGCGAGATTGGCCGCCACCACGGGCGAGAAGCTGCTGACCTGCTCGAGGCTCTGTTTGGCGGTGAAAGCCGCTTGGATGAGGCGCCACTCCGGCTGCGCAACGACCCGTTCCCAGGTCGCCGCATCCACCTTGGACAGGAGGGCGGATGGCTCTACCACCATGACTGCCAGGGACTTCCATCCCTTGGAGGGGCTCGACGGATCAGCCAGTTCAAGCCCCCACACCTCAAAGCGGCGCGCGCTGAGGTCGGAAAAATCCGGCTGCTTGCGCATTCTTGCTATCCGAGTGGTGGCATCCTCCAGTGTCACCGGGGGCTGAAGGTCCTTGAGGACCACCGCCACGCCACCGGCGAAGTCACGGGTTGGCCTGTTGTCCCCTGTGCCGATCACCGCTCCCAGGGTCTCGCCAGTGACCGCGATGGTTGAGGTGGCCCCCCCCGCATCATCCATGCCCGCAAATCGAACGGGCATGGTGACATCCAGAGACTGCGCGAACTCCGTGGCGAGCGCTTCCACCAGCGGCTCGGTCACGGTCTCCTTGTCGCCAAGCGCGGCAGGATTCGCAACCCGCACCTGAAAGCCCGTGGACGCCCCATCCGGGGTCGACTCGCCGACAGTCAGCACATTGGCGCTTCGAAGTTCTGCCAGGACGGGGAGCGATGACTTCGCACCGATCTCGTGAACGCGCCGCTCCACTTCCTCACGCTTCAGCAGGAGCCGCCCACTGGGCGATGCGGGCTCACCCGCGACTGCCTTGCGTGTCACCATCGTCATGGTCACACCACCGCGGAACTCCGTCTCCAGAAGTTCACGCCCAGCACCGATGGCGAGCACCAGGCTCGCGACCGCCGCGAGACCGCACAGCGTCCACAGCACGGGGCGCAGTCGCAGCCAGTCCACATTCGGTCGCAGGAGCTTCATCATGCCGGGCAACAGCGTCGGCAGCATCGGCATGCGCCTGACCCCAAGCCAGTTCACAAGAATCGCCATCATGATCCGCGTACAGAACAGCGCGGTGAAGAGCGTCGTCAGCACGCCGATCATCATGGTCAGCGCGAAGCCCTTGACTTCGGTCGCAGCCAATTTGTAGAGCACCACGCAGACGATCAGGTTCGTGACGTTGCCATCGATGATGGCATTGAACGCGCGCGCGAAGCCGAGATCGAGAGCGTTCTTGAGGGACTCCTTGTTGTCGACGAGCTCCTCGCGAGTTCGCTCAAGCACCAGCACATTGGCATCGACTGCCATGCCCACCACGAGTGCAATACCCGCAAGACCCGGCAGCGTGAACGATCCGTCGATCATCGCCATGATCCCGAAAATCATGCCGAGATTCAGGAGAACGGCGATGTCAGCGATGAGTCCTGCGCCGAGGTAGTACACCGCCATGAGGACAGCCGTTGCGATGGCGGCGAGCACGACAGCGGTCAAGCCGCGCAGCAGATTGTCACGACCGAGCGCAGGACCAAGAATGCTGACGGAAATCGGTTCCGGACGGAGTTTCGCTTCAAGTTCACCGCCCTGCAGCACGCGGATCAGATAGTCGATCTCCTCCTGCGTGAAGGAACCCGTGATCTGCCCATTGCCAGGAATCTGTGACTGCAAGGTCGGGGCAGAGAACAACTGACCATCGAGCACGATCCCCATGGGACGACCAATGTTGGCGCCCGTGAGCTTGCCCATCAGAATGCCACCACTCGGATCGAGTTGGAACGCCACGCAGGTCCGCCCGAGTTGATCTTGGCTTGGGAAGACCGCCTTCATCGACCACTGCCGACCACCGAGGTGGTCAAGGCTCATCGCATCGGTGGTGTAGAGCAGCGCGTAGGGCTGCCCGTCGTACTTCGCGCCGACCATGTCGCGGCTGCGCAGATAGGAAACGGGGTCGGCAAGGAAAGACTCGATTTGCTCGGGCGAATCCCCCCACTGCTTTGGATCGTTGATCGGGAACCACCGAGCGACTGGCGAATCGGTGCCACCCGGACCGCGTTCCGCCAACTGCTTGCGAAGTTCGTCCGGGTTCACCCCCTCAGGCCCTGCGGCACTGACGGCTATTCGGAACTCGAGAACACCGGCGCCACGCAACAGCCGCTTCAGGTCCTCAGGATCGTCGTAGCCGCTGACCTGTCCCGCATACTCGCTCGACGACTTCGCAAGCGCCCCAATGTCGTCGGAAAAATCTGGCAACTGCGCTTGCAACGCCTGCACCTCCAGGTCGCGTGGACTGGGACCTGTTTCGGGAGTGCCGTCCTCGGCAAACTTTGCCTTGCCCTTTTCGTCGCGCAGTCGCGGGCGATCCGTGGAGAAGGAGAATGCACGACGCAGACGCGCTTGATCGATGTTGCCCGCGGCGATGACCGCTCGCGCACTGCGGTCGTTCACCTCCGCTTGGGCGATCTCCGCTTCAAGACGACCGAGTTCCGCGGCGTCCGCGCCGCGGGCGAGCGCGTCCTGATAGGCGCTGCGTGCCTCGCGCGACTTCACTGCGGCCGCCTGCAACTGTTCGAGCGCCTGCCGTCGCGGTCCCGCCGCAGCACCCGCCGCTGGGGCAGGCGCAAGATCAGGCGCAGTACCCGCGTCGAGTGCCGCCTGCAGTTCGCTCGGCGAAATCGTCATGCGATCACCGAGTGCCGCCATCCGCTCGCGCACCGCGTCACCCGCGGCGCGCACCTCCGTCGATGGCAGCGGCATCACCACTTCGATTCGGTCGAACCCCTGCGGCTGCAGCGAGATGTCGAGAATGCCCTGTGGGTTCACACGGCGCTTCAGCGAATCGATCACCTGCGCAAGGATGCGTTGGCGGTCACCGCCCTCGGGCATGTCCACCGCGTACACCATGCTGACCCCACCGCGGAGGTCCTTCCCAAGGCGAATGTTTGTCTCCCACGGGATGACCTGCCACACGCAGAACGCGATGATGACGACCGCAAAGATCAGTCGTGGCAGGATGCGAAAGTTCAAGACGCGGCTCCCTGCGTGCTGCCCGTGCGCACCTGCGCGATCGCGCTCTTGGAGACGGTCATGCGCACATTCGAGTTCTCGTCGATCTTCAGGATGACCGTGTCGTCCTTGATCTCCACCACGGAGCCGATGATGCCGCCGATGGTCTGCACTTCATCATGCCGCTTGATCGACTCCATCAGTGCGGCGCGCTTCTTGCGTTCGCGGCGCTGACCGAACATGGTGAATACCACGAGGATGAGGACAAACGGAATGACGATCCACATGCCGCCGAGCGGATCTGCGGCGGGACGCGGGGCCCCTTCGGTCGCGCCCGTTGGCTGACCGACTGCGCCAGGCGCCACCACTGGCGTTTCACCTGGCAGCGGCGGCGCATCTTGCAGTGCGATCATGGAAAACGGAGTCAGTATGTCAGTCATCGGGAGTTCCTGCCTCGTTCCCTTCGCATCGGTCCCACACTGTGCAGGGCCAATGGAGGGACAGGTCGAGCCACGCATCATCCTCTATCGCGCGCCGAATGTCCAGTAGCAACCTTTGGTAGAGACGGATGTTGTGGATTGATGCCAGCGTGGGACCGAGCATCTCCCCCGCGAGGAAAAGATGGCGCAGATACGCCCGTGAAAACCCCCTTCGGCAGGTCTCACAGTCGCAGTCTTCCTCGATGGGGCGCGGATCATCGGCGTGGACCGCATTGCGAAGCCGCAGCGAACCCTGCCGCGTGAAGACCATCCCGTTGCGACCGTTGCGGGTTGGCAAGACACAGTCAAACATGTCGACCCCCGCGGCGACCGCCATCAGAATGTCCGCCGGATATCCGACGCCCATGAGGTAGCGCGGCCTGTCGTGCGGCAACTTGGGCGCGACATGCTGCACCACGCGCGCAATCGCATCAGGTCCCTCGCCGACAGCAACCCCCCCGATCGCAAAGCCTGGAAGATCGTGCGCGCAGGTCGCATCGAGCGATGAGGTTCGGAGCGACAGATCTGTGCCACCCTGCACGATTCCAAAGAGCGCCTGATCATCGCGCGTGTGCGCCGCCATGCAACGCTCGAGCCAGCGCAGTGTGCGATCTTTCGCATCGATCACTCGTGCGCGCGCCGCCTCGTCGGGCGCGGCATCGGATGCGGACGGGCAGTCATCGAATGCCATCGCAATGTCTGCTCCGAGCGCCTGCTGGACGGTCATGCTCGACTCCGGTCCAAGGTGCACCGATGCCCCATCGATGAAGGACTGGAACGAGACCCCCGACTCATCGAGTCGATTGATCCCAGCCATCGAGAATGCTTGAAACCCACCGGAGTCGGTGAGGATCGGTCCGTCCCAGCGCATGAACGCGTGAACGCCGCCGAGCGCGCGGATGCGTTCTGCGCCAGGTCGCAGCAGCAGATGGAACGCGTTGTTCAGGATGCACTCGCTGCCGGTTGCGTTCACCTGCGCCGGCGTCAGCCCCTTCATCGCTGCGGCGGTGGCAACCGGCATGAACGCAGGTGTCTCGAAGGACCCATGCGCCGTTGTGATGCGGCCCCGACGCGCATTCGGCGCGCCCGCGCAGCCCGAGCGGATGCCCTCAAAGCGGATGCTGTGCCGCGTCGTCACGCGTCGTCATCCGCTGTGGCGATGGGTTGCGTCGCGCAGCGTTCGCCGTTCGCTTTCGGTCAGCGAGCCAAGTCCGCTCGATCGGATCTTGTCGAGGATTCGGTCCACCTCGCCCGACGATGGGGCGGATGTGCGCCCCGATCCGCCTTGCCCCTGCGCACTGCGCTCAAGTCCGGCGCGCTGCACACGGCGCGCGGAGTGGAATGTGCTCGTCGGATCCACCGCACCAAGCAGATCGAAGAAGCTTCGGAGGCGGTCGGGGTTGTGGATCAAGTACCAGCCTGCGATGGCGCCGCCGATGTGCGCAGCCTCGCCGCCGGCGTTGCTCCAGCGCAGCAGCACTGCAGCGCACGCGAAGAGGATGAGTCCATACGCGAGCGTCTTCAGTCGCATAGGAATCACAAAGAAGAGGAGCACTTGCGCATTGGGCATCAGTCGCGCCGATGCGATGATGACGCCGAACACGCCTGCACTCGCGCCGACGAGCGGCATATCGGGGTCGTTCAGCAGCAGTCCCGGGATCACCACGCGAGCACCCGCGGACGCCATGATGTAGCCGGCGAGATTCAGGATCAGGTAGAGCAGCGCGCCCGCGACGCCGCACAGCAGATAGAACGCCGTGTACCGCTTCGCTCCGAGATAGCGCTCGACCACGGGTCCAAAGAAGTACAGCCCGATCATGTTGAAGATCAGGTGGTTCAAATTCGCATGGCAGAACTGGAACCCTATGAAACGCCAGACTTGCAGTGCGCTGACGCCGACTCCTGGGATGGTGGAGTACAGCGCGGTCGATGTGGAGAAATAGAGCCAGCGCTGCAGGAACGGCATCGACTGCAGGGTGTTCACCGCCACGGGGATGGGCGATCCATCCGCACGGGGAGCGAAGACCGTCTGCTCTGCGATCAGCATTCGCGAGGGATCCGCATCGATCGGTCCCGTGGTGCTCGCGCGCACTCCGCTGAGGATGTCGCGCCGGACGGGCTCTGGGACGGTCGGATCCCACTGCGATCCGACCACCACCCACTGTCGCGGCAGGAATCCGTCGGCGACAAACACGCCGACGCACAGAATGATCAGCCAGGTCGTCGCGCTCCAACCCTTCTGCGCACCAAGAACGCGGCGCGCGGGCGGCCCTTCGCGCCAATAGTCTCGGTCTGCAGTACCCATGCCGCTTGGAGGCTACCCACGCTTGCGGCGCGTTGCCGACCGCAGGAAGCGTCGCTCGCGCCACGAGAGCGAACCCATGCCACCCTTGGCGATCTTGGCGAGCAGAATGTCGAGTCGCCGATCCTCGTCTGCCCGCTGAGCCGCGCGGCGCGCGTCGGTGTCGCTTTGCGCCTCTGCCGCGTCGCGCGGCTCAAGACCGAGCCGCAGCAACTTTCCGCCCCGCGAACTCACCGCAAGTCCAACCCCGCACGCGAGCAGTGCAAGAAGCGAGTTCGTCGCGAGCGCGATGACGCATCCGAGGAGCGCCAACCCCGTGCCGATCCACAGGGTGCGCTCGCGTGCTTCGCGGCGGTTCAGCCGCGCTTCGAGCAGACTTTCGAGAATGCGTCCACCAGGCATCGGATGAAATGGGAGCAGGCTGACGAGCAGCACCATCGATGCGGTCCAACCTGCAGGCCAGATGAGCGCGCTCACCCAGTCGCTCTCCAGCGCATGAAAACCCGCATCCGAGAGCGGGCTCGGAAGCCACTCCCATGACAGCGGCTGCCCGCGCACCGCCAAGGCGCCTGCGGCAATCCCAAGGACCAGTGCGAGCATCACAGGTCCGGCGGCAGCAGCTGCGAGCCGATGAACCCACGCGCCAGGCGGGTCGTTCCACCGTGCACCGCCCCAGGGGGTCAGTGACATCGTGCACGGAAGCGCGCCGCAGCGCCGCGAGACGAACTCGCGCGCCACATCCTGCAGCAACACGCACCAGCAGACCATCACAAGCACAATGACCGCCGCACGCATCTCGGCGGGTACGGGGGCGGTCGCCGCAGGGAGCGCGGCTCGAAGAAGTTGCAGCAGAACGAAGAGCAGCAGCGAGATGTGAATCCGAAGCGCCCAGCGACCCATCGGAACCAACGGCACATCCCATGTCCACGGCGCGTCCGCACGCCGCGCCACCCCCGCAATGTTCCCGGTGGTATCCACGTCGCGCCCACCCGCATCGGCATCTTGCGACTGCCTCACGGGCGCATGACCTTCCAGCGCAAGTAGGTGGCCAATGTCTTGCCGTCGCACACTTCGCCCGCAGCGATCATCCGCTCGAACCGCGCCTGTTCGACGAACTGGACTTCGATGCGCTCATCCGCCTCGAGGCGCGTGGGACAGGATGTGAGGTCGGTCGCGAGAAAGGCGTGCATGCGTTCGTCGGTGAATCCTGGCGATGTGTAGAACGTGCCCAGCGACGCGATGCGTCCCGCCGTGTGCCCCGTTTCTTCCTCCAACTCCCGCCGCGCTGCGTCGGCAGGATCCTCGCCACGCTCGAGTTTCCCGGCGCAGAATTCATGCAGCCATTCGTCGACCGCGATGCGCTTGTTGCGGATCGTGACGAGGCTGCCATCGCCGCGCACCGCCATCACACAGACGGCCCCAGGGTGGCGAACGATGTGCCGCTGGCCCATCTGTCCGCCCCGCAGCGGGATCGTCATGCGTTCCACATCGAAGACATGGCTGCGCAGGACGATGTCGCGCTGTTCAGGGGGCATGGGAACGAGGCGCGATCATAGGATGCAGGCATGACCGCACAGGCGGACATGCGCATTGTCAATCTTCGGAAGCGCTTCGGGCGCCGTGAGGTGCTGCGTGGCATCAGCCTCGACTTTCCGGCCGGTGCAATCACGGTCGTGCTTGGTCCATCGGGCTGCGGCAAGAGCGTGATGCTGAAGCATCTCGTGGGCCTGCTGCGACCCGACCGAGGCGAGGTATGGTTTGGTGCGACCCGCATCGACAAGCTCATTGAGCGCGAACTGGGCATGGTGCGGCGGCAGATCGGGTTCCTGTTCCAGCAAAGCGCGCTCTTCGACTCGCTGACGGTTCGTGAAAACATCGCCTTCCCGCTCCGCGAGCACGGCATGAACGATGCCGCGCTCATCGATGCGAAGGTGCGCCGTGTACTCGACCTCGTGGCGCTTGAGGAGGCGATCGACCAAATGCCTGCGGAGCTGTCGGGTGGTCAGCGCAAGCGCGTGGCACTCGCGCGAGCCGTTGTGCTCGAGCCGCGCGTCGTGCTGTACGACGAGCCAACGACGGGACTCGACCCGATCCGTTCCGAGGTCATCAACCAGCTGATCCTGAAACTTTCGACCAGCCTGGGCATCACGAGCATCGTGGTGACCCACGATCTGATGAGCGCGTACCGCATCGCGGATCGAATGGTGCTGCTGCACGATGGGCAGGTCGCCCTCGAGGGGACACCGCGCGAGTTCGAGGAGACAAGCGACCCAATCGCACGACAGTTCCTGCGCGGCGAACTCGGCGCCGACGAACTGGCGCGAATCCGTGGAAACGGGGATGATGCAGCGCCGCAGCGCGGACCTGACCAACCATGAAAGAGAGTGCACGCAACTTCCTGACTGGCATCGTGTCGATCGTCGGACTCGCAGGGTTCGGCTTCCTGCTGCTGCTGTTCGGGAACATCAACTCGTCGCTTCGCCCCTCGTATCCGATGCGCATTCAGGCGAATCAGGCGCTCGGGCTGCGCGTGGGAAGCCCCGTCAGCATGGCTGGCGTTCCTGTGGGCGAAGTGAAGTTGGTGCGCATCGTGGCGAACCCGCTGCGACCCGCGGAGATCACGGTCAGCATCAACGGCGACATCGATGTGCCGCTCGGCGCGAAGGCGCAAGTCACGCAGTCGCTGATTGCGGGCAGCGCGCGCCTCGAGCTTTCCCTCCCGGAGGGCACGGATACAGGGACCGTCTTTGCGCGGGACGGAAGCGCAACGCTCGACGCGAACTTCGAGAGCCTCGAAGAGAAGGTCGGGCGTCTTCTCGACGAGCGACTGGGCGGGCTCGATGCTGCGATGCGCAGCATCCAGACCGTTGCCGAGGAGGCGCAGAAGTGGCTCGGCGATGAGCAGATGCGCGCCGATGCGAAGACCGCCGTCTGGAAGGCTCAGCAACTGATCGAAACGGCATCCGTGACGATGCAGACCATCACGGAAGCGGCGCGCGGCGTGCAGGTGAGTGCCGATGCACTCGCCGTGCAACTGAAGCCCACCATGGAACAGCTTGCTTCCACGCTGCGTTCCGTGGAACGCCTCACGGAGCAGGCTCGCGATGGAAAGGGGACAGTCGGACAGCTGATGAGCAATCCCGACTTGTACAAGTCGCTGGTCGACTCCGCCGAGCGTCTCAAGCGGACGCTCGGCGAAGTCGAACTCCTGATGCAGAAGATCCGCGCCGAAGGTCTCGGCGTGAAGTTCTGACGCGGCAGCGAGATTCGCGCGGCGCGCGAACGGCTGAACTCAGTCGCCGACCACCACGATCTCAACGCGGCGGCTCTTCGCCTTCGTGTCACGCGGCTGATCTGGGCCAAAGCTCGACAGCGAGACACGCGTCCCGTCGATCCCCTTCGAGATCAGGTACTCACGCACGGCGTAGGCGCGGGCGAAGCCGAGGTAATAGTTGTCCCTGTGCGGCGAGAACTTGATCGGATCGGTATCGGTGAAGCCTGCCACATCGATCGCCTTGGTCGAGTAGTTGTCCTTCAAGATGCCAATGATCTTGTCGAGTGACTTCTTCGCGCCCTGCTTGACGGAATCCTTGCCCGAATCGAAGAGCACATCACCTTCGATGGAGACATGAATGTCTGCCCCCTGCCCCGTGGCAGTCACCCCCTCGATGCCGGCAAAGGCACCCGCGTCCGCCGTTGGCGTCCCCTCGGATGGGGTGGTCTCCGCGCGCTGCTCCGCGGCACGCGCCTGCGCGAGTGCCGCCTGCTTCTCCCGCTCCGCAGCCTCGAGCGCCGTGGATCGCTCCGCCAGCTGCTGCTTCAGTGTTTCATTCTCGCTCAGCAGAATGGCGTTCTGCTTCTGCGCACCATCGCACCCGGTCATGCCCAACACAAGCGCCGCAGTGCCACAGACAATCCATGTCTTCTTCATTTAGAGAATCCTTTCTCCAGTTCGCGAACAGTGTGTCGTCGGACCTTCCGCCGACCGCCCTATTCAACAAAACTCGGTCTGCGAAGTAAAGGGGGTCAGACAAAGAATGCGGGGAAAAGTGCACGACCGACTTGCACGAAGAACGGTCGGGCGACCATCAGCAGAACCTGTGCAAGCGCGAGCCAGGGTCCGTAGGGAATCTCGCGCATGCGATGGGCGCCACCACCTCTGAAGAGACGGGATATCCCAACCCATGCGAGTGCAGGGAACGGCGCGACAACAAACGCCGTCACGGGGTCCACCCAACCCATGACCGCGCCAACCGCCCCCATCAGGTGGACATCGCCAAGCCCCATGGCTTCCTGCCCCCTCCACAGGGTGCCCGCGATGCGCACAACCCACACCAGCCCCGCTCCCACAAAGTATCCAAGCAGTGATGCCGCAGTGGCTTGCACTTCAAGCGTCGGTGTCCACTCAAGCCAGCGACCGAGCAGCCAACCGCCGACCAACCCACACGCAACAGGGAGCAAGAAACGCAGTTCGACCCACATTTCACGCCTCGCGTGCGGATAGTTGGCAAACACCTCGCCTTGCCGAACAAACGTGCCGTAGTCGCTGAAGGACCGCCGCCAAAGTCCGCCTGCGGTCAGCGCGAGCGAAGTGAGGAGCCCCATGCCGCCCACCAGTGCCGCCGCCGTTGTCGGTCCACTGGGCAACTGGAGCGGCCACTTCGAGGGGGCGATGGGCGATGCCACCGCGGCTTGCAGCGGCCAAGCGACAAGACCAACAACTGTGGGCACCAGCGTGATGGCCAGCGGAATCGAATAGATGCGAAGATCCGTGAGTGTTGCGGCGATCAGTGCCGCGAGCAGTACGCAGACCGCGCACAGTGCGGGCAACGATCCGAAGAACCCCTGGGATTGGTAGAACGCACCACCCACCGATCGCCACGAGCCACCATAGTCGGCGGCGAACAACTGCAGGTACACGACCGCAAAGAGGATCCCGACCGCGAACTCAATGATCGGATAGCGGATTGGGATGCGACCTCCACATGACCCGCAGCGCCCACGGCAGATGATCCAACCGAACACGGGAAGATTTTCATGCCACGCAAGTCTCCTGCCGCAGTGCACGCAGCGGCTCGGCGGGCGGATGATGCTGATGCCTTCGGGCATGCGCTCGCCAATCACCTGCACGAAGCTGCCGATGCACGCTCCCATTGCCCACGCGAACAAAGCGCCCACCGCATGCGGCCCCCAGATGGTCAGCCAGTGGTCAATCCCGTGTTCCATCAAGTCTGTCTATCGGCAAGATCCATCGAAAGAACGCTCAGCGGGGGGAGTCGCCCTTGGCGAGGTCGGACGCTGAGATTCGTTCCACCTCCGTCTTCGCTGCATCGAGCACATCTCTGCATCGGCGGACAAGCGCGGCTCCGCGTCGATACTGTTGCAGACTTTCCTCGAGCGGGATCTCTCCCGACTCAATCCGAGCGATGATCGCTTCGAGCTCGGCGATCGCCACTTCGTAGGTCAGGGCCGAGACGCTCTCGCCAGTCTCGGACGCGGAGGGCGGCGCCGCGGCTCTTGCGCGGGGAGTCCTCTCGGAACCATGCGCACCATCCGTTGCTCTCATGGCAGCCATGGCGGCAGTCTACGCATGCGCTTGGGAATCTGCGGGCTCGGCGTCATTCAGGCCGGCGTGTTCGGTTGCTTCGACTGAACGGCACTGCGAATGCTCCCATCCGCGAGCACCGTTTCAATCAGCGCGCCTTCTTCGACCTCCCGAACCGATCGAACCGCGGTGCCGTCTCGGCGAAGCGTGAGCGAGAAGCCACGGCGAAACACCGCCGTCGGTCCGACAGCTTCAAGCGTACGGGCCGCCGAATCAATCGCGGCCGAAACATGCATCAGTGAGGCGCCGAGGACATGAGACAGCTTCGCGCCTGCTGCCTCGACCCTTGTGCGCTGCACCGCGAGCCACTGCAGCGGATGATGCCGCTCAAGCCGTGCCGAGAGCGACTGCGCATACGCATGCTGCCGATCGAATCGCGCCGCAATCGTTCCGCCGAGTGCCACGGCGAGCGCAGACAGGCGCCTCGTCTGCACCGCGATGGAACCCGTCGGATCCGAGACGGCACGCGCGCGCGCGACCGCGTGAACCCGCGCCGCAGCGCGCTCAAGCAGAGCCCCCTGCGCGCGGACAAGCCGCCGCGCGAGCGCCGATGCTTGCTCGTGCAACGCGGCGCGGTCGGGCAGCGTCTCCGTGATCGCCCGCGACGGAGTCGGCGCACGGAAGTCCGCCACAAGATCTGCGATGGTCGTGTCGCTCTCATGACCAACGCCCGTCACCACGGGCGTGCGGCAGGCGAAGATCGCATCCGCCACCACGCGCTCATTGAAGGACCAGAGATCTTCGAGGCTGCCGCCGCCGCGAGCGAGGATGATCACTTCGATCCCCAGACGCGGTGCGGCGGCATCCACAGCGGCAATGGCATTCGCGATGGCTGCTGCCGCGCCACTTCCCTGCACCCGCACATCGACCGCAACGATGCGGGTCGCCGGGAACGCACTCGCGGCGGCGTGCAGGCAGTCGTGCTCTGCGGCGCTGCCAGCGCTCGTGAGCAGCGCGATGCACATCGGCACCGCGGGCAGTGGCACCTTTGCGGACTCATCGAAGTAACCAAGCGACCGCAGTTCCTCGCACAACTCACGGAACCGCGCATCGAGATCCCCCGCCCCAGCGTGGGAAAGTTGGCTGACTTGGATCTGCGTCTTTCCTTGCGGCTTGTAGTGCGTCACCGTGCCTCGCACGAGCAGCGACGCGCCATCGACCGGCTTGACCGTGGACCGATCCGCCGTGGAGCGGAACATCATGCAGTCGATGCGTGACTCCGCATCCTTGATGCTGAAATACCAGTGACCGCTCACGCAGCGCGCGTTCGACACCTCGCCAATGACCAGGACCTGCCCGATGCCCTGCTCAAGCGTGCGCTGGATTCGAGCCGCGAGCGCGGAGACCGTGAGCGGCTCTTGCGGCGCGGCGGGCTCTTCGGCGGGTTTGGGAAAGAGCCCTTGCGCGAGCGTGCGGTGATCGGCGGTGCGCCGTGCCATGGGGCTATCGTAGGGACGTGCAGTCGGACTCTCTGCAACCGACCGATGACTCGCCTGGAACCGCCACGGGACGCCTGACGGCTCGGATCGCGCATCTGGGCATTCTCGATGTGAACGCGGTCGAGCGGCTCGAGCGCCTTGGCATCCGCACGCTTGGCGATCTCGCGTGGCACCTGCCCATGCGTTACGAAACGGAAATGGCGGAAGAGTCCGTGCACGATGCGGTCGATGCGACCAGTGCGCTCGATCCGCAAGCGCAGCGCACGGTGATCCGTTCCATCCGTGGCGAGATCGACAAGGTGCGCCGCACCACCGGCAGGCACTCGCGCATCGAAGCGCAACTCACGGACGGCACGCGCACCATCAAACTGACTTGGTTCAACATGCCGTGGATGGCCACACGGCTGCATCCGGGCGCCGTTGGCGTCGCGCGTGGCAAGACACAACTGCGCAAGGGAAAGGTGGAGATGGTGAACCCCCGCTGGGAACACGCGCCGCCCGACGTGCCGTCGACTGCTCCCGAGGTCGGCCGCCTCAAGCCGATCTATAGGGGAAGCGAGGAGGTCGCGAGCGCCCACCTGGAGTGGCTCGTTCGCCAGACGCTGCCAAAGATCACGGGAAGCGTGGAGGACACACTCCCCGACCCGCTTCGCGCCCGGCGCGCGCTCCCCACGCTGTCGGACGCACTTCGCATGGTGCACGCACCCGCCAGCCTCGACGAGGCGCGACTGGGCCGCGAACGACTCGCCTTCGATGAACTCCTGCGCCTGCAACTGGCGATGGCGATGCGCCGCTGGGAGGTGAGGCACACCACCAAGGCAGTGGCGCTGCCGTTCAGCGAAGAGGTGCGCGCGAAGATTGTTGCGCGCCTCCCCTTCGAGCTCTCGGCGCAGCAAGTGAAGGCATGTGCGGAGATCGACGAGGACTTGCAGCGGACACTCCCGATGAACCGCCTGCTGCAGGGTGACGTGGGATCGGGCAAGACTGCCGTTGCCGTGTACGCGATGCTCCGCGCCGTGGCGCATGGGCATCAGGCGGTGCTGTTGGCGCCCACCGAAATCCTCGCCGAACAGCATCACGCCGTGATCGAATCCATGCTTTCGGGCAGCCGCGTTCGTACGGCGCTTGTGCACGGCAGCATGCGCACGGCGGACCGTGAGATGGTCCGCATGGGCATCGAGGCAGGCGCATTCGACCTTGTCATTGGAACGCACGCGCTGCTCGGGGGCGACATCCGCTTTCGGAGTCTCGCGGTCGCCGTGATCGATGAACAGCACCGTTTCGGCGTGGAGCAACGCGCCGTGTTGCGTGGGAAGTCTGGCGCCGCGGGGTCCATGCCTCATCTGCTTGTGATGACCGCAACCCCAATTCCACGGACGCTCGCGCTGACCTTCTTCGGCGATCTCGATGTCTCATCGCTGCGCGGACTGCTTCCCGGGCGAACACCGCCCGTGACGCGCGTGATGCCACCAGGACGCGCGGGCGAGGTGTACGACTGGGTTCGGTCGCGCCTGCAGGCCGGCGATCAAGCCTTTGTGGTGGTGCCGGCCGTCGAAGATGCGGGGCATGGGCTGAAGGACGTCGCGTCACACGCGGAACGCCTGTCGCAGGAGAAGCTTGCCGGACTGCGTGTCGGACAACTGCACGGGCAGATGCGCAGTGAAGATGCGGACCGCGTCCTGCAAGCATTCCGAAGGAAGGAACTGGACGCACTTGTTGCAACCGTCGTGATTGAAGTGGGCGTCGACATCCCAGACGCGTCCATCATGGTGATCGAGCATGCGGAGCGCTTTGGACTCGCGCAACTCCACCAGCTGCGCGGCCGCGTCGGACGCGGAGGGCGGCGCGGCTACTGCGTGCTGATTGGAGATCCAGCGACCGATGTTGCACAGCAGCGCCTTCAATCGGTCGCGTCCTGCACGGATGGCTTTCAACTGGCGGAGATGGATCTGCGCCTGCGCGGTCCCGGCGAGTTCTTTGGCGCCCGCCAATCGGGACTTGCACCACTGCTGGTTGCCGACCTCGACCGTGATCTGCCACTGATTGAGGAGACGCGCAACGAAGCCGAACGCATCTTCGCCGCCGATCCACTGCTGCGCAGCAGTGAGATCGCCCGCCTGCGGGAGGATGTGCTGACGCTCTATGGCGCATCGCTCGGCATCGGAGACATCGGCTAATCTTGCACGACTGTGGTCGCGTCTCAGTCCCAAGGCGGCGTGTCGATTCGCGGACTGCGCTTTCGTTACGACCGCGGCTTCGCGATCGAGGTGGCACGACTCGATGTTGCCGCCGGGGAACAGGTGCTGCTCGCGGGCGCCTCGGGATGCGGCAAGTCCACGCTGCTCCATCTGATTTCTGGAATCGAGTCACCCGAAACAGGCTCCATTCTCATCGGCGGGACTGATATGTGTGCGCTCAGCGGCAGCGCGCGCGACACCTTCCGCGGGCGGCATGTCGGCATGGTGTTCCAGACCTTTCAGTTGCTGCAGGGCTTCACTGCGCTCGAGAATGTCATGCTGTCGCTGATGCTCGGGGCCCCCACCCTTGATCAGCCGCGCGGTCGTGCGGAGGCAGCGCTTGAACGCCTCGGCATGCGGGATCTGCATGCACCGGTTGAGCGGCTGTCGGTCGGTCAGCAGCAGCGCGTCGCCGTGGCGCGTGCGGTTGTGACGGAGCCGTCGGTCGTGTTGGCTGATGAACCCACCGCGAGCCTCGATCCTGCCAACGCGGAAGCTGCGGTTGAACTCATCCGAAGTGCGGCACGCGTGGCGGGTGCCGCGCTTGTCGTCACGAGCCACGACCCCGCGCTGCGAAGCGTGTTCACACGAACGGTGGATGTGGAGCAGTTTGGCGTGGCTGCGGACACGGCAGGCGGAGGTGCGGCGAGATGAGCGGCGGCATGGGCGACATGACGATCGTTCTTCGCAGCCTGCGAACGCGCGCGCTTGCCACCTCTGTTGCCACGGCACTTGTTGCCATCGCTGTTGCGCTGCTGCTTGTGCTTCTGTCGCTCCGCGAGGCCGCATCGCAGGCCTTTCGCCGCGGGACAGGGAACATTCATCTGCTCATCAGCGCGGACGCGAGTCCGCTTGTTGCGGTCCTCAACGGACTCTTCTACGCCAACGCGCCCGCCAACCCGATCCCGTGGGCGAAGTTCAAGGAGATTGAGGGCGGGTTCCCATGGCAGTGGTGCATTCCCACGCAACTCGGCGATTCCTTCCGAGGCAGTCCCGTCATGGCGACCAGTGAGGAATTCTTCACGGACTTTGAGCCAGTCGCTGGGATGCCTTTCCAGTTTTCCGATGGGCGCGTGTTTGAGGATGCGTTCGAAGTGGTCGCTGGATCGACGGCCGCAAAGGATCACAACCTGCAGGTCGGACAGAAGATTGTCTTCTCCCATGGCAGCGGCGGAAGCCGAGAAGCCGGGCACGAACACGCGGACCATCCCTACGAGGTGGTCGGTGTCCTGCAGCCGACAGGCTCCGCACACGATCGGGCGCTGTTCACGAACCTCGTGAGCACATGGGTCATTCATGCGGAGGAGAAGCGGGCGCACGAAACGGAAGCACCAGCAACCGATGCCCCCACCACGAAGGCGGACTCCGCGGCGGCGTCTCCGACCGACGCAGGACATGATCAACATGCCGATCATGAACACGACCAGCATCATGACCACCTGCATGTCGATGAGGCAGACCTCCGTGATGATGAGAAACTGATCACGGGGATCCTTCTGCGAATTCCCACGCGACCGGGGAGCGATTCATCCGCATCGATCGCTGCACAGTTCGACCGCATGCGACGTGATGTTTCGATCACCGTCGCCCAGCCTGCGCAGCAGATCGGCAGGCTCATGGCCCTGATCGGGGATGTCGACTGGCTGTTCGTTGCGATGGCTGTCGTGGTGCTCGTTTCAAGCGCCGCGAGCATCATGCTCGCAATGGTCTCCTCGATGGAGTTGCGTCGGCGTCAAGTGGCGATCCTGCGTGTTCTCGGCGCCAGTGCATGGCGGGTCTTCGCGCTCGCCATCACCGAGAGCACCCTCATTGGTCTGCTTGGCGCTGGGATTGGCTTCTCGCTGGCACTCATCGGCGGACAGATCGCCACGACGTTCCTGCAGGATCGGGTCGGACTTGTCATCGGCGGTACCGTGGATCCGCGGTCCGCGATCCTCGTGGCAGCAGGCGCCGTGGTGCTGGCTGCTCTTGCCGGCATCGTCCCTGCAGTCAAGGCATATCGCACATCCATCGCCCGCCACCTTCGCCCGCTTGCCTAGGCTCTTCCTCCCATGCGCGCACTCTGGATACTGATCGCCCTGCTGATTGGAAGCGCCATCATCCTGTGGTGGCGCACGGCACCCGCGCCCGAGGGACTCGTGATGGAGAGCGCCCCTGCGCCAAGGGATCCAACCGCAGATGCGGCGCCCCGCTCTGTCCCCGCCGAGAGCACGCGGACTGAGGCGACGGGCGCCGCCGCAGTCGGCGCACCTGCAGCGAAGGACTCGCCCGCAGCATCCTCGGCTCCGGTTGCACCGCTTGCAGGCAGCCTCACCATCGGACTCGACAAGCAAGTCAAGGGGGCAACCGTGCGCCCAGGTCGGCTTGTGGAGAAGGACGGAGCAATTGTTGCGGACGGGAAGTACACGATCAAAGGAAGCGGCACCGCGGAAAGACCCTACGAAGTCTCCTGGGAGCTGCTCATGAGCGCCGCCGACACATTCATCCCCCGCTTGGGTGAGAAGCAGATTCCACAGCGCATCGCACTGCTTGATGGGGCGCACGTCCGCATCTCGGGCTACATCGCGTTTCCGCTGATTGTCACCGAAGCGAGCGAGTGCCTCGTGATGCTGAACCAGTGGGACGGCTGCTGCATCGGCGTTCCACCATCACCGTACGACGCAATCGAGGTGAAACTCGTCGCCCCTGCGGACAACTCGCGCCGTCATGTCGTGCGCGTGGGAACGCTCGAAGGCATCTTCCGCATCGATCCCTATGTGGTCGAGAAATGGCTGGTCGGTCTCTATCTGATGGAGAACGCAACCTTGGATACGGAACTCTGATGCGCACCGCAGGAATGCTCGCTGTTCTTCTGTGCGCAGCCGCTGCCGCACACGCCGCTCGCGCTGCGGATGCCGTGGCGGATGCGCTTGCTCTGGCGCGGCAGTTGGTGACGGCACATCCGCGCAACGCGGACATCCTGTCGATCGGCACATCGCGGGGCGGTGCGTCCATCGACTGCCTTCGCATCAGCCGCGATCTGGCGAAGGCGTCGGGACAGCCAGCACTGCTCATGGTTGGCGGGCTCGATGGCAGTCGACCAGGCACCGTGACGATCGCGGTCGAGTGTGCCAAGCGACTGCTCGCTGATCCCGAGAAACTGGATGGCGTCACGCTGCTCATCATCCCATGCGCGAATCCCGATGCATTCCACGCAAGTGCCGTGCAGGCGCCCGAGCTGTCGCTGCGGAACGCTCGCCCCATCGACGAGGACAGGGATGGGCGAATCGATGAGGATCCGCCGTGCGACATCAACGGCGATGGCGTCATCACGATGATGCGCAGGCTCGCGCCGCCCGCCGAGACGCCCCCCACCCATCTGCCCGATCCTGCCGATCCGCGCCTGATGCGCACGCCGGATCCTGCACGGGACGTCCGCGCAACGTGCACCCTTCACGTGGAGGGGCTCGACAAGGATGGCGATCTCCAGGTGGCGGAGGATTCCGTCGGCGGCGTTGACGTGGACCGCAACTTCCCGCACATGTGGAAGGAGTTCGACCGCACAGCAGGCGAGATGCCGCTGAGTGAACCGGAGTCGCTCGCACTCGCGCGCTTTGTCACCGAGCGACCGAGCATTTACGCCGCCTTGGTGCTCGGGCGCTGGGACAATCTCCTGCGCATTCCAGATCACAAGCCGCGCGAGTCTTCGGGACGGTTCCCTGCATTCGTGGAAGAGGCGGACCGACCGCTCCTCGAAGAACTGGCACGACGCTGGAAGGTGGCGTCGGGTCAGAAGCGCAGCGCCGAGTGCGACCCCGCCGGGTCGTTCGCCCTGTGGATGTACGCCCACCGCGGGATTCTTTCGATCGCCACGCAAGCATGGGGCTGTCCCGATGCACCGCCCCTGCCGGAGGGAACGCCAGCACCGCCGAGCGATGCGCCAAAGCCACAGGACGAAGATGGCGCAGAGTGGCTGCTGTGGATGGACCGTTCCACGCAAGAGGGTGCGTTCATTCCATGGAAGGCGTTTGAACACCCGACACTCGGACCGGTCGAGATCGGCGGCTTCACGCCACGCGCACGCAGCGAGCCACCGTCCGCGGAGCTGGCTCGCCTTGGCGGCGCCGCCGCGGATTTCACAGCACAACTGATTGCAGGCTGCCCAAAGCCGCGGCTGACCAACATCCGCACGCGCACACTTGCACCCGGACTCACGGACATCGACGCGGAGATCGTGAACGATGGGTGGCTGCCCACTGCGCCTGCGATGGGCAGGAACAGCAGACGAGCGAGCCCCGTTGTCGTGAGCCTCTCCGTGCCGAAGGCGCAGGTCCAGAGCGGGCAGCGCGTGAACATCGTCGATGGTCTTGGGGGTGCAGGCGGGCGCAAGTCGCTGCACTGGATCGTGCAGACATCGCCCGGTGAACCGATCCACATCGACCTTCGGTGGCGCCCGCAGCGGACGCTGCGCACGACGGTTGTCGATGGTGCGGTCACAGTGCGCGACGAGGTGCTGCCATGATGCTGCGTGCGCATCTCGCGTGTGCCGCGGTCTGCCTGCTTGCGCTTCCCTGCCGTGGGCAGCAGCAGATCGATGCTCCAACATCGATCGCGTGGAACCGTTACTACGACGCGGCGGAAGTGGACGCGGTCATCGACACGCTTGTGAAGGCATATCCATCCCTGCTGACAATCGAAACCATCGGCGCGTCCGCACAGGGTCGCCCGCTTCGGGTCATCACGCTCAACAATCCAGCGACAGGACCTGCCGAGACGAAGCCTGCCATGTGGATCGATGGCAACATCCACGGGAACGAACTGCAGGCAACAGAGACAGTCCTCTACTCGATCGACGCGCTCTGCCGCGCGCACGGCAAGGTCAAACCACTCACGGAACTTGTGGACGGATGCGCGTTCTACTTCCTGCCCTCCATGAACCCCGATGGACGCGCCGCGTGGTTCTCCATGCAGTCGAGCCCGCACTCCTTCCGAACGGGGCTCGTTCCCACGGACAATGACCGCGATGGTGCCGTGGACGAGGACGGTCCCGACGATCTCGACGGCGACAAGTCCATCGGACAGATGTGGCGCCGAGACAAGTTTGGAACGCACCGAAGGAACCCCCGCGATCCACGCCTGCTCGAGGCCGTCTCTCGCGAACCGCGTCCCGATGGGACGATCGAGTATGGCGAATGGTCGTATGTCGGCAGCGAAGGAATCGACAACGACGGCGATGGTCAGGTGAACGAGGACGGTCCGGGCGGCTACGACATGAACCGCAATTGGCCATGCGACTGGCAACCCGACCACATTCAGGGGGGCGCGGGCGATATGCCGCTGAGTTACCCGGAGACGCGTGCCGTCGCGCAGTGGATTCTGCGCCATCCGAACATCGCCGCGTCGCAGAGCTATCACAACGCAGGCGGCATGATCTTGCGCGGACCCGGCGCGTCGTACCGGGAGGGCGAGTACTCGGGCGCCGACCGTGCCGTGTACGACTCGATTGCAGCTGCGGGCGCAGAGATGATGCCCTTCTACGCGCCGATGGTGATCTACAAGGATCTGTACACGGTGCATGGTGGCTTCGTGAACTGGATGGCGGAATCGATTGGCGTCATCTCGTTCACGGATGAACTCTGGACCGATCGCCGCATCCTGCAGAATGGAAGCGAACCATCCCCAGAGCAGATGATGCGGTGGCGCGATCGACTGTTGTTCGGGCAGACCGTCACCGATTGGACCGAACTGCCGCACCCGGAGTTCGGCACGGTGCTCGTGGGCGGTCCCAACAAGTGGTCGAGCCGTCTGCCGCCACCATTCATGCTCGAGGAGGAGGCGCACCGCAACTTCGCATTCACCGCATTCCATGCTGGACAGATGCCGCGGGTGGCGTTCCGCAGCGTTGAAGTGAAACCGCTTGGCAGCGGCATCTGGGCAGTCACCGTCGAGATCGTCAACGATCACCGCATTCCGACGCGGACTGCGCGCGCCGCCGCACGCTCGATCGGCATGCCCGACACACTCACATGGACATCAGCGGCAGCGGACGGACCGATCGTCGTTGCTGCGGGCCCCGTTCCCAATCGGCTCGAGCCTGCGTTCGATCCCGTCGTCGCAGAACCCACGCGTCTGCGGGTGAACGATGGCATCCCCGGACTTGGTGCGCGAGCGTTCCGCTTTCTTGTCCGGGGAACGCCCGGGCAGAAGGCAACGCTGCGTTTCTCGGGCGAGAAGTTCAAGGCAATCGAGACGGATGTTCTCTTGCCGAAGGGCCAATGAGCGGCGCGGCTTCCGCGTGCACGGACATCGTCGTCGTCGGCGCAGGCGCCGCAGGACTCTTTGCAGCGACATGGGCTGCGAGGACATGCCCCGATCTGCATGTCACCGCCCTCGATGGCGCGAAGACCCTCGGCGCGAAGATTCTGGTCGCGGGCGGTGGTCGATGCAATGTGACGCATCATGCCGTGGATGAACGCGATTACTGTGGCGCACCGCCCGCTGCGATCCGCGCCGTGCTGCGTCGCTTTCCCGTGGACGAGACCATCCGCTTCTTCGCGCAGTGCGGCGTGGAGCTGAAACGTGAGGAGACGGGAAAGCTCTTCCCCGTCACCGACAAGGCACGAACCGTGCTCGATGCCCTGCTGGGCGCAGCCGCGACTGCGGGCGTTCATGTCGTGCATCCATGCCGCGTCGAGTCCATTCGCGCATGCGGTGACGGCTTCGACCTTGCGACGGAGCGCGGACCGATGCGTGGGCGCTGCGTCATCCTCGGTACGGGCGGCATGAGCCTCCCGCGATCTGGTTCCGACGGCGCGGGCTTTGTGATGGCACGGGCGCTTGGACACACCACGACCAGACTGATCGAACCGGCGCTTGTGCCACTGACGCTGCCCGATGGACATTGGCTCCGCCAACTCAGCGGCGTTTCACTCCCTGCCAGCATCACGCTTGCCCTCGCCTCTGGCGCACGCGTGCACGTGCATGGGAAGCCCCTGAAGCCCATCGAGGGTGCGGTGCTCTGTACGCACTTCGGTCTCAGCGGCCCCGCCATCCTTGATGCGAGCCGTCACTGGATCCATGCGCACGCGGCGGATGCTGCGGCACGCGTGATCATCCAGTGGCTGCCAGGGCTTTCGCCCCAGGCGCTGGATCAGCGGCTGCTCGAAGTCAAGGGACGAAGTGTGCTCGCAGCTTTGCACGGGCTGCTCCCGGAACGCTTTCTGCGCGCTGCGTGTGTGGAGGCGCAGATCGATAGTGCCGCTGGCGTGCAACAGATTCCACGCGATCGAAGGCAACTGCTCACGCGGCTCCTCTGCGCATGCGACATCATGCCAAGCGGAACGCGCGGATTCACCGCTGCCGAGACGACCGCGGGCGGGATTCCTCTCCACGAAATTGATGGCGCCACCATGATGAGCCGCCGCACGGACAACCTTTTCGTCTGCGGCGAAGTCCTCGATGTCGATGGACGCATTGGCGGCTTCAGCTTCCAGTGGGCGTGGGCGAGCGGATACATCGCAGGATGCGCGGCCGCCGATCGGGCGAGTTCACTTCGCGCCGCAGCGCTGGCGAGCGAATCCGCACCGCGCCCACACGAGGCTTCCGAGTGAATCGTGCTGCAGTTCTCGACCTCGTCCGCCGCGAAAGGATGTTCCACCTTCAGGGAGCGAACCCGCGCGTGTGATCACGCGTGAGTGAAGCTGGCAAGTTCGTCGGTGAGCCGCGCCCGCATCAGCGAGATGACCCCCTCGACCGCATCCGGGAGCGCAGGAGCTCGTTCACCACGCTCCACGGCTCGGTACCAATCGGCAACAGCCCATGCGCGGGTCCCCTCGCACGCGGGATCGCGGGGAATGAGATGAGCGTGCAGGTGCGGCGCACCCTCCCCGAACATCACGACATACACGCGCGGCACCTGCGCAGAAGTCCGAAGGGCACGCATGCATGCGCCAAGCACCTGCGTGAACTCGCGCGCTTCCTCCGCGTCCAGATCAGCCGCACTCGCGACGTGCCGCCGCGCACAGAGCAGGAACCACCCGCACAGCGGCGCGGGATACGGATGATGGCGGAGGATCCAACGCGGGCTCTCCCATGCGACGAACTCCGCGCGTGGCTCGTGCGCCGCGCACACCGAACAGGCAGGCGCGTTCACTTGATGCCCTTTGGCCCGCCTTGCTCGAGATACTTCGCGCGAACCGCCTGCTCGAGATCCACATCGCAGATGTTCGCGAGCGTGCACATCCACGCGAGGCAGTCCGCGAACTCTTCGCGCAGGTTTGCAGGATCTCCAGTTCCCTTCTCAAACTGCCCAATCGCATGCGCAAGCTCGCCAAACTCCTCCGCGAACCAGACGAATGTCTTGGAGGGTCCCCGAGCCCTATCGGTGGCGTCATACCGCTCGCGAATCAGCCGCTGAAAATCGCCAATCTCCATGCAGGCAGACTATCCCAATCGAGGGCGCCACATCCCGCATGAACTCCGTTGGATACCCGTGGCAGCACTCTCAGAGGCCACACGGACCGTACGAAGCCAGCAGGACTACGAGATCCAGACCTGAAACCAACCCATCATTGTCGAGATCGGCAAACTGTTCACTGCTTCCCCAGGTGGCAAACAGCAGGGCGAGGTCGGGGGAGTTCACAGCCCCATCGCCGTTGATGTCACCGTAGCAGGTGCCCCGCTCACTCTCATAAACCATGACAAGCCCTTGCGATGGGAAAGCATTGTTCGCCTTCGGTGCACCCACAACGATCTCGCCAACTCCGAGTGCGAGCGATGTTCCCATCCCCGCCCCAGCAACACCCATCGAGACGGTTGGGTCCACCGACTGCGCGGGCAGGAGCGGGTGAAGCACAAAAGTTTGCTCCCAGAAGAAGGCGCTGGGGTTCCACTTGAACTCGTACACAACACCGCGGTCCGAGACCGACGTTGCGCCACTGCCCGCGTCGTAGCCGGGGGCCCCAACGTAGCAGATGCTCGAGGTGACTTGGACCGATGCCCCGAACTGATCGCCATCTCGTCCGCCGACCGCTTCCATCCTGCCTGTCGGTATGAACGAAGAACCGAGTTGGTCAACCACTGAAAACACCGTGACTGAGCCAGGACTCGTGGATCCACCGGGCGCGCCGACTGCGAGCAGGTTGCCGTAGAGGTCGAGCGAAGTTCCAAACTCCTCCGAAACGAGTGGCGTTGTTGCAGTCCGAAGAACCTGCATCAACTTCCACGGTCCCCAGGCTGTCGGACTCGGCATGATCGGCTCGGCGGATTCGTCGATGTTTCGGCGGAACACAAACACGAGCCCCTGCTTGTCCACGCTCTCCGTTCGACGCTTTGCGCCGACAATCAACAGATCGCCATCATGAACGACAGTACAGCCAAACAAGCCATCCGAAGCCGAGAAACTGGAAGCACCTGGAAGGACTGGCGCAGCAATGAATGCCGTTTTTTCAAACTCTCCCGTCAGGCTCGATAGTGCGAAGATCGTCACTGAACCGCAGTTGGTCGAAGGAGCATCGTCGAGGGGCGCACCAACCGCAAGCTCGGGCGGCCGGCCACTCTCTCGATCATTCCACAGGGACACCGCCGAGCCAAACAGATCAATCGCCCGCGGGTCCCCATGTGTGACCTTGCCGACATTGGCAAGCACATTCCCTGATTTTCGCCAGATCCAGGCGGCACCCGCCTGCAGACAGGTGCCCGAAGGACAACCTCCTGGCAGGTTGGTGCCAGGAGCACCGACCGCAACCCATCCGTCTGTTGCGGACAGTGCCTGACCATAAAAATTGTTCGGTTGCGGTTCAGGTTCCGTCGCTGTGCCGGCATAGGTGTAAACACCACCCCCAATCGGGAAGTACACGTGTACCGCGCCCGATGCGGTCTGCGGACCGAGGGTTGGTGAGATGGAGGTCCAACTCGGTGCTCCAACCAAGATGTAACTGCTCTGCCACTCAACTGCCGCTCCAAATCGGTCGAAAGTCGAACCACCCACAGGCGCGTTCAGGGCGTCCAAGTCAACGGCAAGTTGTGCGTTCACCGGAAGCGTCGGAAGCAAGGCAACAACAAGGCTGCACGCACATCGAACTGCAGTGCTGGCAAACGAGGAAACCCTCCCCGCATGAAACTCCGTCGGGGGACCAGCGAGTGGATGGATGCCGGCGCCGTTCAATGGTTCGCTCCGTATGAAACACTGTACGGTGCCTGCTGATCGAAGCAACTCGCAACTGCCAAAAAAGTCGCTTGATGCGGTCTAGAGACCCTCACCCTCAGCGTCAGCGCTCATCGCCCATCCCCACACCTCTGAACTTTGCCAAACGTCCTCGGCGCGATTCGAACGCGCAACCTTTGCCTTCGGAGGGCAACGCTCTATCCAATTGAGCTACGAGGACCCTGTTTTTTTGATTCTACCGCAGTCGCCTACGCTTCGCCGCCTTGAAACA